>NZ_JBEOWQ010000024.1:0-81197 GCF_040296145.1 Micromonospora sp. NPDC002296
CCCTAAAGCCCCAACCAGCCCGGGTATAAATCATAATTGGCACTGGCTTATCAAGCACCCTGTTGAGTTCTCAAAGAACAACCACACACCATCCGAACACCCCACCAGGAGGGCCCCGTCCGGGGCATTTCCGTACCCGCACCCGCCGCTCTCGCGCCGGGCACTTTTACTACGTTACCTCACCGTCTCTGCCGTGTCAAACCGTGTATCCCGGTCTGTCGTGCTTCGTACGGGTATCGCACCGAGTGTTCCCGCGCAGCGGCGAACCACTGCTCGTGATCATCGGATTTGGCAGGCTGGCCGTCGCGATCTCCCGCGGTCCCGCCCAGTTCCCTGCCGGTCGTCAACCTTAGCCGGTCGGTTCCGCCGCTCCAAATCCGCCTCGCGGCAAACTCGTTGGGCCCCGCCCGGCTCGGCTCCAGGGGACCGTGGTCCCTCGGCGCCGGCTGCCTGTCCCGCTCCGGCCTACAGGTCTTTCGCCCTGTTTCGTCCGTTCCGCGCTGACAGAGAGAAAGTTACGCGTCCGGGGTTTGATCGTCAAATCCGCCGTCGGCGTCCCGCGTCACACCATCTGCGATCGGGAATACGGGCAGCTCACGGGCGATTGGTCCGACGGCGGGCCGCTCGCCAGCCCCGTACGCCCAGGAAGCCCACGGTGGTGCCGATCGCCAGTGACGCCGCGATCAGCAGTGCGTGCACCCACAGGAAGCCGGTCGGTGTCCCCTCACCCACCGTTCCGCCCGCCCAGGAGCGCGGGTCGTGCCAGATGGCGACGGCGAACCGGGGCCAGATCACCCAGGTCCAGACGCCGACCCCGACAAGGAAGAGGGCCCAGCCACGTGACAGCACCATGGCTGGCGAGTATGCCAGCGGGATCGGGTACGGGGATGCGCCGCGCGGCAGGTCAGGGGCCGGGGACCCACGGTCGAGCCACCGGTCCGCCCGGTCGGGAACCTCGGTCCGTCCGGAGTTCCGCGCTGATTCCGGCGTTGCCACGGGCGGCCCGGCCCGGCTGACCGGATTGACCTCTACCGCCGCTGACGTCCAGCATCAGCACCCGGGGGGTCCTCCGGCGGACAGCGGGGGCGGCGGCTGATCGGTACGGTCGAGGTACCGACCTCTTCGCCGCCCCCGATCGAGAGAAGCCCGCCGTGTCGCACGTCGAAAAGATCACCGGTGAGCTGCGGGCGCTGACCACCGGCGTCGAGCGTGCACAAGGGCTGGCCGCCGCCGCCCACAAGCAGGCGCAGGAGGTGGCCCTGCGTGCCGCCGGCGCCGGCTTCGCCGCCGTCGCGGCCGGCATGACCCGGGTACAGGCCGCGGTCTCGGAAATCCAGGGTGTCCTGAACGGGCTGGCCACATCCCTGGGCGAGGCGACGAAGACCACGGCGGCGGTCCCCCACCGGGCCACCCCGCAGGAGACCATCGCCGGGCTCACCCCCGTGCGGAACGCCGTCGACGGTGTCCGCGACACCACGACCAGGACCATCGGTCAGCTCGGCGAGACCCGGCAACTCGCCACCATGGTGCTCCAGGGCGGGCAACCCGGTCCGCTGCTGTCGGCTTTGGAGAGCATCCGGCAGGTCCTGACGCTGGTCGTCCAACGCACCGGCGTCACCCGCCAGTCCGTCGAGGCGGCCATCGCCGAGGCACGACAGCTCGGTTCCTCTGCAGACTGACCGGGCCAGCCGGCGCCCCGGCGCCGGCTGGCCCAGCCCTCTCCGCCGCTCAACCGCCCAGCAGGCGATACCCGAAGTGGATGGTCCGCACATCGGCATCCGCGAAGTCCGCCGGCCGCTGTTGCTGCACCGACACCAGGCGAAGCCGGTCCGGCGACGGAACGCCGCGGAAATTCCTGGGGCCTACGAGTCGCAGAGTCGTGATGAGGCCATAGGGCTCGCCGGGGGCCTGCTCCCACATGTCCTCGTACTTCGACTCGGCGAGCATCTCGAGCGGGCCGGTGCCGTCCAGATCGAGAATCGCCACGGACGACCCGAGGTAGTCGTTGGGTTCCGGTCGATCATTGACGGCGCTGGCCGCGTCGGCGGACCGGGCTCGCGGGGCGACCCGGCGGAGCGAGCCCATGGCGTTCTGGGTGTAGACGAACGAGCCTGCCCCGGTCGGGCCTGACGCCGTGCCGGGAATCAGCGTCACCGAGCCGGCGTCCACCACCGTTCCCACGGTCATCGTCATCGCGCCGACCAGCAGGTCCGGTATGCCGTCGCCGGTGGCGTCGCCGGTGGCGAGCGAGTAGCCGAAGCTGCCGCCGGTCGGGTCGTCGTCCGGTTGACCGGGCACCCCCGGGGTGTCCTGGTCGATCGTCCGGTGCCCTGCCCAGGTGAGCCCGGAGCTGGCACCGCGAAGATGGACGACCTTGCCGCCCGAGGTGCGGGGAAGGCCGAGGACGAGGTCCGCACGGCCGTCCTGGTCCAGATCCGACATCACCATTACATCGACCGGAAGGGTATCGCCGGGGGTGTCGAGCTGGCCCTCGATCTTCGTGACGTCGACAACGCTCGGCCCGCGTACCGAGCCGGGGAAGAGCGTCACCATGCCGTGCGAATCGAATTCGTGCGTGCCGCGCCGGAATCCGCTCACGACGAGATCGTCGTATCCGTCGCCGGTGAAGTCACCGATAGCCAACTGGTTGCCGAAATCCTCCTCCGCCAGGCCCTGCCAGCGGGCCACCACCTGACGGACCTCCACCGAGCCGTCCTTGGTGGGACCGTCCTCGGTGCCCGGCAGCACGGTCACCGAGCCCCGGAACGGGCCGTCGCGGTCCAGAGTCGCGCCACCATCGCTGACGGCGAGTTCGTCTCTGCCGTCGTTGTTGAGGTCACCCGAGGCGATGGCACCGACGTGCAGATCCGGCAGATACCTGACATTGCTGCGATCAAGCCCGTCGGAGCCGCCGTCGTAGACGAAGATCCCATGTTCGAAGACGCCTTGGCCGAGCATCCGGGAGCTCGCCACTGCGAGGTCCTGGAAGCCGTCACCGTTGAAGTCACCAGCAGTGAAACTGGGCACCAGATAGTGCCTGGGCTCCGCGATGGCGGGCGCGGTCAGAACCTCCCGGCGGGCGAGACCGGAATACCGAACGTGCAGGACGAACCCGCCCGGACTCGCGGAGCCGCCTACGACCAGCTCGTCCCTGCCGTCACCGTCCAGGTCGAACCTGGGCTTCGCACGGCCGGCGGCGGGCGCCGTGACCGGCGGCACGGCCGCCTTGACCTGTCCGAGGGTGGTCCTTCGTGACGCAGCCTCGGTCGCCGCCTTCGCCCTCGCCGCCCTCGCCGCCGGCGGATGCTCGCGAGGTTGGTTCCGGGTGTCCGTTGCGACGAGGACGTCAGCAGCCCGTGGTGATCGAACCGGCTCGGACTGAGGATTCGACTCGCTGGCTGCGCTCGCTGAGGCGGCGGCCATGCTCAGCAGCGACAGAACTCCTACGACGGCGCCACTGATTCCTCGTGTGATCTTCACGCATTTCCCATGTCAGGGTGGTTGGGGAGACGAGGCTAGTCGGTCTATGAAGCACTGTCACCATGCCGCCCGGCGCGGGTACGGCCACCGCGGAACTGCTCGCCTGGGTTCGCCGCTACGGCACAATCGCGGCGGCCGGAGTGGGGGCACCGAGTCAGCTCCGCCTCCGCAGGGACACCGCGGCGCATCGGACATCCACCGGACAGGGGAGCCGCCCGGGTAACGGTCCTGGCATCATGTTCCCCGCTGGACAACGGGGGGAGAAGGTCATGGGCGTTCGAATGCGCTGGTGCGCGGTGTCCGTCTGCGTCGCGGCGCTCGTGGGACCGCTGTCCGCAGCCGCCGCCGCAGCGCCGCCCAAGCCACGCCCGGCCAAGGTCACCCGGGACAGCGCCGGAGTGGTCGTCCAGCGCGTCGGCACGCCGGGCAAGGTGGCCACGAAACTCGCCGCCAACGCCGCGACGTCACCCATGGACCTCGACCGCGACGGCAAGGACGAGATGGTCGTGGGGGCCTACCTTTACCAGGGTGGCTACGGGGTCGTCGTCACCTACTCCGGCCTGCCGCAACGTGACTACATCGCCGCACCGGTCACGTCCCCCACCCGGCCGAACTTCGGCGACACGTTGACGTCCGGCGACTTCAACGGTGACGGTTACGCCGACCTCGTGATCGGCAACCGCGGCGAGGTGGCGCCCTCCGGCGTCGCCTTCGGCGGTGGGGTCTGGATCTTCTACGGCGGCGCCACCGGCCTCCGTCTCGACCAGCCGCAGCACCTCACCCAGGACACCGACGGCGTACCGGGCGACATGGCCGGGTACGACAAGTTCGGGGCCGCGCTCGCCACCGGGGACGTCAACGGCGACGGCCTGGACGACCTCGCCGTCGGATCCCCGGGTGAGACGGTCAACGGGGCGGCGTCAACGGGCTCTGTCACCGTTCTGCACGGCAGCCCGACGGGGCTCACGACCGCCGGCGCCCAACTGTTCACCCAGGACACCCCCGGCGTCCCGAGCGACGCCGAGTCGATCGACACGTTCGGCTCTGCGGTCGCCGTCGGCGACGTGACCGGGGACGGGTACGACGACCTCGCTGTCGGTGCGCCGGAGGAGGGTGGGTCCGGCGGACCGATCGAGGGCGGCCTCGTCATGCTGCTGCCGGGCGGTCCCAGCGGGATCACGACCACCGCAGTGACCTCCTTCACCGGGGCCGGCCTGGGCGTCGGCGCTCTGGGCGACGTACTGTCCATCGCCGACATCGACGGCGACGGGGACGGCGATCTGGTCGCGGGTGCCCCCCGTAGCTGGGTGGGCTACATCGTCTATGTTCCGGGCACCCCAGCGGGCCTGGACGTCGCGCGAGCCAGAAGGATCAGCATGGAGACCCCGGGGGTCCCCGGCGATCCGAACGTCCACGTCGAGGGCGACTCGCCGCACGCGCACTTCGGCGGTGCCCTGTCGACCGGGGACGTGACCGGCGACGGGCGTGCCGATGTGCTCACCGGGGCGACAGGTTACGACGTGGGCGGAGTGAGGGACGCGGGAGCGGTTTTCCTCCTTCCTGGTACCGCCGAGGGGCTGACGGGTGCCGGCTCGGTCATGCTGACGCAGGCTCCGTCGTGGCGACTCAAGCGGGTGACCGATCTCGGCCCGGTAGCGGCGAATGACTACTTCGGTGAGGCGACCGCGATCCTCAATCTCGACGGCACCGGCCCTCTCGACATGCTCACCGGGACCGCCCGCGACGGCGACGGCGGGCTGGTGGTCGAACTGGATCTTTACTACGGCGCGCGACGTCCCGCCGCCGGATCTGCGGCCACCGGCCTGAGGCCGGTCGCCCGGTGGACCGGCTCGGACCTCAAGGCGTACACCGTCGGCCACACGCTCCTGCACCGCTGACAGGAACCGGGTTCTGCGCTCGGATCGGCGAACCGAGGACGTCGGGTCGGCCGGCGCGTGCCGGCCGCCCCGGAACGTCAGGATCAGGCGAGGTCGAACCGGTCGAGGTTTCATCCCCTTGACCCACGCCGCGACGAAGTCGCGCACGAAGGCGGTCCGCTTTCTGGAATCGGTCACGAAGGTTCTCACCGCGACCCCGTAGCGCCAGGTCCGCCAGGGCCTCAGCCATTCTGCGCACTCTTCGTCGCGAGATGTTGACCCGCCGTGCACCGACCGCGCCACCCACCGGCCTTCCCTGACAGCCCTGCCGCACAGCCCTGCCCAGCCGCCGAGCCTGCCGATGTCCGGGGAGAAAATCTATGTCGAACCAGCTAGACATTCCTAGTGGTGCGGGATAGCCTTACTCCCGTCGAGAGCAAAGAATCACCAAAGACGCAGACGGACCGCCCGGCCGTGGTGCCACGACGGGCAGCGAGGAACGGGAGCGGTTTCACCGTTCCGCACGAACACCGATAGAAGCACGCCAGCCCTGACGTGAAGGTGAGCGACGGGGCACCGCAGGTGGGGCCAGGCAGTCTCAGGGCTTCAGCTGATGTTCGCCGCACCTTGTACGGGGCCATGAAGTCGCGTGGGCTCCGACACCGGCGAACCGCACGTCAGCAAGGGAAAGAGGAAACAGAGGAAAGGGAGGGCCGTACACCGTTGGATCGCCCGCCGTCGGCCGTCAACCCAGGCCGGGCGGACACCGCAGCGTCCATCGAAGAGAGGTGGTCTCCGGTCACGCTTATGCGATCCTCGCACCCAAAGCCCTCACTTGCGGCTGGTGCGGATACGAGGAGCCGGCAGTCATGTCGGCAGATGGTGTTCTGACCCGTAACCCTGGGCCCCGGCGCGTGAGCGCCGGGGCCCTCGACGTGGAGGTGACATGGGGCAAAACCCCGATGACATGTTCGGTGACGAGGACTACCCCGCCTACACCATTGGTCGGGCCGCGGAGATGCTCGGCACCTCGCAGGACTTCCTGCGCCGATTGGGCGAAGCGAAACTGATCGACCCGCACCGCTCCGCCGGCGGGCACCGCCGATACTCCCGATACCAGCTACGCCTGGCCGCCCGGGCCCGCGAGATGGTCGACCAGGGCACCGCCCTGGAGGCCGCCTGTCGGATCATCATCCTCGAAGACCAACTCGAGGAAGCCCTGCGGCATAACGAGACGCGGGAGCACCGTGGGACGAGGCAACACGACTGACAGCGTCGCCCTCGCGTGAAGCCGTCGGCGTGCCACTGGTGCCGCAGGACAGGGCAGCCGCCAGGACCGGCGGTCCACGCACCGCCATTCGAGCGGCCGGTCCTGCCCGGAGTGGCTGGTCGGCGGCGCCGACACGCTGTCGCCGCCCGGCAGGCCCGCACAGCCGTCCGTGACCGCTGCTCGATGACCCGGGTCCTGCTCGGGCGTGGTCGGCCTGACCGGGGACGGCCAGAGGGGTCCCCGCAGGAGGTGGCCACTCCTGGCCCTGGTCGTGTGCGACGACGGACCGGACGACCGCAACCCGATCACAACCGGTCCGCAGCCGCCGGTGCCTAGAAATGGGTCAGTCCCCCACGGGAAGTTCCCGGGACCGGTGCAAAGGAGAACGACATGTTGAAGACCACGAAGGCCCGCCGGATCGGGGCGATGCTGGGGGCCGCCGCAGCGGTGGCGGCGCTCGGCGCGGCGGCGGGTCCGGCGCCCGCCGCCGCCGGCGTCGACGCCGAGGTCGGTTCCGCGGGTGCCTACAAGATCGCTGACGTGACCGCGCTGGCGCCGGGTTCGAGCACCTCCGGAGGGTGGAACAACACGCCCACCTCCCGGTACTACAACGTGGACGTCCGGCCGGTCGCCACCACCGTGACCCAGAGCTGCCAGCTCGAGGTGACCCGGCAGTGGCGCAAGCAGAACTGGAACGCCGACAACACCCGCGAGCTCGAGATCTACTGGACGGTCAAGAACGTCGGTTCCTACACCTGCGACGGCGACGTCTACCTCTCCTGGGTCAGCAACTGACCGAGCACCCGACCGGGCCCCGGCCAGCCGCCGGGGCCCGGCCCGTCAGCGACTGGGCACGGGTCGCCGCCCGGTGGGCACCAGCTCGCGGAGGCGGGCCGGCAGTTCCTCCAGCCGGTACGACTCGCCACGCGCCCAGGCGGCGTAGAAGGCCCGCTCGGTCAGCGCCAGACGGACCCGGTCGAGGGTGGCCGCGTGCGCGGCGTGTTCCTGCGCCGGCACCGGCGCCCCGATCGCGGCGCGGATGGCGCTGGCCGCGCCGAGCAACTCGACCGCCGCCGGATGCCGGTCGTCGGCGGCGAGGACGGCGGCGAGCGACTCCAGCAGGCTGGCGCCACGCCACCGGTCACCGACCGCGCAGTGCAACTCCAGGCTGCCCCGGAGCAGTTCGGCCGCCCGCAGCCGATCGCCGTCGCGCGCCTCGACCAGGCCGACGATGTTCAGTGCCCAGGCGATGCCCTCCTGGAAGTCGAACTCCCGGAACCGGGACAACGCGTCCTCGGCCAGCCAGCGGGCGCGGGCGTCCTGCCTCCGGTGATACGCCACGGCGGCCAGGTGGACCCGGGCGGACGCGATCCCCTCGGGGTCAGCGAGCTGGTGGAACTCCGCCAGGGCCGCCTCGATGAGCGGTTCGGCCCGGTCCAGGTCGGCGCCGAGCCAGGCGGTGAAGCCGGTCATCAGCAACGTGTCCGCGATCCCGCGCCGGTTGTCGACGAGCCGGTGGACGGTCAGCGCCTCGGCGTACCGGGCCAGCGACCGGTCCAGCCGGCCCTGTTCCCGATCGACCGAGCCGAGCAGGCTCAGCGCCCGGGCGGACCCGCTGTCGTCGGCGAGCTGCCGGTGCACCTCCAGCGCCCGCTCACCGTGCCCGGTGGCGGCGACGTAGTCGCATTCGAAGAGGGCCAGGTACGCCGCGGAGAGGCAGGCCCTGGCCAGCTCGGGCGCGGGCACGTCGTCGGTGCCGGTGAGCGCGTCGGCGAGCCACCGCCGGCCCTCCCGGTACCGGCCGCGCAGATGGCAGTACCGCCCCAGGCCGGCGGCGAGCCGGAGCTGTTCGGAGCGGGAGCCGTGCCGCCGGTGCCACTCCTGCGCGGCGACCAGGTTGTCGTGCTCCACCGCGAGCCGGTCCAGCAGCGCCTCCAGTTCCGGGCCGTGCAGTTGCCGGTCGACCTCCTCGGCCAGCCGCCGGTAGTGCACGGCGTGGCACCGGTACGCCTCGGCGGACTCCACGGCGGATTCGGCGAGCCGCTCGGTGGCGTAGTGCCGGATCGTCTCCAGCAGCCGGTAGCGTGCCCGGTCCCGGCGCCGGTCGGTCACCACCAGCGACCTGGCGACCAAGTCACCGAGCACGTCGATGGCCTCCTCGGCCGGACCGGGCGCCACCGCCTCGACCGCGTCGAGGGTGCCGCCGCCCCGGAACACCGCGAGCCGGCGGAACCACCGCTGCCGGGCCGGACTGAGCAGGTGGTAGCTCCAGGCCATGGCGGCGTCGAGGGCTGACGGCCGGCCGGCCCCACCCGGGCCGGTGCGGAGCAGCCCGGGTTCACGCAGCCGGTCGGCGATCTCCCTGGGCGTGAGCACCGACGTGCGGGTGGCCGCCAGCTCGATCGCCAGTGGCAGACCGTCGAGCCCGGCACAGATCGCCACCAGCGCGTCCGCGTCGGCGTCCCGCAGATCGCGCACGACCGGCACGGCCGCCCGGTCGAGAAAGAGCCGGACCGCGTCGTAGCGGCGGGCCTCGGCGAGGTCTCCGGTGAACGGGCCGGTCGGTACCGCCAGCGGAGCCACCGGGAACGCCCGCTCCCCCGGCAGGCCGAGGGTCTCCCGGCTGGTCGCCAGCACCCGCAGCCCCGGGCAGCGGCTCAGCAGGGTGCCGACCAGCGCCGCGCAGGCGGTGGCGAGGTGTTCACAGTTGTCGAGCACCAGCAGCAGCCGGGCCCGGCGTAGCTGCCGCGCCATCGCGTCGACGGGCGACGGATCGCCCTGGTCCGGCAGGCCGAGGGCGTTGCCCACGGTGCCCGCCAGCCGGTCCGGGTCAACGAGCCCGGCGAGTTCCACGAACCGGACCACCGGGTCGTCCCCGGCGCTGAGTTCCGCGGCGACCGCGAGGGCCAACCGGGTCTTGCCGCACCCCCCGATACCGGTGAGGGTGACCAGCCGGTGGTCGGCGAGGAGCACGCCGATCTCGGCCACCTCGGCTCGGCGACCGATCAGTCGGGTCAGTGGTGCCGGCAGCGGCGGGCCGGCGACGTTCGGCCGGCCGGACGGGCCGGCTTCGTCCGGTGCCGGATCCGCCGCCGCCCGGCCCGCGCCGCCGCCGGCCGGTCGGTCGGGGGCCGGCCCGACGGGCGCGATGCTCTCCCCGGCCAGAACGGCGGCCTCCACCTCGCGTAGCCGCCGGCCCGGCTCGATGCCGAGCTGCGCCACCAGGACACCCCGGGCCCGCCGGTACGCGGCCAGTGCGTCGGCCCGTCGACCGGCCAGGTGCAGCGCGGTCATCAGCAGTTCCCAGAGTCGTTCCCGCAGGGGCTCCCGGGTGACCAGGGTCTCCAGCTCGGCGGCGACCCGGGCGTGCTCGCCGAGCACCAGCTCAGCGGCGCAGAGATCCTCCACGGCGTTCCACCGGGCCTCGTGCAGGGTGGCCGCCTCGGCCCGGGCCCACTCGCCGATCGGGCAGTCGGCCAGGACGTCGCCCCGCCACAACCGCAGGCCGGCCCGGAGCAGTTCGGCCGCCTCGGTGGTCGTGCCGGAGCGCAGGGCCCGGTTGCCCCGTCGGGCCAGTGCCTCGAAGCGCCGAGCGTCGGTCTCGCCTGCGGCCAGGGCGTACCCGGGTGGTCGGGTGGTGATCAGCTCGGGCAGGCCTGCGGCGGTCAGCGCCCGGCGCAGATGGGCCACGTGGGCGTGCAGCGTCTTGGTCGCCGAGGCGGGCGGTTCCTCGTCCCAGATCCCATCGATCAACTGGGCCCGGGAGACGACGTCCGGGGCGCGCAGGGCCAGCAGCCCGAGCAGGGTCCGCTGCCGGGGCCCGCCCAGCCCGACCCGGCCACCGGCACCCGTGGTCACCTCCAGCGGTCCGAGCAACCGGACCTCTGCCAACACCGTCGGCCCAACCTCTGCGGCCATCGCGCCCCCTCCCCCGGGGAGGAGGAGAGCACGACGGGACGCCGCGGGCAAAGCGGCCGTCCGAAATCCGTCCGACGTCGACCGCTGCGCCGGGCAGTCAGCCGTGGGCTGCTCCCCCGATCAGCGGACGACCTCGCAGCCGGAGGCGGTGCCGCCACCCGGACCGAGTTCGCAGACGTCCCGCCCGACCGGGCCGAGCACGCGGGGCGACTGGTCGCCGAAGACAGTGTCGGCCCCGGCCTCACCGAGGATGAGGTCGTCCCCACCGCCGCCGACGAGCGTGTCGTCCCCCGCGCCACCGACCAGGACGTCCGACCCTCCGGTGCCGACGAGCAGGTCGGCACCGCCGCCGCCGACGATCTTCTCGACGTCGGCGCGGATGGTGTCACCCTCCAGTGCCGCACCGTCGTCCCCGGCCACGCCGTCCGCGTCGGCGCTGACCGACACCGCGTGGTCGGCGTAGGTGACGGTGTCGGTGCCGGTGCCGCCGGACATCAGGTCGGCCCCCGCTCCGCCGAGCAGGATGTCGGCGTTGCCGAGACCGTAGAGCCGGTCGTCGCCGCTGCCGCCGTCGATGGTGTCGCCGGCTTCGCTGCCGTACACGACGTCGTCGCCGTCCATCCCGTAGACCGCCGTGCCGCGAACCCCCTGCAGCTCGACCAGGTCGTCGCCGGCCCCAAGGTTGATCCTGGCGAGCATCACGGCGGCCGTGACGTGCACCTCGTCGGCCAGGTCCCCGGTCCAGATCGCGACGGTCACCGCCCCGGTCACCTGGCAGGTCACCCGGTTGCTGGTGACCGACACGCAGCCGACGCCCGGCACCACCGGCGACCCGGTGTCGGTGATCGCGACACCGCCGTCGACCGACTCCGCCGTCACGTCGTTGGCGACACCCGTCGGGGCGACGTAGGACACCGTCGATCCGCTCACCTGCACCGTGCCGCCCGAGGCGTGGGCCGGGGCGACGGCCCAGAGCAGGTGCACCACACCCACCGTCAGTGACAGGCCGGCACCGAGGGCGATCCTGCGCAGTTTCTCGGACAATTCAGCCTCCAGCTCTCTCACCCCGGCGGTCCGCCGCCGGTGTCGCGGAGTGAACCAACCGGCGGTTGTGATCCGGTTGCGGTGCGCGGGAGTCGGCCGCCACCACCGTCGTCGGGCCATGCGGTGGAGCGGACCGTTCAGGAGCGGCGGAACAGCACGCTGGGCACGCCCTCGATCATCTCCTTGGCGAACCGGGCCGGGTTCATCGGGCCACCGATGTCGCCGGCCAGCGCGGCCACGTCCACGACCTGCTCGACCGGCCGGGCGGTCCCGGCGCGGGTGATCCGGCGCCACCCCACGGGGACACCACGTCCCTTCTTCAGCTTGCCCGTGTCGTCGCGCAGCAGCTTGCGCCAGCCGGTCGGGGCGTGCGGGTCGTGGTCGACGCCGAAGTGCAGGGTCTCCGGTCGCAGGTGCAGGTGCAGCGTGCTGACGTCCCCCAGGAACAGGCAGAGCAGCACGGTCTCGCTCAACCGCCGGGCGGGCAACGCGGTCATCGGGGTCAGGCCGGTCAGGTCGCCGTTCTCCGGCACCGGCACGTCGTACCCGTCGATCAGCATGCCGGGAAAGCCGGAGACCAGGGCGGAGCGGATCAGGAAACCGCTGACCATCGGATAGCGCGGAGCGCCCAGGTCGGCGAGGTGTTCCCGGTCGTAGGCGACGTCCCCCGCGGTGACCCGGCCGAGGCTGAGCGCGCCGTCGAGCAGGCACCTGATCCACCACGGGTCGAGGTGGAAGAAGCGCAGCGACTCCGCCGGCAGCATCCGCTCATCGGGTACCAGGTAGTTGAACGGTACGTCGGTGAGGCGGTTGAGGTCGGCGAGCCAGGTGTCGACGACCTCGGGCGGGGCCGGGTCGGCGGCGCCGGTGGCGCTCAGCACGGGTACCGGGGTGACCTGCCCGTCGGCGTGGTGCGCCCGCCGCCGGGCCTGCCGCCAGTTCCCGTACCCGGTCGAGAACCGCTTGCTGCGCAGCGCGAGCAGCCGTCCGAGCTGCCACGCCGAGGCGTACGAAACGTCGATCATGCCGTTGTCCGGGTCGACCCGCAGCAGCGCGTCGGCGGCCCGGACCGGCAGCAGGTCGGTCGGGCCTGGGCCGGCGGAGCGCTGCGGGCTGAGCGGCCCGTGGTACCAGGACACGGTGCGCTCGGCCTGGCGCAGGCGGTGCGGGAGCGGGACGAACCCCCGGGTGAGGTACGGATCGACGGAGGGCCGCCCACGGGCGGGCAGGCTCACCGTGGCCGGGGTGCGGTCCAGCGATTCGGCGAAGCCGGCGAAGCCGGGGCCGTCCTGGACGCAGGCGAACCGCCAACTCTTCAAGGAGATCAGGTGGACCACGTCACCGGTGCCGAGGGCGAACCCGCCGTCGCGGTAACGGCCGGCCACCGACACGAGATGCGCGGTGCTGGTCCGCCCCGCCGTCGGCAACCGGGCACTCAGCACCGCCGCCAACTCGGCACCCTCGGCACGGCCGGCCACCACCTTCTGCCGTACATGGGTGAGCAGGGACAGTTCGGCGGCGGTCGGGATCAGTTCCGCCAGCCGGTCGCGCGGCACGCCGAGCACCACCGCACGGTCGTCGTCGCGCTGCCCGACCATCGGCGGTTCGTCGCCGAACCCGGGCAGCGCGGCGATCTCGGCCAGGGTGAGCACCCTCGTGTCGACCTGGTCGTCCTCGTCGAAGAGCAGCAGCGCCAGCCAGGGCAGATCGGAGGTGTCGTCGCCGCCGGTCTGTTCCCAGGGCAGCGTGCCCCGGCCCAGCAGCACGTGCGGCAGCACGTTCGCGTGGTCGCCCAGGCTGCCCTCCGGTGGGAAGACCGACACCACGTCCTCCGGGGCCAGGGCCCGGTGGTCGCCCGCGACGACGAACCGCCTGCTGACGGCCCGCACCCCTCTGGCCTGGCCACGGATGGTCAGGTCCTGCCGGACCGTCACGGTGTAGGTGCCGTCGCGCAGTTGCGGCGCGGGCCGGTGGGTGGAGACGAAGCGGGTCTCGTTGGTCATGCCGTTTCCCTTCACTGCCCGATCAGATTGCCGACCAGCGGCGCGACGAGGAAGGCAGCGGCGGTAGGGCCGCCGACCGTGAGCTGCTCGTCGATGTCGAGGTCGGCCAGCAGGGTGTCGCGTCCGGTGCTGCCGAGTGCGCGGCCGACGGCGTCCCGGCCCTGTTCCGCGGCGGGCCGGAAGACCTTCTCGTCCACCAGGCCGAAGGCCTGGTCGATCTGTTCCGTGCTGTATCCGGCCTGGCTGTCCGGGATGCTCTGCGGCGGGTCCACGGCGGGTAGCACCGGGGCGATCGGCGTGATCGCGAAGCCGGCGAGGCTGTCCGCGATCAGCGGGTCGGGGTCGGCCCGGGTGGTGACCGACTCCCCCCACAGCGCGCGGGGAACCCGCTTGGGCACAGGCTCGAAGGCGAACAGGTTCGTCACGTCGGTGCTGTCCCGGGTGATGGTGACGGCGTGGGTCGAGCCGAACTGGGTCGCGGGTACGTCCATCGGCGCGATTCCGAAGGTGGCGGCCGGTACCGCGCCGTCGATCCGACCGGCCCCGACGTCGTACGTCTTGGCCGGCACCACGGAATCGGTGACCAGGGTGAACCTGCGCGGGCTGAGCACCCAGTCGACGTCTCCGTCCCCGGCGCGGACCAGCCCGTCCCGCACCGCGAGGGTGCAGATCGGCTGCTCGGCGGAGTCGGCGGGCAGGAACGCGGCCTGGAACGCCGGCCAGTCGATCGGTGCCGGGCGTTGGTCGGCGCCGGCGCCGAACGAGACCTCGAAGCTGATGACGGACAGGTGCACCCGGGCCCGGCCGGAGAACTCCGGCCCCCAGATGGAGAGGTCGGCGCCGACGTCGACGGAGAGGGTGTGGGTGCCGAAGAAGTGGTACGTGTACCGCACCCCGATGCCGACGTACAGGCTCGCCTCGTAGTGGTACGGCTGCCAGCCGATCAGGAAGTCCACCCCGGCGGTGAACCAGGCGCTGAGGTTGCCGCTGTTCCAGGTGGCCGCCAGGTGCCCGCCGGCCATCAGCACCGACGGGGTGAGCGCGAAGTAGGCGTCCCCCTTGACCGACACCGCACTGTCGATCTGCCAGTTGAAGCCCAGCCGGGGCACCACCGGATAGTGGGCCGGCGGGACGAAGCCGGGGCGGTAGCCGCCGACGGTCACCACGAAGTCGCCGCCGTGCGTACCGCTGAACCAGCTGTAGAAGGCGAAGCCGCCGCTGAGATGACAGTCGCGGGAGAACAGGTACGAGGCCGAGGTGAGCTGGGCGGCCACGCCGAGAAAGCCCTCGTCCGGGATGAAGCTGGCCTTGACCGCCATCTGGATCTCGGCGATCGGCGGCACGTCCGGCGCGGCCGGCACCTTCATGGTCGACAGTCCGAGGATGTCGATCTCGAAGCGCTGGCCGAACATGAGGGTGAGCAGCGCGAACGAGTCGATCTGCTTGAACGAGGTGAACCTGATCCCGACCGCGAGGAACTGGTCGCCCTCGGACGGGGTGAGGTACGGGCGCAGGGTGCTCAACTCGGTGATCGGGTCCGGCGCCGGCGCCGGGCCGGAGCTTTCCGACATCACCTTGCTGACCAGCGGGAACTGGGCGATCTGGTCGATCGCCGGGACGCGTAGCCGGCGGTTGTAGCCGAATCCGGCGGCGACTCCGGTGACCTGGAAGAAGGCCGGGCCGCCGATCGGGTAGTCCAGGAACGCGTACACGAACAGCGAGGGGTAGCCGCCGACGTAGGCGTACGCGCCGAGCGCGGAGACGGTCAGCTCTCGGATGGTCAGCAGGGCCGAGCCCTCGTACTCGTCGTACGGCTGGCCGTCGGCACCGGTGAGCGGGACGCGGAGCAGGCCGGCGCTGACCGCGAGCGGGCCGTTGCGGTAGTCCAGCCCGAGCCCGTGCAGGTCGAACTCGGGCGCGAAGTCGTTCAGCGGCGAGCCGACCGCCAGCCCGTCCAGGGCGAAGGTCAGGCCGCCCAGGGAGATGCTCGCGTCGAGCAGGAACCAGAGCTTCTGGCGTTCGTACTGGAAACCCACCCGGTTGAGGTGCAGCGGCCCGAAGGTGCGCTGGAGGGTGAGCCACTGCGTGTTGCCTGCGGTGACCACGGGCTGGCCGCCGACCGGTGCGGGCGGGGCGGCCGGCGGGTTGCCGCCCGGCGCCGGTGACACCGGCAGGGCGAGGGGGTACGGGTCGCCGCCGAGGTTGAGCTTCGCGCCGACGGTGATCCCGGCGGGCAGGGCCGACCCGTCGGCGGCGGTGCCAGGCAGCCGGGTGATCCCGGCCGGCAGCAGGGCGTTGACCGCGGCCACGTCGGCGGCGGTGAACGCCGTGGCGGCGACGATGATCTGAAGGTCGTCCACTCCGGCCCGTTGGCCGTCGGGCAGTTCGCGGCCGACCAGCGGCAGTTGCGCGAGGTCGAGCGACGCGCCGAGGTCCAGGCCGAACAGCACCCTGCCCGGCCGGGCGGGGCTGCCCTCGGTCGCCGGGCGGGCCTGGTCCAGAAAGACGAACGCGTCCTTCAGCTCGATCTCCAGGCTGTCCGGTATCAGCGGGGCGAGGGCCGGACAGGCGTCGAGTACCGGCGCGAGCAGGGTGGTGATCTTCTGGGCGGTCCGTCTCGGCTGTGCGGTGTACGCGGCCAGCAGGGACAGCGCGCCCTGGGTGCGGGCGAAGTCGACCTCGAAGTGCAGATCCCCGATCACCGCCGTGGCCCGGGACCGGATCTCCGACGGACCGCTGTCCCGGGTGGCCACGTCGATGACCAGGGTCAGGTCGAGGTTGCCGGTGTCGCTGACCGGGAACCGGGTGTGACAGGTGAAGGTGAAGTTGCCCCGGGTGTCGAAGCGGATCAGCAGCTCGTCGATCAGCAGGTCCCGCACGGCGGCGGGCAGGGTGAAGGCGTCGAATCTGGTGCCCAGATCGGCGTGCAGGTCCGACACCCGAAGCTGCTGCCCCGGCCCGGTGGTGCCGGTGAAGACCCAGACGCCACCGCTGTCCGGCCGGCTCGCCTCGATCAGCAGTTGCGCGCCGCCGAGCGTGAGGCCGGCCCTGATCGACCCGGTGTACCCGCTGGCGTCCTTGGCGATGGTGGCGCTGAGCTGCCCGAAGGCGACCGGCCCGAGGACGAACTCGTCGTCCTCCACGGTCAGCTCCAGCTCGTACGAGCCCTCCTGCGGGTACGCGGTGAGGCCGAGTTCGGTGACCACCACGTCCGGGAATCCTTCGGCGGTGCCGAAGAAGTGCTCGAACAGCCGCTTGAGCCCGATCGTCTCGCCGTCGCCGAGGTGCCCGCCGAACTGGAATCCGGGTAGCTGGGCGGTCAGGTCGAACCGGACCCCGGCCAGCACGAGGTGACCGGCGACCGCGATGTGCCGCAGGGCCCCGGCGTGCGGGTCGAAGCCGATCTGGACCCCGTCGATGCCGATCTCGCCGAGACCGACGGCGGCCAGGCCGGTGCGCACCGAGTCCTGCAGGCTCTGCCCGCCGATCAGCCCGGCGAGGTCGGCCAGGCTCGGCAGGACGCCGTCGGCCGGGACGATGTCGAGTTCCCACGGGCCGCCGGAGCCGAAGCCCAGGCTGACCGTGAACTCGCGACCGATGAGCAGGGTGGCGTGCAGCGATGCGCCGAACCCGACCTGGGAGAAGCTGTTCGGGACGGCGGCGTGGGTGGCGACCAGGGTCACGCCGATGGACCGCAACACGAACCGGTCGGCGACCACCGGCCAGTCGACCGTGCTGTCCAGGGTCAGCACGAGCGAGGTCAGCGGGGCCTCGCCGAGCCGGGTGCGCAGTGCGAGGTCGTTGATCGTGAGGCCGGTGGCGAACGGGGTGCCCGCTGGCAGGCCGGTGGTGCCGGCCGACCCGCTGACCAGGGTGAGCAGGTCGGCGAGATCCTGCGGCGGGTGGTCGCCGGGTCGGAGCGTGCTGGCGAGCGCGCCGTCCGGGGTGAGCGAGCCGGTGACCGGCAGCGCCAGCGCGCCGACCCGCAGGGTGGCGTCGACGGTGACGCCGACCTGCGCCGGGCGGCCCTCGGCGGCCCGGGTGACGGTCAGCACGAACGCGCCGGCCTGGAAGGCGTCGGCGGCGAAGGCGCTCACCGGCCAGGCGGTTCCGACCTGGCCGGTGACGGTCAGGCGCTGCGGCCAGGCCGTGCCCGCCAGGTCGAACCGTGGCCCGGCGAGCACGGCCCGCCCACCGGGCAGGCCGGCCAGGAAGCCGGCCAGCGTCGGATCGCCCAGCAGGTCCGGCGCGAGGGCCAGCTTGCCCTGGTCGACCTGGGATTCCAGTCGGGTCTTCAGCTCGGCCAGCGAAAGGCTGGTGATGTCCATCCGTGGCCCCTCAGTGGTGAGTGATGACTCGTATGCCCGGCCCGGCCGGGCCGTTGCGGTCGTAGAAGGTGACCGTGAACCGGCCGCCGCCCGGCACCGCCGCGACCACCGCCGCGTTGGCGGCGGCACCGGCAGCGGCGGCGGGTCCGCCCCCGACACCGGCCAGGGTCGCCGCCGCCTGGGTGGCGGTCTGGGCCAGGGCCGGCGCCATCGCCGCGGCGGCCAGCGCCAGGTCGCAGGCGAGCCCGCCGGCCGCGGCGGCGACCGCGGCGGGGGCCGCGGCGGCGCCGGCACCGGTGGCCGCGGCGTAGACCGCCGGAATAACCGCGGCCATGCCGCCGGCCAGCGTGGCGACGGCGGTACCGGCGGCCACGGCCGGGGCGGCGGCCCCTGCGGCGCCGAGCCCACCGAGCACGCCGGTGATGACGGTGGTGACCAGGGCGGCGCGCGGGCCGGTCGCGACCAGCCGGTGCATCGCGTTGGCCACCAGCGGCGCAGGCACGGCGAGCCCGGTCGCGTTCGCCGTGGCGAGGATCGTTTCCGCCAGCGTGACGGCCCACAGCCCTCGGGCGTCCCGGTCGGCCTGCACCTGGGAGACGTCGACCCGGAGGTTGCCCCGGACTGGCGGGACCGGTCTGCCTGCGGTGTGCGAGGTCGGCCCGCCGCGTGACTGCGGCGGCACCAGGAGCGTGCCCGGGACCTGGTAGCCGGTCAGGTAGCTCGGCACCGCCCGCCCGGGCGGCGCAGGTGCCGGCGGCGCCGGGGTGGCCCCGGCGTACCCCTCCAGGATGCCGACGGTCCGGTCGGCCGGGTGGGAGAACTGGTTCCTGGTGCCGCAGGAGATCATCACGACCTCCGGTCGCATCCGGTCCACGAAGGCGCGGCTGGTCGCGGTGTTGGCCCCGTGATGGCTGGCCTTGACGATGTGCACCCGCTGGGCGACCGAGTCCGCCGGGTTGAGGTACGCCGAGACGTTCTGCTCCTGCATCGACTCGATGTCCCCGCCGATGTAGTACCGGAAGTTGCCGAACCGCACCTCGAAGGCGAGGCTCTTCTCGTTCTTGGCCTGCTCGGGCGGGGTGAGCATGCCGCCGCTGCGGTAGGTGGCGGTCGCGGCGCCGTTGCGGACGAACCGGTTCGCCGCGAGGCAGGTGATGGTCGGTGGCGGCGCGCCCGGCGTGGGCGAGTTGAGCGGCTCGCCGGCCGCGTCGGTCCAGAGGATCTCCCGGCCGACCAGCCAGTACGGGTGCCACCAGTTCGCGAGGGTGAACGGGGCGATCACGGCTCCGCCCGGCGCGACCAGGGCCGGTGGCGGTGCGATCGCCGCGTTCCCCCCCAACGGGACCGGCACGCCCCCGCCGAACATGACCGGTGGGGTCCGCACGCCGGGCACCGGCCCGGCGAACAACCACTGTGCCGCACGCTGTTTGTGCACCGGTGTGGTGTCGCTGGCCACGTTGCGGGTCACCCGGGTACGGCCCGCCTGCCTCGCGATCGCGTTGACGTAGAGCAGGTAGGGATCCTCGTCGGCGTTGGCCGGCTCGCCCTGGTCGAAGATGAGCACGTTGTCGTAGAGCTGCGTGTTGCGCCGCGCCAGCAGCCCCCTGACACCGCCCATGTGGTCCGCGTCGTAGTGGGTCACCACCATCACGTCGAGATCATCGGTGCCGGCCGCGAACTCGGGCACGGCGGCGGTCAGGTAGGCGTCTATCCGCGCGGCGTGGCCGAGCCGGCCGCCGTCGATCAGCACGGTCCGGATCTGCGCGGCGTGCCCGCCGCCGACGCCGTCGTCGCGGGCGACGATCAGGGTCGAGTCGCCCGATCCGATCAGATCGATGTGGTGGATCTCCAGGCTCCAGGTCATCGGTGCCACTCCCTCCGGTGTCCCACGCGGCTCACGACTTGCCGATCAGGTAGCGGGCGAGCACCTTGTAGACGCTGTTGGTGGCGAAGCCGCTCTGGCTGACCTGGGCCTGGATGTCGTTGCCGACGACGGCGACGCCGGCGTTGTAGATGCTCCGCGCGCCGGTCTTGCGGTACGGCTGGGCCAGCACCTCGACCTTCGGGGCCTCGGTCCACTCCCGGTAGACGACGTACTCGACCCGGGTCAGCAGCCGGTGGGTGTTCGAGTTGGTGTCGTGTATCAGCACGGTCAGCTCCAGCCACGACGTGCAGTGGTTGGTCAGGTTGTAGAGCTGGTGGCTGCGGCTCTCGCCGTCGTTCATCCGGCCGTTGAACAGCATCGTCATCAGGCCGACCGGTGCGCCGTCCGCGCTGATGTTCGTCGAGCCGTGCACGGTCAGCCGGGAACGCGGGTCGGCGTGCCCGAGCGCCATGTTGCCGTCCGGGTTCACGTGGATCGCGTCGACGATCCTCCCCTGGGTCTGGGTGCGCAGGCGCATGCCCAGCGACGTCCGGCCCGAGTCGTCCCGGGCCTGCACGAACGCCGTACCGTCGCGGCCGTCGCCGTCGTAGGAGTAGAGCCGGACGTCGCCGTGCCCGTAGTAGCCGCCGTCCACGTGCAGCTTGGCCTTCGGGTTCGGGGCGCCGACCCCGACGTTGCCGGCCGGTTGCAGGATCACGTGGTCGTCCGGGTCGTTGCTGGTCCCGACGATCAGCCGGGCGCTCTCGCCGGCACCGCCGGCCGCCGCAGCGTCCTGGTACTGGATGAAGCCGTAGTCGCTGCCCCGGTTGACCCGGCTGCGGAACACGATGCTGCTGGCGCCGCCGCCGTTGTCGTGGTCGATCAGCAACGAGCCGCTGTTCGGGCCGTGCCCGGTGCCGGTCGTCTCCTGCACGTGCAGCGGGGCGGCCGGGCTGCTGGTGCCCACGCCGACGTACGAGCCGTTGGCCACCAGCGGGCCCTTGACCACCGGGCAGATGAACTGGCCGTCCTGGTAGCCGGGAACGTTCTCGTAGCGCAGGTAGAGGTTGGCCGGCCCGGAGGGCAGGGAGGAGCGGATCCGGGCCAGCGGGATCTCCACGATCTCCCGCAGGTCCAGGCTGGTCTTGCTGATCGGGGTCAGGACCAGCTCGGTCGCCTCGCCCTCGACCGAGGTCCGTTCCACCTGCCAGCCCGTGCGTATCGCGGCGTTCGCCGGGATGTCGACGTCCTTCAGGTCGTTCCCGGTGCCCAGCGCCCACGGCCGGTCCAGGGTGGCCCGGGTGGTCGGCTCGTGGTCGAAGGCGATGCGCAACCGGGTCGGGCTCTGGCTGGTGTCGCGCGGGGCGAGCGGGATCGGCCCGTCGGAGGCGAGGTTGGCCACGTGCAGCACCAGCATCGACTCGGAGCGGCTGTCGTTGAGCACGGAGTTGCCGCCGGTGAAGCCGGCGTGCAGCGGGATCTCCGGCTTGCCGAGCCGGTTGACGATCTTCAGGGTGCGCCGGCGGTGGCCCTCCAACGCGGTGGTCTGGCCGGCGTACCGCAACTGCCGGTAGTGCAACTCGACCCGGGTGGCGCGGGTGCCGCCGGCCACGTCCGCGATCGCGTGTTCGAGGGTGAGGTGCCAGGCCCGGCCCTGCTCCAGGGTGCGGCCCTTGGTGCTGGCCAGGTAGAAGACGACGGTCTGGTTCTCGGACACCGGCTTGCTGATCTGCCACCCGTCGGCGGCGACCCGGACCAGTTGTTGCGGCTTGGCCGGATCGAGGCAGGGCGCGGCCAGCGTGCCGGCCCGGAACCGCAGCGCCAGGTGGTGGTTGGTCGCGGTCGGCGCGGTGGTGATCGGATCCAGCAGGACCGGCTGGTCGGCGCTGTTGGTGATCTCCAGGAAGAGTTGGTGGCCGGTCGGGTCGCTGTCGATCGGCAGTACCGTCTCGTCGTCGCCGTCGAGCAGGTCGAAGACGAGCGGGTGGCTGCGCCGGACCGAGGTGACGGCGGACTGGTCCGCCGCCATGCCGCGCTGGATCGCCTCGGCGGGCAACGCCGCCCGGAAGATCCGCAGGTGGGCCAGGCTGCCCTTGAACCGGTAGCCGGACGCCGCACCGTCGAGGTCGCCGGCGAGCAGCAGCGGGGAGATGCTGACCACCGGGGCGCCACCGGTCGGACCGGTCGCGGCGAGCACGCCGTTGATGTACGTGGTCGCGGTCGTACCGTCGTTGGTGATCGCGACGTGGTTCCACGCGTTCCAGGCGATGCTGCCCGGCGGGGTGTCCGGGGCGCCGGTGTTCCAGTTGCCGCCGGCATTGAACCGGTGGTGGATGTGACCGGCGTGGTTCAGCCAGATGTTGAAGTTGCGGCCGGGCTTGCCGACGATGCCCTGCCAGGGGGTGGCCGCCGGGCCGTCCGGCTTGAGCCAGATCGACACGGTGTACGCACCGAGCCGCAACGCCTCGGCCTCGGGCATGGTCAGCATCTCGTTCGTCCCGTCGAACCGCAGGGAACGTCCGAAGACCTCGTCGAGCACGGTCGAGGGGGTGCCGGTCGCGCGGGCGGCGAGGGTGGAGCCTGCGGCGTCCACCGCCGCGTTGTCGCGCAGCTCGTCCAACGGCAGGTGCAGTACGAGTTTCGCCAGGTCGACCTGCATGGTCTGGCGGATCTGGTCCTCGGTCAGCGCCCGCCGGTGGATCCGCAGCGAACCGATCCGGCCCTGGAAGTAGGTGCCGGTCTTCCGGCCGCCGATCCACGCACCGGTCAGGTTGACCTCGGCCGTCTTCGCGTACTGCCGGGTCTCGGTGAGCTTGCCGTCGACGTACAGGGAGATCCGCTGGTCCCGGCGGCTGTAGCTGACCGCCAGGTGATACCAGCGGTTCGCCGTGAACGCGTACCCGAAGATCTGGTCCCCCGGCTCGCCGCCGGTCAGGTTCACCTTCAACCTGGTGCCGACGAACTCGATCAGGAGGTTGCCGGTCGGCCAGTCGGCGCAGGCGAGCACCGTGCGGGTCCGGTCCAGCACGTCGGCGCGGACCCACAGCTGGACGGTCACCGAGTCGGTGCGGCCCAACGGCGGGATCTCCACGTAGTCGGTGGTCCCGTTGAACTGGTAGCACCGGCCCAGGGTCGGATCGGCCACCGGCTGCGAACTGCCCCGGGCCGTACCGTTGTTGCCGTTGCCGGAGCTGTCGACGACCGTGCGCCTGTCGTCCTGGGTGAGGGTCAGGTGCAGGGCCAGCCCGCGGTCCAGAGCGGTCATCGTGTCCTCGCATCGTCGCTGCCCGCCCGCGCCGGGCGGAGGGTGAGCCAGCCTTCCCGGATTTCCTGGGGGCCGGTGAACAGGGCGTCGGCGCGCATCGCGGCGATGCCCGACTGGTACAGGTCGAAGATCAGCCCGATCCGGGCGGCGAGCCCGGCGAACGGTCCGTCCAGTTCCGGCGGCGCGGCCCGGTTCTCGGCCGGGGCGTCCACCACCGCGCCCGGTCGCTGGTCGGCCGGCACGATCCTGGCCCGGATCGGCTCGCCGTCCAGCGGCGTCAGCCAACCGGTCTCCGGCCGGACCAGGTGCGCCCAGACGTCCGCCGCCGCCGGCAGCGCCGCGCCGAGCCGGGCCGGGGTGACCGGGGCGGCCGGCGCCGCACCGGTCGCCGGGTCGATGCCGAGCACCGCGTCGGCCCACTGCTCCAGGCCGGCGAGGTCACCGGGCAGGGTGGCGCTCCTACGCTGCGCCGGCGCCAGCACGGTCGCACCACCCGCGTCGGCCGGCACCAGCCACCGGGTCCGCGGGTCGAGCAGTTCGGTCCACACCGCCGCCGCGGTGGGGAAGTGGGCCAGGAAGGCGGTCCGGGTGATGGTGGCGTCAGCCTCGGTCTCGACCCACACCGGCCCGTTCGGCGCCGGCTCGGTCGCCAGCCAGGACCAGCGGTACCCCGGCTCCTCGCCGAGCGAGATCCGGACCTGGTCACGCGGGGTGAGCAGCGGCGCGGTCAGGAAGGTGACCTCGATCGCGGCCAGCGCGGCGGTGAACTGGTCCGGCGGGATGTCGATCACCTTGGTGGGCAGCACGCCGCTGCTCGCGTGCACCTTGCCCCGGGGATCGACCAGCAGGGTCAGCTCCTCGGGCGGGTCGTCGACCGCCTGCCCGACCAGGGCGGCCGGGCTGTCGTACGACACGATCCGGGCATGGTCGGACGGCTCGTCCAGCGCGGCGTAGAACGTGTTGTCGGCGTACCCGCCCCCGGTCTCCTTCCAGAAGCCCAGCAGGCCGTCGTCGAACTGGTCCCGGGCGCCGATCCGGACCGGGAACCGGACCCGGGTGAAACCCTGCGAGTCCCGGGTGCCCCGGCGCAGGTCCTGGTCGAAGGAGGGCCAGCTCTGGCTGACCGCCGGCAGCCCGCACAGCTCCAGGTTCACCCTCGCCCGGACCACCGCGACCGGGCGACCGAACAGCAGCCCGAGGCCCTGCTGCTGGGCGGCGTTCTCCGGCGCGACGGTGTCCAGCGCCGACTCGATCACGTCCAGGAACTTCGCCATGAAGGCCGCCTGCCCGGTGTCCGGAGCGCCCGGCTTTCGGGTGAGCTGGGCGGCGACCCGGCGCAGGTGCGGGTTCATTCCGGCGAAGGCCGGGTCGTGGACCTGGGCGGGGCTCACCGGGGCGGTCGCGCCCGGCGCCGGCTCCCAGCTCGCGGACTGGTCCACCTGCCCCAGGGCCACGCCGCTCCGGTCGTAGAACATCAGGCTGTCGTCGAGATGGTTGGGCAGGATCCAGCCGCAGATCGGGGTGCTGACCGCGTGCGCGCCGGCCTCGACGTGGTCGGCGTCGGCGGCCAGCCAGCGCAGGTTCAGCCGGGCCGGCTGGACCAGCCGGGGCGGCAGTCCGATCCAGGTGGTGTTGTCCGGCTCGGCCAGCGGCTCCGGCCGGACCAGCCGGTCCCAGGAGAGGTCACGTACCTGCCCGAAGCTGTCCACCAGGCGCAGCCGGCGGATCTGTAGCGCGCCGGCCCGGATCGGGTTGAAGTCGTCCATCGGCATCGGCGCGCTGTGGTTGCCGCGCTGCACCGCCGCCCGTACCCGCCGGGTGAAGTCCGCGTCGTCGGCGAAGGCCAGCGGGTCGGCGACCGGTAGCTGCATGGTCTGCCGGTGGGCCAGCAGCGCCTCGTTGAACCCGCTCAGCGCCTGCGACAGCGCGGCGAAGTCGGGGCCGAGCCGCCGGTACGCGGCCACCACGTTGGCGACCGGGTCGTCCGGCCCGGCCGGGCGGTACCGCTGGGCGTACCAGGTGACCACCTGGTCGATGTCCTGGAGCAGGAAGTCGGCGGTCCGGTCCTCCTCGGCGATCTGCACCGCCGCGAAGAACTGCTCGTGATCGCGGTGCAGCACCAGGTCGACCAGGTACCGGCCGATGACCGTACGCATCTGCTCGGCGGCGAACGAGGTGAGGATGCTGCTGCCGCTGTAGAACCGGGCGCCGACCGCGAGGTGCTGCCGGTCGTCGCGCAGGGCCAGCTCGACCGAGTTGCCGTCCAGGTGGTAGTTGGTGTTGATGTAGTCCGGGTCGTAGGCGCCGTCGCGGTTGGCCTGCTCGGCCCGGGGGAAGAACTCCACCTCCCAGTCCAGCAGCACCGGGTGCCAGGGTTGCCGCCGCCAGAGCGTGAAGCCGACCGTCTCGCGCCCGGCGGCCACCGCACCGGCGAGTTCCCGCCACACCGCGTCGACGGCCTGCCAGAGCGCCTCCGGTCTGGCGAAGTCCACCTCGGGCAGCAGGCGGGTGTCGAGCATGTCGTCCGGCCGCAGCCGGTGGTCCTGGCCGTAGCGGGTGGAGGGGCGTACCACGTCACCGGCCAGCAGCAGCACCGGTTCGGTGGGCTGGTAGTAGCGCGGGCCGGCCACCTTGCGCAGCGTGTAGCCGGCCCGGTCCGTGTCGGTGGCCCGCTCGGCCAGGCTCCGGCGGATCTGTTCGGCGGCCTGGTGCCGCTGCTGGTCGAGCCGGGCGGCGGCGACCACCTGCTCGTCCAGGGTCGCGAGGTCCGACTCGATCAGCACCCGGACCGTGTCGGCGTCCGGATAGTCGTCCACCTCGTCGTGCGGCGGGTAGCTGCACAGCAGGTACTTGTACCAGTCGGAGAAAATCTGGCGGCGGGTCGACTCGATCCGCTGCCGGGTCCGGTCGTACGCGTCCTGGAGGTGGTTCAGCTCGGCGAGCGCGGTGGAGACGTCAGGCGGCAGGTCGGCGAGGTCCTGCTCGGCCGTGGCGTCGGCGGTGCCGGTCGCGAGCTGCGAGCTGACCGTCCAGCGGGACTCGCCGTCGACCGGCCGGAAGGTCCGCTCGTGGTACGCCTCGGCGAGCTTCGCGTTGGTGTCCAGCACCCGCTGCTGCGCCCCGGTCAGCTCCAGCAGGGCGGCGAGTTGCCGCTCGACGGCGGCGGCCTGGTCCGGCCCGGTCGCGTCCGCGTCCGCCAGGTACGCGGCGAGCGCCTCGGCACCGCTGTTGCCGACCGCGAGGGTCAGGCCGGGAGCCTCGGTGGTGTTGGTCGGGGCGAACCGCAGCCGGGCGTGACAGGCGACCCGCTCGGGCGGGATGTTGCCGAGGGCGGTGGCGGCGGCGTCGTCCAGCAGTTGCCCGACCCGCTCCGCCGCGCCCTGGAACGGCGTGCTCAGCAACCGTCCCGCGCGCCAGCTGGTGATCGTGGCCAGCGCCGTCCGGTCGTCCACCGGTGCCAGCCAGTCCCGGGCCAACAGCTCCCGCCAGAGTTGATCGGGATCCGTGGATATTGCACGCAATTGGTCCTTGGTGACGGTGACCCGGGGGGTCCAGCCGTATTCCTCGGCCAATCTCTGAAGCAGCGGACCGGGCGCGACCACAGCCGGCGAGGCCGGTTCGAGTTCGGTGCTGAGTTGGCGGACCAGTCGCCCCATACAGTCGTTACCGGACGCCCGGTACCAGCCGATCACGTCATACTGCAGATCCGGGCCGAGCGGTCCCGGCTCGGGATCATGGAAACCGAACACGCTGCGGCAGTTCGGATAGATGGCGGCAAAGGCCGGGTGGCCGTATCCGGCTGCGGTCAGCTCGTCGAGATATTCCGGCACCCGCCCAGCGTCGCGGCCCGGATCGAGCCACTGGGCCAGCGGCATGGACCGCCCCAGGAACCGGAAGGGGTGGATTTCGGAATCGTCCAGATGGGCAGGCACCGGGAAGGCTATGGCGCCCGACAGTGCTCCCTCACCGGCTGGGTGCAGGTAGTCGCTCTCCACCACCCAGCGCCGCTCGACCACGCTGTCTCCGCTGGCGGCAAGCCTGCTGCGGGTCACCAGCCAGCGGGTCGGCACGGCAGGGAAGGCGGTGCCGTCCGCCGTGTGTTCCCCCCTCGTCAAGGCGTCCGGCAGTGCCCAGTGCAGATGCACGCCGGCCTTCAGAATGAGATTCTGATCGTGGAACGGCGTCGCGACAATCGATTCGCTCAAATAGGCGACCTCGGGATTGATGTCGCGGGTTCCGTCGAAATAGGGCAGTTTTGAGAAATCTGCCACGCCCTCGGTGACCGCGAGATCTCCGGTGAGATGCAGCGCATCGAGGTGAATCGGGACAAGCAGTGCCGACCCCATACCACTCCGTTCGGGTTCTGGGATGCGGGATGACGTGGGAATACCGCGCGGCGCGACCGGCGGGCAGGCGCTTACGGCCCCCGAACCCTAGCGACCGGTGGCACCGCGCAGGAAGCCCCGCGCGCTGTCCAGGAACTGACGGGTGCCTGATTTTCGGAGATGTCGAATCAGCCCCGTCGATTGCTCCCGGCACGGGGGAATCGTCGGTGCTAGGTCGACCGGGCCGGGGTGTGCCGCGTTCCGGCAGGGTGGGCACGGTCCGGGTCGATCTCATTCGACGGGTAGCCGTCGATCCGCCGTGTCCGCTGACGGCGACCGCCGATTCCGTGCCGGCCATCGATGAGTCGGAAACCTGACCCGGCAATCGCTCGCTGCGCTGTCAGGCTCGTTCGGTAGGGCGGATGAGGACGGCGCGGATCGGATGACTCGGGATTCCTTGGCGAGTACCAGAAAGGGCCGAAGGACCGCACCTCATCGCGCGGGTGCTGCACCTGCTGGCGTCCACCCGCCCGTGTAACGGAATCAACCGTTCGGCGGCGAATCCGTCGAAGATCATCGAGCTAGGCTGCCCGCATCTGGGCGCTTTCCGCGCCGCACCCACCCTCAGGAGGTCCGCTGTGGGCCGCAGTCTTCCCGCCGGCGCCCTGGTGACGGCGCTCATCCTGGGCCTGCTGGTCGCCCCGGCCGCCCCGGCCACCGCCGAAACCGGCACCGCACCACGTGAGATCGCCGTGTTCCCGGAGGGCGAGGCGACCGTCCCGGCGCACGAGGCGGTCATCTTCGCCGGGGTCACCGGCTTCCTGCACCGCCACAACATCTCCACCCAATACCTCTGGACCCGCTACGACACGGGCGAGACGGTAGTGGTCAACGACCTGGCGGGCCTCGCCCCGTCGGCGCTGAAGCCGGCCGGTGGCGACTTCGTCTCCACCCGGTCCCAGGTGCCGGCGAAGCCGGCGCCCGGCAGGGTGAGCGTGCTCGACCTGTCGGACCAGAGCTGGCAGCAGTGGGCCGTACCCGGCGGCATGAACGGCTATACCGTGCTCGGCCTCTACGGCCACACCGCTATCGCGAGCAAGTGGGCGGGCGGCGGGCCGGTCGGGCCCGAGTTGCTCACCTTCGCCGCCGACGGCACCATCGCCAGCAGCACTCCGGTCGCCGTGCCCGACGGCGCTCGCCCCGGCAGCGTGAGCCTCGCCGTCGCCGGTGACCTGACATCCGCCGTCATCGGGTACGAGTCCTCTTCCGGCCTACTCGACTTCGCCAGCGCCCGGATCGTCCCGATCCCCGGGGCCCCGGCCAGCAATCTCGGCAGCATCGTCTGGCGACTCACCGGCGACACGCTCGGATGGGCGTCCTACTCGACCAACGGCGGCACCTACTGGCTGCACTCGCGAAGCGGCCTGACCGACGGCACGAACACCCAGCCCCGGAAGATCTCCGTCCCCTACGACACCGTCGAGCGGTCGGTGATCGTCGGCGAGGGCCTGGTCACCTCGGAACGCGCCAGCGGGTGGGGCGCCAACCGCTACCCGGCGATCGCCGTGCCCGCCGACGGCGGCGCCCGGACGAACGTGCTGCCGCGGATCGACTCGGAGAACACCGCGCTGGTCCAGGCCCCGGACGGCACCGCCCTGGTGGTCGGCGGCACGGGCGCCCGGGACTGGGCGGTGCGGCGGATCACCGCACAGCCGGGACAGACGCCCACCACCACGCCCCTGCTCCCGGTTCGGGACCCGGGAAAGAACGCCGGCCTGCTCTACCACCAGGGGCTGGTCCGGCACGTGCAGAGCGAAATCGTCGGTGGCACCGGGGCGATGCAGTACGCGATCCACAACTACCCGATCGTCGACGACGGCTCGGTCAGGGCCGGCGGAGTCGCCTTCCGGTACACCCCCGTGGCCTGCGCGCCGAACACCGCGTGCGTGCACCTGGCGGAGGACAGCCCGGAGGGTGTCTTCTACCTAACTCCGGGCACCGACGGCCGGCCGGACACCCTGCACAACTTCCGGGAGTTTCCCTCCAGCGACAGCCCCGAGGAGCTGTCCACCCACAACGGCCGGGTCGTCGACGTCGGCAACCGCTACATCCTGGTGAACGACGGCGCGGCGAACGACCAGTACCTCGTCGACCGCGCCCACGCACAGAAGACCCGGCTCGGGGCGATCACCGGTGCCGCCCTCTGGTTCGACACCCTGTGGCGGGCCACCGACACGGCTGGCCAGATCAAGGCGACCGACATGCGGACCGACACCGCCAGGACGATCTCCACCGGCGCCGGATGTGTGCCGACCGAGTTGCAGACCAGCACCCGTTGGCTCTACTGGTCGTGCGGGGCCGCCGGGCCGGCCGGGGTCTACGACCTCCAGGACGACCGGAACCTCAGCGTGCCGGCCGGGCCCGTGATGGTGGGCGACGGCTTCCTGGTCCGACATGAGAACGAGGCGCTCCAGCTCACCGACTTCCACGACGGCACGGTGCGGGCGCCGGTGAAGCTCGCCGGCCTGCCGGCAGGCGTCCCGGCCGACGGCCGTCGGGTCTCCTGGGCGGTCGACCGGCACGGCTCCGGGGTCGCCTACGTCGACGCGGGCAATGCCGTGCACGTCCTCGACACCGGCGTGCCGGCCAACCCACCGCAGGTGGGCACCCTGGAGACGAACAACGTCGTGAACCCCCGGTCGGGGGGAGTCCCGTGGTACGGGTCCTTCGGACTGACCCGGCCCCTCACCGGCTGGGAGCTGACCGTCACCCGCAAGTGGAACGGTGAAGTGGTCAACCGGCGGGCCGGCGGCCTCACCCGGGAGCACATCACGACCTCCTGGGACGGCAACCTCGCCCCGGGCAAGCCGGCGCTGAACGGGCCTTACCTGTGGACCCTCACCGGCACCGCCGACGGCACCGCCCCGGCGACGCTCGGCTCCGGCGCGTTCTTTGTCGGCTGCGGCACCTTCCCGTTCCGGGGTTACGACTGCTACGGCGGCCCCGGGCTGCTCGGCGTCAAGGCCGACGGCAGGGGCCACTGGTACGGCACACGCCAGGACGGCACCGTCCCCGGCCGGCTCTACGACAACGGGTACACCGACGACTGGTGTCTGGACTGCGGATCGGCACGTACCTCGGCACTGGTGCCGTTCGGCGACTTCGACGGCGACGCGCTGCCCGACCTGCTGGTCCGCGACGGCAACGGCACCCTGAAGGCGCACCTCGGCATCGGCCAGTTGCACTTCGGCGGCCGGGCCACCAAGAGTCTCGGTGCCGGGTGGATGATGTACAAGTCCATCCTCGCGCCGGGCGACCTGAACAGCGACGGGCACGACGACATCCTCGGCGTCGACGCCGACGGCAAGCTGTGGCTCTACACGACCACCGGCAAGGGCGGCATCAACCCCCGCGTCCAGGTGGGCTCCGGCTGGAACATCTACACCCGGGCCATCGGCGCCGGCGACCTCAACGGTGACGGCCACGGCGACCTGCTCGGCATCGACAGCACCGGAACCATGTACCGGTACTTCAGCAACGGCAGGACGGGCTGGAGCGGACGGGTCATGCTCGGCTCCGGCTGGAGCACCTACAACGCGGTGATCCCGATCGGCGACCTCAACGAGGACGGCCGCAACGACGTGGTCGCCCGGGACGCCAACGGGGTGCTCTGGCACTACGCCGGCCTCGGCAATGGTTCCTTCGCCGCCCGCGTCCAGGCCGGCACCGGCTGGAACATGTACAAAGTCATCATTTGAGCCAACCCACCGACCGCCCCCGGACGCCATCACGCGACCGGGGGCGGTTCGCCTTCGCGCGGCGGGAATGGATACCCGGGGGGTACGCTGTCATGGGTCGTACGCGGCGGCAGTGAAGGCAGGTGGCGTGGGCGTAACCGGCGACCATCAATCCCGCCCCCCACACCTCCGCCGCCGCCCTGCTCCGGGCCATCTTCGGTTTCGACGGACTCAAACCGATGACCGAAGCCGCGCACACCGCCGTCGAGCAGGAAACCGACCCCACCAGCCCTTGGTACGCCATGGCCCGCACCGCCCTCGGCTGCGCTCACTACCTCGGCGACAAGTCGCACGCAGCCCTCGAACCCCTCCGCTGTGCGACGGGCAGCCAAGCCGCCGCCCCCATGGTGCGTACCCTCGCCGCCGGAGTGCTCGCGCTCGCGCAACACCATCTGGGCCAGCACGAGAAGGCTGCGGCCACCGCCGCCGCCGCGGGAGAGCTGGCCGAGCACTTCGGCCTGCAACAGGCGCCGCAGGCCAACATGGCCTACATCGCCCAAGCCGTCGTCGCCATCCATCGGGGCGAGCACGACCGCGCACAAACCCTGCTCGAGATGACCCTCGCACCACGGCGGCGCACTCCCGGGATGAGCCCTTGGCCCACCCTCTGCGGTCTGACCCAATTGGCCGAGCTGTACCTGAACACCGGCGATCACCTGAGTGCCACCGCGTGCATCACCGAGGCCCGCGCCTTGATCGACGAGTTTCCCGACCCGCACAGCCCCCTGCTCGAACTCCTCGACCGACTCGACCGGTACCCCCGCCCGGCACAGCAGGCCACCCGCCAACCCACCACGCTCACCGCCCAGGAACACGCCCTGCTACGGCTGCTACCCGCACCGATGACCCTGCCGCAGATCGCGGCGCACCGGCACGTCAGCCTCAACACCATCAAGACCCAGACCCGCGCCATCTACCGCAAACTCGGCGCCGCCCACCGGACCGCCGCCGTCACCACGGCCCGTCGCCACGGACTCATTCCCTGACCCCCTGCTGCACCGCGTGGTGCGGGCTCGGTGGAAGAACCGCCGGGCCGCAGCGGCGTCCCGACGTGCCGAGACGAGTACGTCGATGACCTGCCCGTACTGGTCGGCGGCCCGGTAGACGTACCGCCAAACCCGTTGATTCCGACGTAGGCCCCGTCTTCGGACGACGGTGGGCCGCACCGGAAATCGTTGGACGAGGAACTTGTATCGACTTACAATTTGTATTCTCGTACAGGTTAGACCAGGAGGTGACGCCGTGCGGGCCATGAGCCGGGACGAGGTGCGGGGTGCGATCGCGAACCTGGACGCGGCCGGGAGCAAGGTGCGTCTGCCGGCCTGGTTCGACGAGGTCGCGTGGGACAAGCTCGACTACCTCGGGTGGCGAGATCCCCGAGCGCCACTGCGCGCCTACCTGGTCACCGACATCGACGGCACGGCGTCGGGCGCAATGCTCCGCCAGAATCCGACCCGGGCTGAGCTCGGCGGGCGGGCGGTCATGTGCTCGCTGTGCCACTTCATGCGCCGCTTCAACGAGGTCGCCCTCTTCGCCGCGCCGCGCCCCTCTGCGGACAAGCGCCAGCGGCTGAGCACGCTCGGCATCCTCGTATGCACCGACCTCGACTGCGCTACGAAGGTGCACAGCGCGCCCCTGCTCGGGCCGCTCGACCCACCGATCGACGAGATCATTCAGGCGCGCAGGGAGGGGCTGCGGGCGCGTACCGTCTCGTTCCTACGCTCGGTGTCGAGCACTCCGCGAAGCGTACGAGGGAGGGGATGATGGCGTACCTGGCGCGTGCCGAGCGGCGCCGCTCGATCGTGGAGGCGGCGGCCGCCGTGGTCGAGCGCGACGGCCTGAGCGCGGTGACGGCCAGAATCGTGGCGGACGAGCTTGGCGGATCGCAGGGCCAGATCCACCATCACTTCGCGTCGACCGACGAGCTCGCCGGGGAGGCCTGGCGGCACTACGCCGCGCAGCAGATCGATGAGTACGAGCACGAGGTCGACGGCCTCGACGCGTACGACGCGCTCGTGCTCTTCTTCGCCGACCTCGTCAGCACCGACGGGGACGGGCACGCGCTTGCGCGGTGGGCCGAGGCGAACGCGCACGCGCAGCAGCGTCCCCTCGTCGCGAGGAGCTACGTCGAGACGCTCACCCGGCTGACCGACGTCCTCGCCTCGGTCCTGGCCGGGGACTCCGACGCCGCGCATGCGCGAACGGCCGCCTGGCGGATCCTCATGCTTGGGGTCGGGCTCGCCGGGCTCACCCGCATCACCGAGGACTCACCCGTGCCGGCCCGTGACGTCATGCTGTCGGCGATCCGGGCAGAGACGGGCCGACGCTGACCCGCACCCATCCTTGCGGGCCGCCGCGCTGACCTCCCGGCCGGCGGAGGCGGACGGGCCTAGTCCGATGATCTCCGTCAACTCGGCGAGGTCGCCGGCGATCTGGTGATCACGAGTCGCACCAACCATGATCACTGATTTGACCGGTAGCTATCGACTGACTTGTTCGGTGGTGCTGGTGGGTGTGAGCGGCCATGATCGAGATAGGCATTGTCGCGCCAGAAGATCATGGACGCGGCCATCCCGCTCGGACGGCCGTCGTACCCAACCCTGAACTGAGGAGACCTCTTGGACACGGAGATGTGGAGCCTGCTCCGGGAAGGTGATGGCGGGCAGGACCTCGTACTCACCGTCGACTTCGGCGGGGCCAGGCCGGAGGCCGGGTTCGTGGACCTGGCCGCCCGGCTGCCGTCCGGCTGCACCGTGCTGGCCACCCGGCCGCCGGACCGCGTCATCGACGACCCGGTCGACGCCGTTCGGCAGGTCGACGCCTGGCGGGACGCGGCCATCGCCACCGGTGCGCGGATCTCGGCGGTGATCGGATACTGCTCCGGCGCGACCGTGGCCACCCGTCTGGCGCACGACTTCACCGCCCACGGACACCCGGTCAGCCTGGTGCTGGTCGATCCTGCGGTGGCGACCCACGAACTGCTCCTGGAGGCGTACCGCAGCTCGATCGAATCGCTGGTGGCGGCGCTCGACCAGCCGCCGGCCAGCGGCGATGAGGTGTCCGGCCCGGTGCCGGGAGGGGCCGCCCTGGTGGGCCTGGCCCGGCGTCTCGGTGACAGCTACGTCCGGACCCTCGGCCAGGTCGGCCGGGAGTTGGACCTGGACGACGAACTCGTCGACGACCTCGCCGTCCGGTTCCAGCGCTACCTGTCGTACCTGGTGGTGGCCGCTCTCGCCGAGCTGCCGACGCCGGCCACCGCGCCGCGGCTCCCGGTGCTGACCGTCATGTCCGCCACGCACCCCGAGGACGTCTTCCCGGCGGTCGGCGACCGCCGGGTCCGGTTCGACGTTCCCCGCACCGACCTGCTCGCGGACGCCAGAGCCGGTCGGCTGTTGGCGGAGTTCATCACCGGGCGGTCGGTGACGCCAGCCCCAGTTCCCGGTAGATAGCGTCACTGACCCGGTGCCAGATGGATCTGCCCGCCACGAAGCCGGGCAGTCCGTTGCCGTTGAAGGCCACCACCAGCTCGTGTTCCGGGTCGACGTATGCCATCGGCGACGACCCGTGGCCCTGGTGACCGAACGTGCGGGGGCTGGTGTGTGACCCGTAGTACGCGTGCTCCTCCCCGTGCCGTCTGCTTTCCAGCGTCAGGCCCAACCCGAAGTCGATGAGGGGGGCCTCCCCGAAGAAGCTCGGTCGCTGCGGTCGGATCATCTGCTGGACGGTCGGTGCGTCCAGCAGGCCATCATGCCCGGCACTCCACGCGTCGCCGACCGCATGGTGGCAGAGCAGCTCGTAGAACCGGGCCATGCTGCGGGCGCTGGCCCACAGCCCCTCACCCGGATGCCGGGTCGTGTGGACCAGGCCGCTGGCCAGCAACCGCCGGGTGTTGGCAGCGGTCTCCACCTCCTGCGGGCTGCTGAGCTCCGCCGCCCTGTGCCGGTGGTAGGTGCCCACCTGGCCGCCGAGCGCCCGCAGCTCGTCGGTCGAGAAACCAAAGTGGTACGTCGTGCCGAGCGGACCGGCGATCTCGTCGGTCACGAACCTGTCGAAGTCCCGGCCGTCCAGCTGCCGGACCACCTCGGACAGCACCAGCCAGCCGATGGCCGAGGAGAGGTACGACGGCTGCTGGCCGGGCACGTCGTCCGGGTGCAGCCGGGCCGCGAGAGCTCCCTGGACCGCCCGCGTGTAGCCCACGGAGTAAGGGTCGGCGCTGCGCGGGTCGTCGGTGAGCAGTCGCCCCGAGGAGTGGGTGAGCAGGTGCCGGAGGGTGATCGCGGCCTTGCCGTCGGTGCCGAACGCCGGCAGGTAGGTCGCCACCGGCTCGTTCGGGTCGAGTGACCCGCGACGCCACAACTCACACAGGGCCGCCGCGAGTAGCGGCTTGCCACCGCTGAACCAGGGCAGGGCGTCGTCGGGCCCCAACGGCGTGCCGTCCTCGCGGTGGCCGGCCACCCGGTCGTGCACCGGCTTGCCGGCGATCGAGACGTAGAGCTGGATGCCGAGGTGTCGGACCTCCCCGATCGCCTCGGCGATCGCCCGGTCCAGCCCACCGGTCGTCGACCTGGATGCCGGCCGGTCCGCCGGCTCGTCCCGGCGGTACTCGGCGCGCAGGACGGTCAGCCGTTCGGCGAACCGGCGCGGGGTGGGCGCCGAGATGAGCGTGTCCAGTGGAACCGGGATGCCGAGCGTCCGGCGTACCCGTTGGAGAAGCTGGATCGCCAGCAGCGACTGGCCGCCGGAGACGAAGAAGTCGGCGTCCACCGGCAGCTCGGGCTGGCTGAGCAGTTCCCGCCAGAGAGCGAGCATGTCGGCCAGGAGCGGACTGCCGGGGTCGACCGGCTGCGACTCGACCGGAAGGTGTCGACGCGGGGACTCGTGGCCGAGCCGTTCGTCCGTCTCGCTTTCCTGCATCCTGGTCCTCTCGAACGATGGACAGCGCACCTCAGGCGCAAGATTCGCCTGGCAGCGACGCGGCGTCCGATGCTGGCCGGCCCTTCGGGCGGCGGACCCGTCCCGCTGGTCGCGCCGGCCATCGTAGCCCTCGGGGGACAGGTGGTCGCAGCCATGGTGGCGACGTGACGGCTCCGGGCCGCGGTCACTCGGCGTAGCGATGGCTGTGCAGTTCGGATCGGTGCCGGCGACCGGCCGCCGGGGTCGGCACGGCACTCTGGGTGCCCTTGATCACCCGACCGACTCCTGCTAGCGTCGGGGCCGCATCAGACATCAACTGTGTTGCATGTGCTAATTGTGGCTACAGATAGTGACCACGGGAGATGTGGCGATGTGACAATTGGTGGACGCACACGGGTATGACCGACCGTCTCCCGATCGGCATGTCGTCAGGCGGCATCCTCTGAGTCACGCCCCCGGCGGACCGGTCGACCAGTAACGACCGGCATCGTCCGATCGGATGCCACACCCCCGACCGTAATCGTGACCCGGCCGGGTCGACCGGCGGGTTTCCCCTGCTCAAGGCCCATTCGGGTCGCCAACACCCACCCCCGTCGGCCCCGCCCACCCGGTGGCCCGGTCCGGCCGGTGGCCGTAGGTGAGCCGGATCTGCCCGTCGGCGCGGCTGAAGCGCCAGCACCATCGGGTCGGTGCGGCCAGCGCACCGCGGTCCGGCGAAGCATCGAGGCGGAAGGACGATCAGTCAGGTGGCAAGCTTCAGAGGCGTTGCTGGTTGGCCATCGCGCTGGTGGGCCAGCGTCCGCGACCTGCCGAAGGTAGAAGCGATCCTGCTCGTCAACACCCTCGTCGGGTGCGTCGGGTTCGGTCTCTACACCGCGGTCAGCGTGATCTACTTTTCCACCTTCGCCGACGTGTCGGTGGTGCAGGTGGGGCTCGGCTTCTCCCTCACCGCCTCTGTCTGGATCTTCGCGGCCAGTCCGGTCGGTCGGCTGGTCGACCGGATCGGACCACGCGAGATGACCATCGGAGCCGGTGCGGTGCAGGGACTCCTGCTCGCCTGCCTGCCGCTGATCAACGGCGTCGCGTCGTTCCTGATCCTGATGTGCATCCTCGGCATCGCCGAACGTGGCGCGAGCGTCAGCCGGGAGGCACTCCTGGCGCAGCTCGTCGACGACAAGCGCCGGGTGGTCACCGCCGCCCGGAGCCGGAGCATCGCGAACATCGGCCTCTCGGTGGGCACCGCCCTGGCCGGCGTCGCGCTCGCGGTGAACACCCGGACGGCGTTCGTCGTGCTACTGGTCACCTACGCGGCGCTCACCCTGGGGGTCAGCGCGATCAGCCTCCAGTATCCCCGGGTGCCCGGCCGGCGGGAAACCGTCCGGACCGGACCCAGAGGCGTCTTCCGCGATCCGCCGTTCCTCGCGGTGTCCATCCTGTCCGGCCTCGTCTCGATCTACGACACGGTGCTGGTGATCGGTCTGCCGCTTTGGATCGCCCACCACACCAACGCGCCGGCCACGATCTTCGCCGGCCTGATGATCACCAACACCCTGCTCATCGTCCTTTTCCAGGTCCGCGCCGCACGCAACGTCGAATCGGTGCCCGACGCGCGCCGGGCCCTCATCCAGGGCAGCCTGGCCGCCGCGCTCGCCTGCGCCATCTTCGGCGTCACCGCCTGGACCGACACCGCCGTGCTGGCCGGGGCCGTCCTGTCCGCCGGCGTCCTGCTGCTGACCGCCGGTGAGCTGCGCGCCGCAGCCGCCGACTGGTCCCTCCGGTTCGAGCTGGCCCACCCGGACGCCCAGGGCGAGTACGGGGCCATCCACTCCCTCGGATCGACGACCCGGTCGATCTGTGGTCCGGTCCTGGTGACCTACCTCCTGGGCGTCTGGACCGACGTGGGCTGGCTCGCCCTGGTCGTCATCTTCCTGCTGTTCGCCGCCGCGACCGGGCCCGTCGTCGGGTGGGCACAGCGCACCCGCGGCCGGTACACCCCCGCCGGCAGCAGCCCCGAGCCGGTCCCCTCCCCCATCGGCAGCGTCGCGGACGAACCGGTGCCGACGGCGCAACCCGAGGGAGCGACCCGATGAGCCGGACGGTGCCCGCCAGCCCTGAACAGCGTCGACTGTGGCTGGTCGACCGGCACGAGGAGGGAGGCACCGCCTACACCGTGCCACTGGTCTGGCAGGTGTACGGCGAGCTGGACGTGGCGGCCCTCGAAGCGGCGGTGGACGCGCTGGTGGCCCGGCACGAGGCGCTGCGCTGCGCGTTCATGGACGACGGCGACCAGGTGCACATGCTGGTCGACGAGCCGGCCGGCGGCAACCTGCGGGTGTCGACCGGGCAGACGGCCGCGCAGGCCGAAGCCGAGCTGGCCGCATTCCTCGACCGGCCGTTGAGCCTGCAGCGGGGTGAGGTGTTCCGGGCGGCGCTCTGGACGCTGCCCGAGCAGGAGGCGCTGCTCGCCTTGGTTCTGCATCACGCCGTGGTGGACGGCTGGTCGGTCGCCAACCTGGCCGAGGACCTCTCCACTCTCTACGCGGGGCTGGCCGGTGCCGAGCCGGCCGGCACGGAACTGCCGCCGGTTCCGGGGCTGGCCGAACTGGCCGCCCTGCAACGGCGGGAACGCACCGAGCAGACGCAGCAGGAGGCGGTCAGCCACTGGCGGGAGACGCTCCAGGGAGCACCCGCCGAACTCGACCTTCCGGTCGACCGGGCCCGCCGCCCCGATCTGCTCGACTGGCGTGGTGGCATCCGTACCCACAAGCTGGACCGGTCGACGTCGCAGGCACTCAGGAAGCTGGCCGCCGAGCGTCGCACCACCCCGTTCGTGGTGGCGATGTCGGTGCTCGGAGTCTTCCTCGCCAGATGGTGCAACGTGGTGGACCTGGTGATCGGCGTACCGGTCGCCGACGACCGCGACGAGACGACCGAGCGGGCGGTGGGCTTCTTCGTCAACACGCTGCCGATCAGACTGGATCTCAGCGGCGACCCGTCGTTCGACGAGGTGATCGGCCGTACCCAGGCCCGCGCGTTCGAGGCGCTGCTGCACCGCGAGGCCCCGCTGGACCTCATCATCCGGTCGCTGGAGCTGGACCGGACCCCCGGGACGCATCCGCTGTTCCAGGTCATGATGACGTACCAGAACGTGCCGGAGATCCACCTGCGGCTCGGGTCGACCCGGGCGCACGCCCGTCCGGTCTACCCGGCCGGCGCGAAGTTCGACCTGCTGATCGATCTGGCGCCCCACAGCGAAGGGCTGAACGTGCGGTTCGAGTACCGCACGGCCCTGTTCGACGACCGGTCGATTGCCGAGGCCGTCGGCTCGTACGTCGAGGTTCTGCGACGCTGTATCGCCGACCCCGGGGTCCGGGTGGGCGAGATCGACCTGCTCCCCGCGGAACAGGTCGCCGAGCGGCCCGACGGGTCGGAGCCGGTGACGGCCGTGCCGCCACCGTTGCTCGCCCTGGTCGCGGACGCAGCCCGGACCGCGCCCGACGCGGTCGCGGTGACCTGTGGAGAGGTCCGGCTCACCCGGCGTGAGCTGTGGCGGGCCGCTCTCCGGCTCGCCGCCCGGCTACGCGCCGCCGGTGTCACCGAGGGGGTGCCGGTCGGCTCGTACCTTCCCCGGGGTGTCGGTCTCGTGGTGTCCGTGCTGGGCATCTGGGCGGCGGGCGGGGTGTACGTGCCGTTGGACCCGCAGAACCCGCTGCCGCGCAACCTGTTCATCCTCGACGACGCGGGGATCGGGGTGCTGGTCGCCGACCGGGCGGTCCCCGAGCTGGGTCGGCGCAGCGCGGTGCTGCTGGGGGAGGACGGCGACACCGGTCCGACCGTCGGGGAGTTCCTGACCGACCCCGGGTCACCGGCGTACGTCATGTACACCTCCGGTTCCACCGGCCGCCCGAAGGGTGTGCTGGTGGAGCACGGCAGCCTGGCCGGGCTGATCGCGGAGATGGAGCGGCTGATCCGGCCGAACGCCGCCGACCGGATGGTCGCGTCGACCACGGTCACCTTCGACATCTCGCTGGTGGAACTGCTGCTGCCGCTGACCACTGGCATCGAATGTGTGGTCGCGGACTCCGAAATCGCGGCCGATCCGGTCCGGCTCGCCGAACTCGTCCGGGACCGTGGCGTGACCGTGGTGCAGGCGACGCCGAGCGTGTGGCGCATCCTGGCCGAACACCTCGACAGCGGGGTACGGGTGGCGATCTGCGGCGGCGAACCGCTGACCGTGGAGGTCCGCGACGCGCTGCTGGGCCTGGCCGGACAGGCGTTCAACGGGTACGGCCCGACCGAGGCCACCGTCTATTCGTCGGCCTGGGAGATGACCCCCGGGGAGATATCCGTCGGCGTGCCGCTGCGCACCAACCGGTTCCTCGTGCGGGACCGGTGGGGCCGCCCGGCCCCCGCCGGCACCTGGGGCGACCTGTGGATCAGTGGTCCGGCGCTGTCGCGCGGCTACCTGAACCGACCCGAGCTGACCGCCGAGGCGTTCAAGACGATCGACGGGGTCGGACGCGGCTACCGCACCGGCGACCGGGCCCGGCGTACCCGCGACGGCCAGTACCAGCTACGCGGCCGGGTGGACGACCAGTTGAAGCTGCGCGGCTACCGGATCGAGCCGGGCGAGGTGGAGAGCGCGATCAACCGGCTGCCGGGGGTGAACGGTTCCACGGTCGTCGCGGTCGAGGTCGACGACAACCGTAGCCTCGCGGCCCTTGTGGTGCCCACCGAGCGCGACGGGGCGGGCGGCGCCGTCGATGACTGGCGCACCCAGTGGGAAGAGGTCTACACCGACCTCGACCGGTCGGAGTTCAGTGGCTGGACGAGCAGCCTGACCCGCGAACGGTACCCGGACGGGGTGATGCGGGAGTGGGCCGGCCACACACTCGACGCGCTCACCCGCCTCGGGTTCGAGCATGTGCTGGAGATCGGCGCGGGGTCGGGCATCGTGACCCGGCCGCTCGCGCGGAAGGCCGCGACCTGGCTGGCCACCGACATCTCGGCCCGGTCGGTGGACGCGCTGAACGCGGACCGGGAGACGCTGGGCCCCGGTTTCGCGGCGCTGCTGAGGTCGGCCGACGAATGGGACGGCCTGCCGGACCGGTTCGACCTCATCGTGCTCAACTCGGTGATCCAGTACTTCCCGAGCCGGGAGTACCTCGACCAGGTGCTGGGCGCGTGTCTGGACCACCTGTCGCCCGGTGGCCGGATCTTCCTCGGTGATCTCCGCTCGTGGCCGCTGGCGCGGGCACACTACCGGGCGATGGCAGAGGCACACCATCCGGACGCGGACGGGCCGCGACTGGCTGCAGCGGCCGACCAACTCGCCGACGCTGAACGGGAACTGCTCGTCGACCCGGGGTACCTGTACCGGCTCGCCGGGTCCCGGGGTGACCTGCGGGTCTCCCTGCGGCCCAAGCACCTGGGCGAGTGGAGCGAGATGTCCGCGTTCCGGTTCGACGCGGTGTTGACCAGGGCCGGGGCGCCGACCGCGCCCGACCGTACCCCCGGTGAACACGCCTGGCAGACCCCGGAGTCGTTCGAGGGGATCTGTGCCCGGGTGGGCGACGGCCTCGACCCGGCGGTGGTCCGGGGGATTCCGAACGCCCAGAACGCGGCGTGGCTCCCGGCCCCGGAGCCCCGGGTGCCGGTGACCCCGGCGGCGCTGGTGGATCTCGCCCGCGCCCACGGCTGCGTCGCTGTGCTCCGCGTCGACCCGCAGGACGCCACTCTGCTCTGCGCCTACCTCGACCGGTCCGCCACAGCCGCCCGGCGGTACGCGGAGTGGGACGCCGCGCAGGCCACGGTGGATCCGGGCCGACCACTGGTCAGCGAGCCACGGCGGTCCCCCGCAGCCGGGTTCGATCCGGAGGACGCGATCGAGCGGCTGCGCCGGATCCTGCCGCCCTACCTGGTGCCCCACGTGATCGTCACGGTGCCGGCGCTGCCACGGTTGCCCAGCGGCAAGGCCGACCGGAACCGCGCACGGCGGCTGGTGCTCGAACACGTGCAGGCCCGGCGGGGCCGCGCCGCGCAGCCGGCCGACCCGCTGGAGGCGGCGGTGCGGGACGCCTGGGCCCGGGTGCTCGGCCATGACGGCTTCGGCCGGACGGACAGCTTCTTCCGCCTCGGCGGCGACTCGCTCGGCGCGGTGCGCGTGCTGGCGGACCTGCGCCGCCGGCTCGGCGTGCGGCTCCGCCTGCCGCAGTTCGTCCAGGCGCCGACGATCGCCGGACTGTGTGAGCTGGTGCGGACGCTCGCGGCGGCCGAGGACGGCGGGAACGGCTCAGGTTCGCCGGCGATGAGGGGAGAGACACTGTGACGGGTTCAGCGGATGCGCCGGTGGTCGTCGACACGTTGCCCGGGCTGTTCCGGGCGGCGGTACGGGCGCATCCGGACCGCCCCGCGGTCAGCGACGGCGACCGCCGACTGACGTATGCGGAACTCGACCGGGAGTCCGACGCCGTGGCCTCCGGGCTACGGGCCCGGGGCGTGGCCGTCGAGGACCGGGTCGGGCTCTACGCCGAACGGTCCGTCGACCTGCTCGTGGCGGTCCTCGGCATCCTCAAGGCGGGCGCCGCCTACGTCGCGGTGGACAGCCGCTACCCGGACGCCCGGCGCGACCTCATGCTGCACACCAGCGGCGCCAAACTGATCATCTGCGCGCCGGGCTGGCTCGACCGGCTGCGGGAGTTCCCCGCCGACGTGGTCACCCTGGCCGAGGTGACCCGGTCGGAGCCGGCGCCGATGCCGGCCGTCGAACCCGCCAGCGCGGCGAACGTCCTGTTCACCTCCGGCTCGTCGGGGCAGCCGAAGGCGATCGTCCTGGAACACCGGAACCTGGTCTCGCTCGCGCTCAACCCGGGACTGCCCCAGCTCACCCCGGCCGACCGGTCCGGGCAGATCTCCAGCGTGTCGTTCGACGCCTTCAACATGGAGCTCTGGACGGCGCTGGCCGTCGGCGCCGAGGTGGTCGTGCTGCCCGACGTACCGGACCTGCTGGCGGCCGACTTCCAGCGGCAGCTCAGGCGGTACGGGGTCACGGTGATGGTGGTCCCGACGATGGTGGTCAACCAGGTGGTTCGGGCGGACCGCGACGCGTTCGCCCCGCTACGCCTTGTCCGGGTCGGCGGGGACGTGCTCCAGCCGTCCGCCTGCCGCGACCTGCTCGGCGGCCGGTTCTCCGGTGAGCTGTACAACATGTACGGACCGGCCGAGATCACCACGGCCTGCACCTCGCACCTGGTGACGATGGCCGACGCCGAGAGCGACCTGATCCCCATCGGTCGGCCGCTGTCCGGGGTGACCGCCCACGTGCTCTCGCCGGACCTGCGGCCCACCGCCGACGGGGAGATCGGCGAGCTGTTCGTAGCGGGGCCGGGGGTGGCCCGTGGCTACCAGGACCAACCGGGGCTGACCGAGGAGCGGTTCCGCACGATCACTGGCGACGACGGTGGTCCGGTCCGGGCCTACCGGACCGGTGACCTGGTCCGTCGCCGGCCCGATGGCGTACTGGAGTTTGTCGGCCGGGCCGACGACCAGGTGAGGATCCGGGGTTACCGGGTGGAACCGGGCGAGGTGGAACGGGGCCTGCGCCGCCAGCGGCAGGTGCAGGAGGCGGCCGTCCTGCCCGACGGTACGGCCGACGACCGGCGGCTGATCGCCGTCGTGGTGGTCGACGGCACGCCCAGCGTCGCGGAGCTGCGGGCGCAGGCGGAACGCGACCTGCCGGACTTCATGGTGCCCAGTCACTTCATCGTGGTGCCGCAGATCCCGGCCACCGACCACGGCAAGCGGGACATGGCGGCGCTGCGCGAACTGCTGGACGCGCACCGCCAGCGCCGGGACAGCTACCTGCCGCCGGGTACGGACACCGAGCGGTACCTCGTCGAGTTGTGGGAGCGGCTGCTCGGGGTGGAGAACGTCGGCCGCAACGAGAACTTCTTCGCGTTGGGTGGCCATTCCCTCCAGGCGTTCCAGATGCACCGGCGGATCAGTCGGGACCTCGGGGTGAAGCTGCCGTTCCAGGCGATGCTGTCCAACACCGTCCTGGCCGACCTCGCGGCCCTGATCGACCAGTCCGTGGCGGAGGGCGAGCCGGGATGACGGGTGGGGGTCGTCCGAGTCGGGCGATCCCGCCGCTGTTCCGCTGCCCTGCCCCGCCACCAGGAGAGTGAGACCGATGGACAGCCCGTACGCCCTCGGTGACCGGATCGAACAGGTCGTCGCGACCCGCGTCCGCCAGCGACCCGACGCGACGGCGGTCCAGCAGGGGGAACGCCGGGTCAGCTACGGCGAGCTGTGGGCGCAGGCGTGCACAGCCCGGGAGGCCGTCCGAGCCGGCGGCGGATCGGCCGGTGACGTCGTCGCCGTGCACATGGAACGCACCCCGGAGCGGGTGGCGGCCTTTCTCGGCGTGCTGCTGGCCGGGGCCGCGTACCTGCCCCTGGATCCCCGGTGGCCCAGGGACCGCGTCGACGGGGTGGTGGCACGCAGCGGCGTGTCCCTGGTCGTTACCGACGACGAGCAGCGCTTCGCCGGGACCGGCCTGGTCAGCCTCTCGCCGGAAGTGTTCACCGGGTCACCCCGGCCGGTGGTGCCCGACGCGCCGACCGGTCGGCCCGGGCTCGACGGTGCCGCCCCGGCCAGCGTCTTCTACACCTCGGGCTCGACCGGCCGGCCCAAGGGCGTTCTCTCCCCGCACCGCGGCACCTGCCGGGTCCTGGTCAACTCGCCGACCATCCCGCTGGATTCGACCACCGTGTTGTTGCAGGCCGTACCGGTGCCGTGGGACATGCACTCGTTGGAGCTGTGGGGGGCCCTGCTCAACGGCGGTCGCTGTGTGCTGATGGACCGCGACCAGCCGGCCCTGGACGCCGAGGCGCTGCGCGGCGGGATCGCCCGGGGGGTGAACACCCTCTGGGTGACCAGCTCGTTGTGCAACGTCTTCGCCGACGAGTGCCCGGAGCTGTTCCGCGACATCCGGGTCCTGGTCGTCGGGGGTGACCGGGTGTCCGCCCCGCACCTGCGCCGGATTCTCGACGCCGCACCGGAGCTGCACCTGGTGAACCTCTACGGGCCAGCCGAGTGCTCGATGGCGGCGACCACCCACGTGGTGACCCACGCCGACCTGGTGGACGGCACCGACGACGTGCCCATCGGCCGGCCGGTGCCGCAGACCGGGGTGGTGCTCCTCGACGGCACCGGGGAGATCGCACTCTCCGGTGACGGGTTGGCCCTGGGCTACCTCAACGACCCGGACGAGACCGCGCGCCGGTTCTTCGACCGGGACGGTGTCCGCTACTACCGCACGGGTGATCGTGGCGAACTCGGCCCGGACGGCGAGTTGCGGTACCGGGGCCGGATCGACCGACAGTTCAAGATCCGTGGTGTGCGGATCGAGCCGGGCGAGGTCGAGGCGGTGCTGCGGTCGTACCCGTCGATCGCCTCGTGCGCGGTGCTGCGGGTGACGCGGCGCGCCGGTGACGCGGAGCTGGCCTGCGTCTTCAGCTCCACCGACGGGCGTCCGGTGGAGCTCGCGCCGCTGCGCGAGTTCGCCGCGCGCACCCTGCTCGACGCGATGATCCCGACCCGGTTCCACCAGGTCAGCCGGCTACCGCTGACCCCGAACGGCAAGCTGGACCAGGCCGAGCTGCACCGGCTGGTGTCGCCGGCCCCGGCCGGGGCCGGCGACGACGCCGTGGACCCGCTGGTGGCGGAGGTACGCGATCTGCTCGACCTGCCGGGGGTGACGGCCTCCGACGACCTGCTGGCAGCGGGCGCCACCTCCCTCGACGCGATCCGGCTCGCCGCCCGGCTGACCGGCCGCCTCGGTGTCCGTTGCACGATCGCGGACATCTACCGGCGGCGCTCGCTGGCCGGCATCGTCGACGCGCTCGACACGACCGCGCCACGGGCCGCGACGCCGCTGGTGCCGGTGGCCCCCGACGGCCCGGCCCCGCTCTCCCACGCGCAACGCCGGTTCTGGCTCGCCGAGCAGACCGCGCCCGGCCAGGCCGACAACATGCTGGTGCTGGCCTATCTGATGACCGGCACCCCGCACCTGGACGTGCTGCGTCAGGCGTTGACCGACGTCGTACGGCGCAATCCGGTGCTGCGCACCACCTATGGCTGGGACGACGACCTCCCGATCCAGCAGGTGCTGGACGGCGACGCCGTCGTGCTCAGCGTCGAGGAGGTGGTCCTCCCGGCGGCGGCCACGGTCCAGCTGGCCGCCGAGCAGGCGACCATGGACTGGTGGAGCCGCCCGTTCGAGCTGGAGGACGAGATCCCGGTCCGGGCCCGGATCTGCCGGCTCGACGAGGGTCGGCACCTGCTCTGCCTGCACGTGCACCATGTCGCGTTCGACGGCTGGTCCGAATCGGTCTTTCTGGCGGACCTCGCCGACGCGTACGCGGCCCGTCTCGCCGGAGAGGACAGCCCGGCCCCGGGCGGGCCGGTCTCCTACCGGGACTTCACCGTGTGGGAGCAGGAGAACCTGGAGCACTGGCGGCGTACCGAACTGCCCTTCTGGCGGGACAACCTCAAGGGTGCGCCAGCCCCGTTTCTGCCGCGTCCGTCGGCCGTGGGTGAGGCGCCGCGGCGGGAACTCGAACTGGAGGTGGCGGCGGAGACGGTGGCCGCCCTGCACCGGGCCGCCACCGCGAACGGGGGACCGCCGGTGTCGGCCCTGATCACCGCCGCCGGCAGGGCGGTGGCCACCGTTTTCGGGGTGCCCGACCTGTATATCGGCACGGTTACCGCTGGCCGGTTCGACACCGAGACCGAGCGGATCATCGGGTACTTCGTCAACCCGCTCGCGGTGCCGGTGTACGACGTGCCGGACAGCGAGCCCGGAGCGCTGCTGCGGGCGGTCAGCGACAGCACGGTCGCTGCTCTGGAGCATGCCCGGATCCCCTTCGACGAGTTGGTCCGGGAGCTGCGCCCGGACCGGTCCCGGCATCCCTTCTGCCAGGTCTGGGCGGTGCTCCAGGCGGAGACGCCACCGGTGACGATGGGCGCGGACGTCGTTGTCGAACGGATCCGGGTCCGGCCCCCCACCACCGCCGTCGAGCTGATGTTCGAAGCGTTTCCCCGCCCGGACGGTTCGTGGTCGCTGATCATGCTGTGGCGGGCCGACGGGATGACCGAGGACACCGCCGTGCGCCTGCTCGCCGAGATGGACGACGCCCTGCACACGCTCGGAAAACCATCCTCTTGATCACTGAGATCAGAACGTCGGCGCAGCCTCAGGTCCGCTCGGCTCGAACCGGCGGTGGTGGACGCTGAGTGATGCGCGAGGGCGACTCGACCGCACCCTCATCCGAAGGGACTCGAACCCCTAGCCTTCTGATCCGTAGTGGTGCGGGAGGCCCACCTTGTTGATCGCATCCACGCGCGAGGTTGCGGTGAGCTTGCGAAAAATCTTGCGCAAATGGGCTTTCACGGTGGGCTCACTGATCGCGAGTTCCTTGGCGATCTCGCGGTTGGAGAAGGCGCGGCCCACGCACTTGAGGACCTCCCACTCGCGCTTCGTGATGTTGTCCGGGCAGGTGACCGCCTCGGGCTCGCTGTGCTGCTCGTCCTTGGCCACGGCGGCGCGGTTCGCGAGCCGGACGTGCTCGTGCGCCACGCTGCCGATGTAGAGCCGGATGCTGATCGCCTCGTGCAGGCGGTCGAGCATGTCGGGCAGGAGGGCGGCGTCTTCCGATGTCGCCACCTCGCGCAGGACGGGGACCGCCGCACGCCACAGCAGGATGCCCGCGCGGATCGAGTCGGCGACGAGGATCTGCTGGTTTGCCCGTTCGATGCCGAGTTCGCGGGTGACGGCTTGCGGGTCGGGTCGTTCCTGGGCGATCGGGTCGAGCAGGTGCAGGCACTCGCCCAGGATCTCTTCGGCTTGACTGCGGGCCTGGTGCCAGCGGTCAGCCGTGGTGGTGAGGGGGCTGTCAGCGTCGCGCAGAGCCCGCTCGTAGCGGGCGAGGATCTCGTCGGTATACGCCCGGAAATTGTCGACCAACGACACCCTGTGCCCCGTAACCCTCTGCCTCGTATGAAGTTCAGCTAGGGATCTTGTAGACAGCGCCCCATGATATCTCATGCCGCGGTATCCGCTTGTCGTGTCAGAACGTGTTGCGGGCGACAAGCGAAAGTCCAAGCGCGGCGACGGCCCCATATTGACCGGCCATGAAGCTGCGGTAGGGCTGAGCGAGCGCATTGCCGGTGAGCGAGCGGCAGTCGACGGCGAGACGGAATGCCGCCGCCGTGAGCACCAGCATGGACGGGAGCAAAATCGGTGCCGCCAGGGCGGCCGCCGTGAGGCCCGTCGCCGCGACCCCGACCGCCAGCACGGCGGTGTATCGAGCGACGGGACCGACACCGTGCCGCACCGCGAACGTGCGCCGCCCCGCCACGGCGTCACCCGGCACGTCCGTCAGGTCCTTGGCCAGGGCGCCCACCAGCCCCATCCACCCGGACATGACCAGGCCGAACACGACTGCGGCGGCACTGAAGCCCTGCGCGGCACCCATGCCCCCCAGGAAGGTCAGCAGGCCCAGGCCGGCGACGACGACCGAGGCAGCCATCCCCTGCCGCTTGGCCGGGAACGGAGGACCGGAGTAGACGAAGCCCAGACCCAGGAAGATCAACACTTCGACCTCGATGCCCGCCACCGCGCCGGCGCCGAGCGCCAGTGCGGCGGTCCCACCTGCCAGCGCCGCCGCGCTCGACCGGGGCAGCCGCCCCGACGCGATGGGGCGGTGCGAGCCGTTGCCGCGGTCCTCGGCGACGTCCATGACCCCGTTGAAGATGTAGACGGCGACAGCAGCCGAGGACCACGCCACGGCTCCGACGGCGACCGCGGCGAGGTGGGCCCGCGCCTGGCCGGTAAGCGCTGCCCCGGCCAGGAAACGGCTGAGGAACATCACCTGAACCAGTGGCCGGGACTCCAGCAGTCCCATGACCACCGTGTGCCCTGCGGCCCGGGCCGCGCCGGGCGCTCCGATTGACGACGTGAATTTGTGTCGATCGACCTGCGTCATTGTCGTGACCCCCGTGTTCGCGCCGAGACGATGGGAACGAAGCAGCAGCACCAGCCTCCTGCCTCCATTAGGGAATGTCCAGCGGAGGCGACGCGGGACCGCGCGTACGCCTTCACGGGGCGCGACTCCACGCAGCGCGACGTGGATCGCACGAGTGGCAGTGGCAGTCGGACGTGGCACCTCAAGGGCAAGGCAGCGGCAAGCCGCCGGTTGCTTGCGATTCAGCCACGACAGCGGTCAATGTCAGAACTTGGAGAGGGCATGAAGGACCACCTCGGCCTGCACCAGTTACGGGCGAGGCTCCGCACCGCCGAACACGCCCGACCAACCGCCGCCACCCGGGCCCGGGCTGATCCCGCTGACCGTCCCCGAGGCCAAGCGAATCCTCGCCACCGACCTCCAGCACCCGAGACCACCCGGCCAGGACACGCACTGGCCAACCTGGCGATGCCGTCACCAGACCCGCGCCCGCTGGGTTCCACCGAGACACATGGCGAAATAGGGACTACCCCCTGGTCAGCTAGCAATTGGCGGCCGCGTACTAAACGCCGGGCCAACCGGCTTTGCGGTGTTCGTGGCGGGCGACCTGCCGGCCGGCCGAGGATTACCAAAGAATGATGACCGTAATCCTTTCGGACGAGTTGATCGCTGTTGACCGAAAGAGTAGCCCTTGTTAGCGTCGGGACAGCCTTTGGGAATCGCTGCTGTTGATCTTTGCGTTGCCTGAGACTTCTAGTCGACTACGGGGGGAGTCGCTATGCCATCGGCATCTTTTGTGGACAGCGGTCGCCGGTCGATTGTCGAACAGTGCCGTCGGCGCGCGGTGGACACGCCCGACGCGGTGGCCGTCGTCGACGCCACGGAATCCGTTTCCTGCGCGGAGCTCTGGCGCCGGGTCGAGGCGGCGACCGCCGTGCTGCGTGCCGCCGGCTGCGCGCCCGGCCGCCCGATCGCGATCTGCATGGCGCCGACGGTCAGTCGGCTGGTGTCCATGCTGGCCGTGATGGGGATCGGCGCGCCGTACGTCCCGGTCGACCCGCACTTCCCCGACTCCCGGATCCGCTCCATCGCCGACGCTGCCGACGCGGGGTGCGTGCTCGTCGACGAATCAACCGAGAAGCGTTTCGCCGCGCTGCCGTACCGGCTCCTGGACCTATCGCAATGCGCCCCGGATCAGGACGGGTCCGCTGTTGCCGAGCCGGGGAGTGGCGATCTGGCCTACCTCATCTTCACCTCCGGATCGACGGGCGAGCCGAAGGGCGTCGCCATCGAGCACGGTGGTGTCGAGAATCTGTTCGAGGCGTTGGACGCGGTGTTGCCGGGCCCCCGCAGCCGGCCGGAAGAATGCTGGCTCGCCGCGGCCAGCATCTGCTTCGATCTGTCGGTCGTGGAATTGTTCTGGCCGCTGACCCGGGGGATTCCCGTCATACTCGCCGCCTCCGACTCCCTGGCCGGAAAGAGCAGCGACGGCGCCGAATTCCTTAACAGCATGCTGACCAGCGGGCGGGTCACCCACTTCTTCGTGACGCCCTCGCTGATTCAGCTGATGCTGCAGGACCGCGCGATCGCCGCCGGTATCCGCGGGCTGCGGGTGCTGATCCTGGGCGGCGAGATCGTCCAGCCCGAACTGGTCGGCCAACTCAGCTCGGTGGAGCACCTCTACAACGCGTACGGCCCGACCGAGGCCACCGTGGCGACGACGGTGCACGAATGCTCCGGCCGTGACGTCGGGTACGTACCGATCGGGCGGCCCCTGAGCGGCTTCACCGTCCGCGTCGTCGACGAGACCGGGCGGGAATGCTCGCCGGGCGAACCAGGTGAGCTGCTGATCGCCGGTGCCGGCCTCGCCCGGGGCTACGTCAACGACCCGGAGCTCACCGCCCGCAAGTTTCCCGTCCTCGGCGACGGAGAGGACCGGCGGCGCTGGTACCGCAGCGGCGACCTGGTCAGCGCCGACGCCGACGCCATCCTCCGGTACCACGGCCGCATTGACGGTCAGGTCAAGGTGCGCGGCTATCGGGTCGAGCTCGGCGAGATCGAGGCGACGATCCGCGCGATGGCCGAGGTCGGGGAGGCCGTCGTGCTGCCCGTCCGGGATGACACCGGCAGGGTGACCGGGCTGGTCGCGGCGGTGAAACCCGCCGTGCCCGGCCTCACGGCAGCCACGGTCAGGTCCCGGCTCGGCGAGTCCCTGCCGTGGTACGTGGTACCGCACGCGGTGCGGATCACGTCCACGCTGCCGCTGGCGGTGAGCGGCAAGGTGGACCGCCGGGCGGTGGAGCGGTTGCTCGCCGGCAGCGACCCCGGGCCAACGCATCCCCGCCGGGGGGAACGCTCCTATGAGCAGATTGTCACCGAGGCCTGGGCCGCGGTGCTCGGCGCGGATAAGGAGTTCGCCACCGACGAGCGGTTCTTCGACGTCGGCGGCAACTCGGCACAGCTCGGCTCGGTCTTCACCCGACTGGTCAGCGCCGTCCCCGAGGCGGGCCTGCAGCTGATCGACCTGTACCGGCACCCGACCATCGCCACGATGGCGGCACGGCTGCGCACACCCGCGCCGGCACCGCACCGGGCGGGCGGCCGGGTTCGCCCGGGTGCCGCGTCGAGCGCGGCGGAGCGTAGACGTCTGGCCCGGCGGGCGAAGTAGGCAGCGAGCGAGGTAGACGGAGGAAGAGGCGGCACCACCGACGGGAGGATTCGGTCAGTGAGCTACCAGGACAGCGTGGCGATCATCGGAATGGCCTGCCGGTTCCCCGGCGCGGACACCCCTGGGCAGTTCTGGTCGAACCTGGTGGGGGGCGTGGAGTCGATCACCGTGACGGACGGGCCGGCCGGGTGGATACACGCCTCGGCGCTCCTGGACGGCATCGACCGGTTCGACGCTGGATTCTTCGGCTACAGCCCGCGCGAGGCGGCGCTGCTCGACCCGCAGCAGCGGCTCTTCCTTGAGGTCTGCTGGGAGGCGCTCGAGGACGGCGGCGCGGCGGGTCAGCGGGGCACTCCGGACGTCGGTGTGTACGGCGGCTGCGGCACCAGCCTTTATCTGATGCACCACCTCGGGCGGCAGGCGAGCAAGCCGCTGCCGAACTTCCTCGACTCGGCGCAGGACCTACAGCTGATCATGGCCGCCGGGGGCGACTTCCTGACCAGCCGGGTGTCGTACAAGCTCGACCTCGACGGTCCCAGCGTGAGCGTCCACGCCGCCTGTGCCACCGGCCTGTACGCGCTGCACCTGGCGTGCCAGGCGTTGCTGGCGGGCGAGTGCGACATGGCCCTGGCCGGCGCGGCGCACGTACCGGTGCCGCAGATCGATCGCTATCAGCCGGAACCCGGTCTGGTGCTTTCCCAGGACGGGCACTGCCGGGCCTTCGACGCGGGGGCCACCGGAACGGTCTTCGGCAGCGGCGTCGGCGCGGTCCTGCTCAAGCCGCTCGACCGGGCCTTGGCCGACGGCGACCGGGTGTACGCGGTAGTCCGCAGCACCGCGATCAACAACGACGGGTCCGGCAAGCCGGGCTTCAGCTCGCCGAGCCTGTCGGGTCAGGCCGCGGTGATCCACCAGGCGCTCGCCGCCGCCGACGTCGAGCCCGGCTCGATCTCCTACGTCGAGGCGCACGGCACCGCGACACCGACCGGCGACCCCATCGAGGCCGCGGCGCTGACCGAGGTGTTCGGGGAGGTCGCACCCGGCTCCTGTGCCCTGGGCTCGGTCAAGACCAACATCGGACATCTGAGCTGGGCCGCCGGCATCGCCGGGCTGATGAAGACGGCGCTCGCCCTCTGGCACCGGACGCTGCCGGCCTCGCTGCACTACCGGGAGCCCAATCCGGGCATCGACTTCGCCGGGTCGCCCTTCTTCGTCCAGTCCGAGACCGCGGCGTGGGAGTCCGGTGGAGGGCCGCGCCGGGCCGGGGTCAGCGCCTTCGGGCTGGGCGGCACGAACGCGCACGCGATCCTGGAGGAGGCGCCACCCGGCCCCGCCGCGACCGGTGCGGACGCCGGAATCCAGGTGCTTCCCCTCTCCGGCGAGTCCGAGCCCGCGGTGCGCGAGCTGGCGTCGCGGATCGGCGCAGCGCTGCTGGCCGAGGCCGCGCCGAGCGCCGCTGACGCCGCCTTCACCCTCGGCACCGGGCGCCGGCACTTCCCGTGCCGGGCGGCGGTTGTCGGTTCGGACCGCAAGACGCTCGCCATGCTGCTGGATGCCGTGACGAACGGCGAGACGGACGCGGCGGACGGGTTCGACGGCGAGATCGGGCTCCACTCCGGTGTCGTCCGCGGCACCGCGCCCCGGCTGACCGCGCTCTTCTCCGGGCACGGCGCCGAATACCTGGAGGCCTGCCGCGACCTCTACCTGACCGAGCCCGTGTTCCGCAGCTTCATCGAACGTGCCGACCCGCACTACCAGCAGCTCATCGGCCACCGCCTCTCCGAGTTCCTCTATCAGGATGAGGCGCGCCGGGGCATGCCGATCACCGACTTCCGGCTGGCCCAGCCGGTCGTCTACACCCTGCAGGCGGCGCTGCTCACCCTCTGGCACCACTGGGGCATCGAGCCGGACGGGTACGTCGGCCACAGCCTCGGTGAGTACGCGGCGGCGTACGGTGCGGGCGTCTTCGACTTCGAGACCGGGCTCCACCTCGTGTCCGAGCGTGCCCGGCTGTTCAGCACCCTGCCCGAGTCCGGTGCCATGGCCGCCGTCTTCGCCGACGAGCGGCGGGTGCGGGAGCTGCTGACCGAGCATGATCAGGTCGACGTCGCAGCGGTCAACGCGCCGAACCGTACCGTGATCTCCGGTGACGGCGCCGCCGTCCGCGCCGCCACCGCGGAGGCCGAGCGGTGCGGCATCGTCTGCAAGCCCCTGCGGATCGGCCGCGCCGCGCACTCCCGGCAGGTAGACGCGATCCTTGACGACTACGCCGCCGTGCTGGACGCCGTCGACCTGCGGCCGCCGGTGCATACGCTCGTGTCCACGCTTACCGGCGCTCCGGCCACGGCGGAGATCGCGACGCCCGGCTACTGGCTGCGGCAGCTGCGCCGGCCGGTCCGGTTCGTCGACGCGATCCGCGCGGCCGCCGGGGAAATGCCCGGCGTCCTGCTCGAGATCGGTCTGGCCGACACCCTCACCGGCCTGTCCCAGCTCACCCTCGGCGCCGACCCGGAGACCGAGCCGACCTGCCTTGAGACGCTGCGCTGGGACCGCAACGACGTCGCCTCCACCCGGCTCGCGCTCGCCGGGGCGTACACGGCGGGCATGGCGGTGGACTGGTCGTCCGTCTCGCCCGGCGGCCGTACTGTCACCCTGCCCACCTACCCCTTCCAGCGCCGGCGGCACTGGGTCGAGGCGGCACCGACCGGCGGCGACACGGCGGCCGGGTGCCTTGACGACGACCTCCCGGAGAGCCCCGACGAGGTGGCTCAGGACGGTCCCGCCCTTTACGCGGTCACCTGGGCCGACGCGCCCGCGACCCCCCTGACCCAGGCGCCGGGCCGGGTCCTTGTCGTCGCCCCGTCCGTATGCTCGGCCGCAGAGCTGACCCGGGAGCTGGAGCGCCTCGGTGCCGAGGTCCTGGTCCACGTGCACACGGACGACGCGGTGGCGGATACCGTGCGGGTGCTGACCAGCCACCGGCCAGCGACGGTCGTCAACGCCGTGCCCGTGCTGCGCAAGCGGCAGGCCGACCTCGGCGCGCTTCCCATCGGCCCGGTCTCGGCCCTCGACGACGTGGTCGAGGCCGGGGGAGCCGTCACCCTGCAAATCTTCCAGGCGCTGTCAAGGGCGAACGTGCCCGCCGCCGTCTGCACCGTGACCTCCGGCGCCCGCCGCGTCCTGAGCTCAGACGACGTGATCCCCGCGCAGGGCGCGATCGTCGGTCTGGCCCGGACCGCGCGTACGGAGTTCCCGGCCGTCCGGCACGTCCTCGTCGACCTCGACGCGGCCGCGACCAAGCAGCAGTGGGCCCGGACGATGCCGCGGCTCGCCGGCGTCCTCGGCGCCCTCACCGCCGGCTCCGGCGACGCCGAGCTGGCGCTGCGCGGCGACCGCGTGCTGCTGCCCCGGCTCCGGCATGCCCCGGTGCCGGAGCCGGCCGGGCCGTCCCGTCTCGATCCGGAGGGCTGGTATCTGGTCGTCGGCGGGCTCGCCGGCGTCGGCCTGGAGTGCGCGCACGCGCTGCTGGAGCTCGGTGGCCGGCGGCTGGTCCTCGGTGGCCGGTCGGCACCCCGCCCGGAGCAGGCCCGGCGGATACGGCGGCTGGCCGAGGAGTTCGGCGCGGAGATCCGGGCCGAGAAGCTGGACGTCACCTCGGCACAGCAGGTCGACCGGCTCTTCGCCGGCTACGGCGGCGCGGACGCGGGCATCCGGGGCGTCGTGCACGCGGCGGGCATCATCGACGACGCCATCATCGACCGGACGGACTGGCACCGCATCGAAGGGGTGCTGGCGCCGAAGGCGCAGGGCGCGTGGAACCTGCACCGCAGCGCCGCCGAGCACGCGCCCGGCCTCGACCTGTTCGTCATGACGTCCTCCTTCACGGGGCTGTTCGGCAATCCCGGGCAGGCGTCGCACGCGGTGGCCTGCGCCTACCTGGATGCGTTGGCCGGGCACCGCCGGGCCCTCGGACTCCCCGGCCTGTCGATCAACCTGGGCTCCTGGTCGGACGTCGGCTACCTGGCCGGCAACGCCGAGCTCCTGCGCCAGCTCGACGAGCAGGGCCTCGGCACGTTCACCAGCGCCGAGGGGCGCCCGCTGCTGCGCGCCGTGATAGCCGGCCGGTCCTCGGGACAGGTCGGGTTGCTGGCGGTCCGTTGGAAGGAGCTCGACCCGGAGCACCACCTCGCCTCGAACCCGCTCACCGGCGACCTGACCGGTGCACCGCCCGCGCTCGCCGCCGAAGCGCCCACGACGGCCCGGGAGAACGTGTTGGCCTGCTGTGCGGAGGTCGTAGCGCGGGAACTGGGCTTCGACGGCGACGAGATCGGCGGGCTTGACCTGGCGAGGGCGGGCATGGACTCACTCAATGCCCTCACCATCCGCAACCGGCTGCAGCGCCGCCTGTCGGTGCCGCTGCCACCCTCGATCTGCTTCGACAAGCCAACCGTCAGTGAGCTGGCCGAGGAGATCGAGCGGCAGATCCGGGTGGTGGCCTGAATGGAGCACATTGTCGGCACCCACACCGAAGAGTTTCTCCCGCTGGCTGAGGAGTTCGACCGGATCCACCGCGAAGGGCTGGACTCGCACAGCGAACTCTGCGTCTACGTGGACGGCGAGGAGCGGGTCCGGCTGCGCTCCGCGCAGCGCCCGCACGACCAGGTGCAGAACGTACGTTCGGTCGGTAAGGCCCTGCTCGCCGTCGTCACGCACGCGCTGCACGAGCGGGGTGTGATCGACATCGACGCCCCGGTAGCCGAGGTCTGGCCGGAGTTCGCCGCCGCCGGTAAGGCCTCGCTGACGCTGGCCACCTTCCTCGCTCACCAGGCGGGTCTGGTCGGCGTCGACCGTCGGCTCTCCGTCGACGACGTGCTCGACTGGGATCCGGCCGTCGATGCCCTCGCGGCGCAGCGGCCCTACTGGGAGCCGGGGACCGACCACGGCTACCACGACCTGACCTTCGGGTGGGGCGTCGGCGAGTTCCTGCGGCGGGCCACCGGCAAGCGGGTGGACGAGCTCTTCCGGGAGCACTTCCGCGAGGGGCTCGGCGCCGAGGTCCGCGTCGGAATCGACGACCTGACCCGCTTCGCGCCGTTCCGCCAGACGCAGCCGACCGGCACCGGCACCGCTGCGGACATCCTGGCCCTGCTCGGCGACCGCACCTCGTTGTTGAGCCGCTCCCAGCGCAACCCGAACCTGATGAGCGTGGAGAACTCCCTGCGGTACCTGCGCGCCGAGGTGCCCGCCTGCAACGCCGTCTCCTCCGCCTGCGCGCTCGCCAGGATCTTCGCCGCCACGATCGGCACCGTCGACGGCGTACGCCTCTGGAGCGAGCCGACCCTGCGGCGCGCCACCCGGCTCCAGCGGCGCGGGCCGGACCGGGTCTTCGTCCGGGAGCGCGCGTACGCGCTCGGCTTCATGCTGCCCGACCCCCACCTGCCGCAGGCGGGCCTGACGGTCGATTCGTTCGGCCATTACGGGCAGGACTGCGCACTGGTCTTCGCCGTACCGGGCGAGAACCTGGCCTTCGCGTACACGACCACACAGCTCAACCGCCGACTCGACCAGTACACGAGAACTGACGACCGCACGGACCGGCTGGGCCGGCTGGCCCTGGAATCGGCAAGAACCAGGAGGGTATGTCGATCATGACGTCCACGCTCATCGACACCAGCGAGCGGCTCCGAGAAGTCCTGGACCGGCTCAGTTCCAAGTCCATCGAGGACTACTACAACCCGTACCAGATGTTCGACTGGCCGCAGTCGCTCCCGGAGCACACGTGGTGGATGAGCCCCGAGCTGACCACCGTGTACGGCACCGAGGTCGCGCGCGATCTGAGCGAGGAGCAGCTGCACCGGCTCTCGAAGTACGAAAGCATCAACTTCTACAGCCTCAACGTGCACGGGATCCGTGAGCTACTCATCGAGGTCACCCGCCGCATACACACCGACGAGTTCGCCACGACGTCGGAGTTCTTCCACCACTTCATCGGTGAGGAGAACGAGCACATGTGGTTCTTTGCCCAGTTCTGCCTGCGTTACGGCGGCAAGCTCTACAAGCAGCCCCGCGGCGGCGCCGAGACCATTCCGCCGAGCGACGCGGCAAGCCTGCTCGTCTTCGCCCGCATCCTGATCTTCGAGGAGCTGGTGGACCACTTCAACGCGAAGATGGCGCTCGACGACCGCCTCGACAGCACCATTCGGAAGATCAACCAGATCCACCACCAAGACGAGTCTCGGCACATCGCGTTCGGGCGGGAGCTGGTTCGGCTGCTCTTCGAGGGTTTCCGCGAGCGGGCCACGCCGGAGGAGCTGGCCCAGGTCGCCGACTACCTGAGCCGCTATCTGACCTACAGCTTCGAGTCGCTGTACAACCCGCAGGTCTACAAGGACGCCGGCATCCCCGACCCCCTGGAGGTACGGCGGCGCCTGCTCGACGATCCGCGCCGGGCTGAGTTCGAGGCGCAGGTGTTCCGCAAGACCAACTCGTTCCTGACCCGGCACGGACTTGTCGCGGTCGGCGCGGCGGGAGCCGGGGCCGCCCGATGAGCGACGCGGAGCGCAACCGGATCACCGGCGGCCTGGCGATCCTGGGGCCGGCCGAGACCGCGCTGCTGCGCCTGTTGGACGACACGTTCCGCGGCTGGGCGGCAGAGGAGGGTGGCGTCGAACTGTCCGCTCCGCCGGTCTATCCGGTGGACGAGCTGGCGAACTTCGACGTCTACACCAACTTTCCGCATCTCGCGCTGGTCGCCGGCGGTCTGCGTACACCGGTCTCCGGCCCCGACGGCGGCCACTTCCCAGCCGACCAGGTCGCCCCTGCCCGGCTCGGGCTGCCCACGGCGACCTGCTTCGGCGCGTACCTCTACTTCCAGGACCGGACCGTGCCGGCGGACACCCTGGTGACGCTCGTCAACCGCTGTTTCCGTGGCGAGGAGCACTTCGACGGCCTGCGCCGCCTGCTCACCTTCCAGATGCGCGAGATCGTGGCGCTCGGGTCGTACCAGCACACGCAGGAAGTGATCGCCCGCTACCGGAACAGGATCGAGGAACTGCTCGGCGAGCTCTCGCTGGAGGTCACCGTGGATGCCGCTTCCGACCCATTCTTCGAAAAGGGCGGTGCCCGCGCCCTGCTCCAGCGGATGCAGCCGGTGAAGTACGAGTTCAGCGTCGACGGCCTCGCCATCGCCTCGGTCAATACGCATCGCAACTTCTTCGGCGAACGCTGCCGCATCGGCGTCGAGCCGCAGGAGGGCACCACCGGCGGCACCGCCTTCACCGGCTGCGTCGCGTTCGGGCTGGAGCGGTGGGTGAGCGTGCTCACCGACCGGTGCGGCTCGGCCGGACGCGCACACGAGAAGGTCGAGCGGGCGATCCGTGAGCGGCAGCCCGTCTAGCGCCCCGCGGATCGGTGTGGACATCGTGCTGATCTCCCGGGCCGAAGACCTCGTCCGGCCGGAACGGTTGCCGTTGCTCTCACGCATGCTGCGGCCCGAGGAAATCGAGGCCTGCACCCGGCAGGGCGGCCTCGACCCAAGCGCGGTCGCCGGCTTCCTCGCCGTCAAGGAGGCGGTCTTCAAGCTTTTCCACGAGCGGGACCGGCCGGTGCCGTGGCAGTCCCTGCGGGTCGACGGTGGGGCGGGCCGCTGGCCGGTTGTCCGCCTCGAGGGGCGGTCCGCGGAGTTGGCCGAGGCCGCAGGGATGACGTCGGAGATATCGGTCAGCATCACACACGACGGAGCGTACGCCGTGGCCGTCGCGGCCACCATGATCGACAGCTGAAGGGAATTCCAAAGATGACCCAGCAGACAACGGCCCCGATCGACCGGATCAAGGAATGGATCCTCGCCAAACACGAGGACCGCGTCGAGCTCGCCGCCGACGAGGATCTGATCGACAACCGCCTGGTCGACTCGCTGTCCTTCGTCGAATTCGTCTTCCTCATCCAGGAGGTGAGCGGCATCGAGATCGACATGGACACCCTCGACATCGGTGAGGTCCGCACTCTCTCCGCCATTCAGAAGCATTTCTTGGCCGCGTAGAAAGGCGATCCGATGGACGACATCTCCTACACCGCCCAATGGACCGCCGCCGCCCGCGCACGGGAGACGGAGCGGCCCGACGGCATCGTCCGCGACGGGTACGCCCGGCAGCTTGCCGAACCGCGCGGGTTCGAACTGCTCGACCGCTACCAGGGTGCCGGGGTGGCCGACTTCGTCGCCGTGCGCACCCGCTACATCGACGACGCGCTCGTTCGCCTGCTCGCCGAGACCGGCATCCGGCAGGTCGTGATGCTCGCCAACGGCATGGACGTACGCACCCACCGCCTCGAGTGGCCGGCCGGCGTCACGGTGTACGAGGTCGACCACGGCGCCCTGCTCGACGAGAAGCAGCAGCGCCTGGCGAAGCTCGACGCCGAGCCGCGGGTGGCCGCTGTGCCGATCGGGGCCGACCTGGCCGGCGACTGGCTGACGGCGCTGAGGTCGGCCGGTTTCGGGCGCGCCGAGCGTACGTTGTGGATCGCCGAGGGCCTGCTCTTCTTCCTCACCGAGGAGCAGGCCGGGCGGCTGCTCGAGACGGTGGCCGGCGCGAGCCAGCCGGGCAGCCGCTTGGTCATCGACCTGACCAGCGCCGCGCTGCTGCGCCACCCGATGACCCAGTCGTTCCTGCAGCGCCTGCGCGACGATGGCACGCCGTGGCAGTTCGGCACCGACGACCCGGCGGATTTTCTGGCCGCGCACGGCTGGACCGTCCGGGACCTGCGGCAGCCGGGCGAGCCGGGTGCCGGCGAGGGGCGCTGGCCGTACGCGGTCGCGCCGCGCGAGGCGCGCGGCGTCCCGCGGAGCTGGCTGGTCAGCGCCGATCTTTCCTGAGCGCATCGCCTATTGGCCTGCGAACGGCGCGACCCTGAATCCCAGAAATGTACGTTACTTCGCTGAATATGGTAGTGAGATGACCAAGAATGGAAAGACCTCCGGCGAGCTGCCCTGGCAGGCGCGCACGCTGATTCTGACGCTCGGCACGTTCGTCGTCGGAACCGACGGATTCATCATCGTCGGCCTCTTGCCGGAAATCCACGAAACGCTGGGTATCAGCACGGCGGCAGCCGGTCAGATGGTGAGCGTCTTCGCCTTCGCGTACGCGCTGCTGGGTCCGGTCCTAGCCGCGCTGACGGGACGCTGGCCGCGCCGCCGGACCCTGGTGACCGGCATCGCGCTGCTCGCCGTCGGCAACGCCGTGACCGCCTCGGCGCACGCGTACGGGCTGGTCCTCGCGTCCCGGGCGCTCGCCGGATGCGGTGCGGCGCTCTTCGTGGCAAGCGCCGTGGCCACCGCGGCGCACCTCGCCGGCGAGAAGCACCGCGGCCGGGCGATCTCGATGGTGACCGCCGGGGCCACCCTGTCGCTGGTGCTCGGCGCGCCGCTGGGCACGCTCATCGGCGGGGCGTGGGGCTGGCAGAAGGCGATCTGGTTCGTCGCCGGGGTCGCTGCGGTCGTCGCGGTCGTGCTCAGCTTCCTGGTCCCGGTGATCGAGCCCGACCAGAGCGCGTCACTGCGGCAGCGCCTCACCCCGCTGACCGACGGGCGGGTGTTGCGGATTCTGGTCGTCACGCTGCTCGCGTTCATCGGGGTCTTCCTGCCCTTCACCTACATGAGCGCCGTATTCGCGCCGGCGCTCGGCGGCCACGAATCCCGGCTCGCCCTGCTGCTGCTGGTGTTCGGCGTCGCCGCGACGGCCGGCAACCTCACGGCGGGGTGGCTGGCCGACCGGTACGGCCCACGTCGGGTCGTCATCGGTGCCACCTTGGGCATCGCCGTGGTGTGCCTGCTGATGCTGGCGGTCCGCGACCGCTTCGTCCTCGTGGTGGTCGCCGAGGCGCTCAGCGGCGTCGTGTCCTACTCGGTCATCGGGCCGCAGCAGTACCGCATCATCGCGTACGCGCCGCCCGGCGGGACACCGTTGGTCACCTCGCTGAACACCTCGACCGGCTACCTCGGCCAGTTCCTGTCCGGCGTCATCGGGGCGGGTCTGATTTCCACCACCGGCTCCGCCGCCCTGTTGCCGGTCGCAGCGGGCTTCGCGGGGCTGGCCGCGCTGCTCACCTGGGCGCTGTCCCGGCCGAGCCGGGAGGCCGCCGCCGAGCCCGGGGCGGTCACCGCCGCCGCGAAGTAGACAACGAGAGGGAAGCGCATGTTGAGCACCACGACGCAACGCAGTGTCGACGTCGACGGCATCCCCGTGGGCTACCACGTCACCGGGGAGGGGCCGGGCTCGGAACTCGTCCTCGTACACGGCGGCACCGGGCACCCGGAGACCAGCTTCGCCAGCCTGCTGGAGCACTTCACCCGGCACCGCCGGGCGATCGTGCCGGGCTACTCGGGCAGCAACCTCACCCCCCTCCCCCCGGGCGAGGTCACCGTCGACATGCTGGTCGACCAGGTGGCGGGGGTGCTCGAAGCCAGCGCGAAAGGCCCGGCGGACATCTTCGGTATCTCCACGGGTGCCGTCGTCGCCGCCGCGCTGGCCGGGAAGCGGCCGGATCTCGTACGCCGTGCGGTTCTGCTGGGCGGGTTCGAGCACTTCCGCCGGCCCTGGCAGCGGCTACTCATGCGTACGTGGCTGAGCCTGGCCAAGCTGGACGGGAACGCCTTCGCCGAGTTCACCCTCCTGCACGTCGTCTCGGACACGTTCATCGACTCGATGAGCGCCGGCGAGCGGCTGCGGCTACGGTCCGGCCTGCTGCCGTCGGAGGGCCTGATCGCCCTGCTGGAGCTGATCAGCCGGCTGGACATCAGCGAACACGTGCGCAACATCCGGTGCCCCACGCTTGTCGTCGGCATGCGGCAGGACCAGCTCGTACCCGTCCGGTACGCCCGCGAGTTCCGCGACGCGATCGCCGGCAGCGAGTACGTGGAGCTGGACTGCGGGCACGCCGCGGCCATGGAGAAGCCGGCGGAACTCCTCAAGACCATCGAGGAGTTCCTCGCCTGACCCCCGCGGACCCATGGCCTTCCCCAGGCCTTGACCGGTGCGCCGGCTGGTCAGCGTCGGCGGCGCGATCGGGCGCTTCGGGCGCGAGTTGTACCTACCGGTAGGTAAACTGGTGCGATGGATTCGCGAAAACTCCTGGTCGACACGATGAGCGAGCTCATGTGGGAGCGCGGCTACTCCGACACCAGCCCGCGTCACGTGCGCGAACGGGCGGGTGTCGGCCAGGGCAGCATGTACCACCACTTCCCGACCAAGCGGGACCTGGCGCTCGCCGCGCTTGAGCGCAACGTCAACGACCTGCTGCCGGCCGCGTCTGAACTCGACGGGCCGGGCGACCCGATGGCCCGGATCGAGGCGTACCTGATGCGTCCGCGCGACGCCCTCAAGGGCTGCAAGGTCGGCCGGATGACCCAGGACCCGCAGGTCCGGGAGGACCCGGTGTTGCTTGCCCCGGTGGCGCGCGCGTTCGCTCAGGTCCACGTCAGCTGGGTCAAGGTGCTGCGTGAAGCCATCGCCGCACGCGAACTGCGGGACGACCTCGACCCCGAGCATCTTGCCCACACCCTGATGGCCGTCCTGCAGGGCGGCTACGTGCTCGCCATCGCTCAGCAGGACCCGGGCCCGTTCGACGACGCCCGCGCCGGCGCCCTCGACCTGCTCCGGGCAGCGGCGCCTTCCGTGCTCGACCACAACAGGAGGAACTGAACGCCATGACGGTACGCATCGGCATCAACGGGTTCGGACGGATCGGGCGTAGCTACCTGCGCGCGGCCTTGGCGAACAACGCCGACGTCGAGGTGGTCGCGGTCAACGACCTCACCGACGCCCGCACGCTGGCGGCCCTGCTGGAGTGGGACTCGGTTTCCGGCCACCTCGACGGTGTCGCCTTCGACGGCGACGCGATCGTCGTTCAGGGCACGCGCATAAAGGTCTTCGCGCAGTCCGATCCGGCCGTCATCCCCTGGGGTGAGGTCGGCGCCGACGTCGTTATCGAGTCCACCGGCCACTTCACGGACGGCATTGCGGCGGCGGCCCACCTCAAGGGCGGAGCCAGGAAGGTCATCATCTCGGCGCCGGCCAAGGGGGACGTACCCACGTTCGTGCTCGGGGTGAACGACGACAGGCTCGACCCGGACAGCCATGACGTCTTCTCCAACGGCTCGTGCACCACGAACTCGTTGGCGCCGCTGGCGAAGGTGCTCAACGACTCGTTCGGCATCGAATCAGGACTGATGACGACGGTCCACGCCTACACAAGCGACCAGCGGCTCCACGACGCGCCGCACTCCGATCTGCGCCGGGCCCGCGCGGCAACCGTTTCGATCATCCCGACGTCGTCGGGCGCGGCGAAGGCGATCGGCAAGGTCATCCCGGAACTCAACGGGCGTCTCACCGGAGCCTCACTACGCGTCCCCGTCCCGGCAGGCTCGATCACCGACCTCACCGTGGTCCTCCGGCGGAGTGCCGACGTCGAGGACGTCAACGCGGCGTTCCGCGAGGCGGCCAGCTCCCAGCAGCTGCGGCACTACCTGCAGTACTCCGAGGCACCGCTGGTCTCGGCGGACATCGTCGGCAACCCTTACTCGTCGATCTTCGACGCGCCACTGACCGAGGCCGTCGGCAACCAGGTCAAGGTGCTCGGCTGGTACGACAACGAGTGGGGATTCTCCAACCGCCTCGTCGAATTCTCCGAGCGGATCGCAGCGACCGCGGCGGCCTGACGCCGAAGACCACGATGGCGTCAGATCAGACCAGAAGGCTCTGTTGCATCGGCGGATCGGTGGGCACACCGAGCCGCGTCAGCGGGCACTGGTCAGATCGCTCGTGCCAGTTCGGTGAACGCGGCGGCCACCCGGGTCGCGGGTGGGGCATCGGTGGCGGGTTCGTAGCGTCCGCGTCGGAGGCAGGCCGGAGTCGATCATGCTTTCGCCCAACGCAACAGACCTCCGGCGCGACCGGCAGGAGTGAGTGGAAGGCGGGTGCCCCAGGGAGGCACCCGCCTTCGCATCAGCCCTGACCCTGCTGGATCAGGAGCGCTCCCCGGTCAGCAGGGGCCCTGCGATTCCCAGGGGCCCCACTGCCCGCTGTTGGCCGGGTTGTCGCCCTGCGTCCACCACTTGGCCCGGTAGCGGTATCCCTCGTGCGAGACCTGCTGGCCGCCGGTGTAGACGGTCGTCGGGCTCCACGTCGGGGCGGAGCAGGTGCCGGAGGTGGGGGACGCCGATACCGTGGGCGACGCGGATGCCGTGGGCGACGGAGTGACCGCGCCGCGGGCGTGGTCGGCCGTCAGGGCGTAGGTCTGGCCGCCGAAGCTGAGCGTGAAGTTCGATGGGCCGGCGATCGGCAGGCTGTAGTTGAGGGTGACCTCGGCGAACGAGCCTGGTGCGATGGCCGACGGCACGTTGAGCCGTACCCGGTGGAAGTCGCCCTTCAGTCCGCCGACGTTGCTGCCGGTGTGGCCGGTGGACACCACGGACAGCGCCCACCCGGACTGCTGTCCGAGCGTGCCGGGTGCGGAGGTGGGGTAGTCGAACTCGAGCTGGGCACCGGCGGGGATGGTGGCACCCGAGTTGTTGGTCAGGCGCAGTTCGGGGTTGATCGGGTAGTTGTTGTCGCCGAGCGCGAAGCCGCCGATTGTCGCCGCGACGTTCAGCGTCTGGGTCGGCATGGCGATCTTCGCCTTCCGCTCCCCGTACGGGCTGGCGGTCTGGAACTTGTCGTAGACCAGGTTGGTCATGGTGTTGCCCATGTAGTATTCGCCGCGCTGAGCGTTCCACGCGTAGTCGCCGGCCAACTCCCAGATCATGATGCCGCCGAGGCCCTTGGCCATGACGTAGTCCGCCTTCGAGGCGATCGACTGTTCGTCCTCCGTGGACAGGAAGACCTGCTTCTGGGAGTTCCACAGCCACGGCGCGACCAGGCTGGACGAGTAGTGGCGGGTGTAGCTGCCGGTCAGCACGTCGGTCGGGTCGGTCTGCGGGGTCAGCCCGTACGCCTCCAGGTAGCTGCCGCTGCGCCCGTCCTGGAGGTTCTTCGCGTGCCACATCGGGTTGGCTCCGCCCGCCACCTCGGCACCGTTCTCCAGGTCGTGCCAGACGTTGTCGATGCCGATCGCGCCGTTGCCGCACGGGGTGGTCGATCCGACCGACCCTCCTGTTCCGGCGGGACACTTGGTCTGGTCGGGCAGCGCGGCCCGGCCCCACAGTCCGTTGGTGCCGCCGGTCACGCCCCGCCAGCCGCGCGTGTAGTACGGCACGCCTATGTTGATCCGGCCGGACTGCATCGCGCCTCGGAAGTAGTGGTACGCCCAGTCGGTGTTGAGGTATCCGATGTTCTGGTACGCCCCGTACACGCCGCCGGCGGCGAGTTCGGCGTCCTGCCCGTCGTCGTAGAGGGCGGCGTTCGGGCCGACGAAGTGGTTCCAGGCCCCGTGCAGGTCGTAGCTCATGATGTTGACGTAGTCCAGGTACTGCAACGTCTGGTACGACTCCATGCCGCGCAGCAGCCAGCCGGAGGCGGGCGCGGCGACGGTGAGCATGTAGTACTTACCGTCGGCCGCCGCGGCGGCGTCGAGCTTCTGCCGCAGGGTCCGCATGAGCACCTGGTAGGAGGCGTTCAGGCCGGCCCGTTTGGCGTCGGCCTGGGCGAAGTCCAGCGGGTGGCCGGCCTTGTTGTTCGACGTCGGGTACTCGTAGTCGATGTCCACGCCGTCGAGGCCGTACGTGCGCAGGAAGGTGACCACCGAGTCGGCGAACGTGTTGATACCGGCGGTGTTGACGGTGTTGCTGCCGGTCGCGGTCATCCGGTAGAAGCCCCCGGAGTCGATCCGGGCGCCGTTGGCGTCGATGTAGCCGCCGGTCTCGGCCCAGCCGCCCACGCTGACCAGCGTCTTCACCGCCGGGTGCTGCTTCTTGAACTTGTTGAGCAGGTTGAAGTGGCCGGTGTAGGAGTACTCCGGATCCATCTCCGCGCCAGACACACCGGGCCAGGTCATGTTCGTGGCCGGGTTGTTGGGCGCGGTGGGCGAACCGATGGAGATCTTGTTCGCCGGGTCAACGTGGGCGAACGCGTAGTTGATGTGCGTGATCTTGTCCCACGGGATCTGGTTCGCCAGGTACGCCGGTGCGCCGTTCTTGCCAGTGCGCCAGCTCGTGAAGTAGCCGATGATCCGTCGCTTGTGGTCGGCGCCCATGACCTCGCGGCCATCGGTGTCGTAGACGTCGCAGTAGGGCGTGCTGACGCCGGGCGTCTGGTAGAGCCCGTCCGGTCGGCACTGCGCGTGGTCCACCTCGGCGGAACTCGCCTGACCTGCCAGTGCCACGGCCGCCGGCACCATCAGCAGGCTGGCGGCGGCCGTGATGATGAGCTGCGGTAGTCGCCTCCGTCGCATGGGCTGCCCCTCCAATATTCAGTAAACAAAGTTAACAATAGTGCAGCCGAATATATGCCGACATCGATGCCCGCACAAGGGGTAGGCCGTTGCGTTGGGCGAAAGCATGATCGACTCCGGCTTGCCTGGGGTGGTCTGCCCGCACGGGGCGACCCGATGGCCGGTGGACGCCGCCGCCTTCGTCGGGCTACCACCGGAGTACGTCACGGCGGTCCCTGGCGGGGTTCTGGGAAGCAGCCAGGGCGGGAGAACGCCTCGACTGGAACCGTTGAACACCCTGCTGACCTGGATCGACGGCGAAGCCACGACCGAACTCCTTGCCGAAGTGGCACGGCGTCGTGAGCTGGGGCCTGCGCGCCCAGCAGCGCCCCGGGTACACCGGCGTGTCTGAGGTGGACGCTGCTACGACCGCACTGTCCGCGCGCGGTAGAGATCCTCAAGTCGTCCAGCGACGACGTGAGCGCACACGGGATTGGCTGTCGACATGCCGGACGTAGCAGCACCCACGCCGCCCACCCCCCACGGAGCACCACGTCGCGAGGAACGAGCGTTGGCGTCGTGACACCGACCGGCCAGTAGAAGCCAGATTCCGGTGGTTCGTCTTGATGTCCCAGCCTATCTTCACTAAGTCGCGGTACGCGGCTTCGCCGTTACGTCGCCAGCCCGTACGGCGGTGCAGGAGGACTCGCGCTCACCCCGGTGCGTGGTGGGACCGGCCAGTCCGGGATCAAGGTGGTGTCGCCCGTGAGTTCGAGCGCGGTGATCGTGGCCAGGTCCTGTACCGCCTGCACGAAGCCCTCGACCCACATCAGGGTGATGGACGTCCGGCCATCCTTGCGGTCGTAAAGCGTCCCGGACGCATTCGGTGCGGTCTGCGGATCATCGCCGTGCGCGAGCCGGTTACGAACCGCCTTGGCATCGCCCAAGTAGCCATCCAGGCGCTGCGCTTCAATCGTGGTCCACAGCCAGCGCCCACCGCGCCCCGGCTCGGGCTGCGCACGGACCCGGGCCCGCCACCGGCCGGTCACATCGGAGACGCCGAGGTGCTGGCTGAACCGCTGCCGTATTCGCTCCATGACCGCCGGCGTGCCCTGCGTGGGACCTCCGTGCGCGCCGATCACGTGGTTGAAGAACATCTCGAACGGCCCGTACGTCAACAGGAACGCCCCGTACCTCATGCTCCGGTACCGAGAGTTCCGCTTCGCCTCGTCCATGTTGTCGCGGTGAATGGTGATCAAATCCACCGGGGTGACCAACCGCGCCGAAAAAATCTCCAGCGCTTCCCCAACCGCTCCCACATTCACCACAACCGCGAGCGTACTGACAGGCGACCGAGCTGACCGCCCCCACCACACGCACGCGGACAGCGTGCCCCCGCGCTGGCCGCCCGGCGCGAACAAACGGACGTGGTTCGACCACCGCTGTCCTCGGTGCCATGCGCCGGGGATGGCCACCAGCAGGTGCCCATCCCCGGCCGCTTGCACATGGGCCCCACGCAGCTGCATACCGGGTCGAGCCCTGAACTGGCAGCCGAGCTCGAACGCCTGCGCGACCGCGTCGCTGTCTGACAGCGGCCGGGCCGCCGTCAGAAGAGGGTGTAGCCGCCGTCGATGACCACGATTGAACCGGTCATGAAGCTGGACGCGTCGCTCGCCAGGAAGACGACCGCAGGGCCGAGTTCCTCGGGCAGCCCGTACCGCTTCATCGCCGCCGGTTCCACGCACCAGGGCTGGTATTCCGGCTGGTCGACCGGAGACGCCTCGGTAAGGATGTAGCCCGGAGCGAGCGCGTTCACCCGCACCCCGTGCGGCGCCCACTCGGCGGCAAGCGCCTTGGTGAGTTGGTGCACCGCCGCCTTGGACGCGAGATAGGGGGCCTGCCAGCGAGGCCGGTTGACGATCATCGCGGACATCGAACCGACGTTGACGATCGTGCCGGAGCCACGGGCGACCATCTGCCGCCCGACGGTCTGCGCAACGTGCCACACGCCGTTCAGGTTCACATCGAGTACGGCCTGCCACTGCTCGCCGGTCATCTCGACTGCGGTCGCCCCGAAGCTGATTCCGGCGTTGTTGACCAGCACGTCGATCGGGCCGAGTTGGTCGGTGATCCGGTCCACCGCCGCGGTCACCTGCTCCGGTTTGGTGACGTCCGTGTCGAGCACCATCGCCCGTACGCCGAGGGAAGTCAGGTGGGCCAGCGCCCGCTCGGCCCGGCCGGGCTCCCGGGCGGTGATCGCGACGTCCGCCCCGGCCTCGGCGAGCGCGACGGCGAGTGCGGCACCGATGCCCCGGCTGCCCCCGGTCACCAGCGCCACCTTGTTGTCGAGCCGGAACGTGTCCAGGACGCCCATGGGTATCTCCTCGTGTAGTCAGACGGCCAGTTGCAGCGAGTGGGAAAGAACCAGGCCGGCCCCGCCGAGCAGGGTCGCGCGGTCCTGAAGTTCGGAAAAGGCGATCCGCGGCTCCCCGCCGGGATGCGGCGGCAGTGCGGCGCGGACGTTGCGCTCGATGGCGCTTCGGAACGCCTCGCCCCCGAAAACCGCGTCACCGTGCAGGATGAACAGGCCCGGTGCGAGGATCTGTTGCAGGTTCGCGATGCCGAGGGCGAGGTTGTACGCGTATCTTTCGAACAGCTCGTCTGCCCCGGGGTGCCCCTTCGCAGCGAGACGAGCCAGCGGGCCGGTGGTCATGGTCCGGGCCGCTGGCAGCCCGAGCTGCCCTGCCTCGCTGCGCAGCCACCGGTGGGTGGCGATGGTCTCCCAGCACCCGCGTCGGCCGCACCGGCACTGCTGCCCGCCGGCATGCACGATGGTGTGCCCGATCTCGCCGCCGGAGCCCTTCGGTCCACGGTGGATGACACCGTCCAACACCATGCCGACGCCGATCGCCTCGCCCGTGTAGATCGACGCGAACGAGGCGACGCCACGCCCCTGGCCAAACCAGCGGTCCCCCAGCGCCTGGGCCCGAGGATGCAGGTCCAGGAAGACCGGCAGCCCGATCCGTTCCGACACAAGCGGGCCCAGCGGCAGCCCGGCCAACCCGGGGGCGAGGTTGATGGCGACTATGCTGCCCGCGTCGCTGTCGACCATGCCGCCGACCGCAATACCCACGCCGACCAGATCGTCGCGCTCCTGCGGCAGCACCGCCTCCAGCGCCCGGACCACAGCGTCCACCACGCTACCGGCGTCCCGCGTCCGGGCCGGGAACTGCTCCTGTGCGGTGGCCAGGACATTGCCGCCCGCACTGACCAGCGCCGTGTCGATACGTCCGGGACGTAGGTGCACCGCCCCGATCGGCCAACTGGTCGGGGAGAAGAACAGCGGCCGGGCCGGCTTGCCGCCGCCGGCGGCGACCGGGGCGGGCTCCCGCTCGACCAGTAGCCCCCGTTCAAGCAGCGGCAAGACGATGGTGCCAATGGTGGCCCGGGTGGCACCGGTGAGCCGGGCCAGATCGGCCCGGGACAGCGGCCCGATGTCGTAGAGCGCCTGCAATACGCGGGCACGGTTGGCCTCAACCGCCATCGCGGGTGACACCAGGGTTGGCACCGGCCGGTTCGCCCCCGCCTCCGCCGGTGTCATCGGACCCCCGCCTCCTCCAGTGTCATCAGGACAGCCATCGCCAGGCCCAGGTCATCGTCGCGCGCAGCGGCCGCCCTGGGCCGACGGTGGTGGGGTTCGGCAGGTTCAGCGAGTTGGGCGGCCCGGTCCACGGCTCGACGCACACACCCTCCTCCTCCATGTCGTAGAGCACCCAGTATGGACACTCCGATCGCACTTCCAGCTCCAGCAGGTCGGGCCAGCGCAGTACGGGCGGCGCGGCCAGGTCCACGAAGCAGTAGTCCCACGGGCGGGGTACCGGGGGCACCAACCGGCCGTCGGGCACCCGGTCCGCCGCGTCGGCGTACATCAGCGCCGGCGCGACATCCAACTCCACCTCCGCTGACCGGCTCCCGTCGGGCCCCACCAGGTAGCGGTTGAACCACGGGTGCCAACCGACGTCAACGGGCATCCGCTGCTCGGAGTGAACTTCGATGGCAAACTCAAACCGGTCCGGGTGCAAGGTCGCGGTCTGGCTGACGCGACCTTGCCAGGGCCATGGTGGGGCAAGGTCAACGCTGAGCCGCCCATCGTCCTCGACCCGCCAGGCGCGATCGGTGACCAGCCCGTGCAACGCGTGCGGAGCTTCGTTGGCGGGAAGCTTGTGCTGCTCGCCATCGACGGTCAGTAGCCCGTCGCGGAGCCGGCCGACCCACGGGGCAAGCACGAAGCTTCCCCAGTGGAAGATGTCCGCACCGTGTGGCACCAGCAGTTCGTGCCCGGCGATGCTGAACGAGGCGAGCCGGCCGCCCTGGTCCGGATCGAGGACAGCGGTGCATTCGCCGGCCGCGAGATGAATGAGCTCGCTCACCATGCCACCCGTCAGCCCTTCGCTACCAGGGACGTGATCTCGTCAATGTCGGCCGTCCCCCTATCGAACTCCCCCATCACCCGACCGCGGGCCAGCACCAGAACCCGGTCCGCGACGGAGAGGGCCTGCTGCAGGTTGTGCATGATCAGAATGACCGCTTGGCCGGCGTCCCGAGCCGCCCGGACCTGGTCGAGCACCTGTTCGGTCTGCCGGACCGCCAGCGCTGCGGTCGGCTCGTCCAGGATCAGGCAACGGGATCCGTACGCGATGGCGCGGGCGATGGCCACGGCCTGCTTCTGGCCGCCCGACAAGGTAGCCGCCGGGTCGCTGAGCCGACGCCGGATGTCGACGCCGAGCGTGGCCAGGGCCTCTGCGGTGATCTGGTCCGCGCGACGGCTGTCGAAGACCCGGAACGGCCCGAACCCCTTGGTCGGTTCGTTACCGAGCACCATGTTGCGGGAGATCGACATCAGATCGCAGACGGCGAGATCCTGGAACACTGTGGAGATGCCCCGGGCACGGGCGTCATGGGCGCTTCGCAGCACCACCGGATTCCCGTCCACCTCGACGGTGCCTGAGGTGGGCCGGTGCACGCCGGAAAGCACCTTGATGAGGGTGCTTTTGCCCGCGCCGTTGTCCCCCAGCAGGGCCAGTACCTGCCCGGCGTGCGCCGAGAGGTTCACGTCGCGCAACGCGACAACCGTCTGGAACTGCATGGTGACGTTGCTCAGTGCCATGACCGGCGGAGTTGTCATCGGGCCCCCTCCTCCCCTGGTTCCTTCCCGGCAGACTGCCGGTTCGGGGTCATCACGAAACGCTTCAGGAAGAGCCGGTTGAGCAGCACGGCGGCCAGCACCACGATGCCGACGAAGATGTTCACCCAGTAGCCCTGGAGCCCGACCAGGAGCAGCCCGGCACTGACCATGGCGTACATGAACGCGCCGAGGACGGTCCCGAGAACGCTGCCGTAACCGCCGGTGAGCAGGGTCCCTCCGATGACTGCGACGGCGATCGTGATGAGCTCCCAGCCCACGCCCCGGTTGGCGTCGATGGAGAAGTACTGCACCGCCATGATGACCCCGGCGACCGCTGCGGTGAAGCCGGAGATGGAGAAGAGTCCGATCGTGGTTCGGGCGACCGGCACGCCCAGATTCCGTGCACTGGTGCTGTTCTGCCCGATCGCGAACGTCCAGTTTCCTACCCTGGTGCGCAGCAGGAACACCGTCGCCAGCACCGCCAGCACGAGGAACCACAGCAGCGACATGCGGAAGCCGAACAGATTCGGGCCGGCGAGCACGTCGGCGTACGTCTCGGGAAAACGGACCACCACCGGGAAGCCACTCGTCTGCATGGTGAGTACGCCCCGGAACACCAGCGCGGTGGCGAGCGTCACGATGAACGAGGGTAGGCCGGTGGTCACCTGGATGACCCCGTTCAGGGCGCCGAGCGCCGTCCCGAAGGCGAGCGCACAGACGATGGTCAGGATTGGCGGGAGGCCCAACTCGTTGCCGAAGAAGTACATCGCCCAGCCGGTGAGCCCCACGATAGTGCCGACGGAGAGGTCGAAGTGACCGCCGATCATGAGGATGGTCACCCCGATCGCGACAATTCCGTACTGCGCCGCGAGGCTGGTCACGTTCACGCCGTTGGAATGCGACAGGAACAGGTCGGGCACGATCAGCGCGAAGCAGACGAAGGCCCCCAGGAGGCCGCCCAGTGAGGCGAGTTCGGGACGCTGCAAGATTCGGTTCAGCAGCGGCACCCGCCGGTGGGCGTCTCGCCTGACGGTCGAGGTACCTGCGGTGAGCGGTGACCGGCTCTCAGATTTGGTTACCACGGTCGGCTCCCTGCCTCAGCGGACGCCGGCGCTGACGAGACCGGCCACCGAGTCGGCGTTGGTCTTGTCCACGATCGCCGGGCCGGTGAGGAAGTAGTTCGACTGCACGAGTCGGTACCGGACGTAGTGCACCAGCTCCAGCACCGACATGTAGCCGCGCCACCAGCCCTGCTGGTCCATCGTGAAGTCGAGGTCACCCTTCTGGATCATGCTGACGATGTCGGGGCTGACGTCGAAGCCCGCGGTCTGCACCGGCCGGCCGACGGCGGTCTTCGCCGCCACGATGCCTGCGGTGGCCGGCTGTCCGGTGGCCACCATCGCGTCCACGTTCGGGTGAGCGCGTAGGTAAGCCTCGGTGATGGTGGCGGTCTTGCCCGGGTCCGGCTCGCCGGCCACATGGGCGTAGGCGACACCGGCCTGGCGGGCCACGTCGGAGACGCCCTGACAACGCTGGGTCTGGGTGCCGTCGCCGACGGTCTCCTGAACGCAGATGACGGACTTGGCGCCCTTGTCGACAAAGCGTTGTGCGGCTGCGGAGCCCGCAGCGTACTCGTCCGCGCCGACCCGCGAGACGTAGACGTCGTCCGCTGCCCGCAAGGGCTGGTCCTTGACCGGAGGGGCTGGGTTGAACGCCACCGCGACGCCCTGCGCCGTTGCCTGCTTTGCGACCGCGTCGAGGTCGCCAATGCCCAGGAAGAGAATGCCGTCCGGCTTCGTGGCGAGCGCCTCCTGGATCTTCTGTGTGTAGGAGGCGAGGTCGACACTCGCCGGGTACACGTACTTGACGTCGACGCCGAGGTCCTTGCCGGCCTGCTGGGCACCGTTGTTGAGGACGCGGAAGAAGCCGCTGCTCGGGTCGGCCAACCCGGCCACGTAGATGGTGAGCCGCTTGCCGTTGGTCAGATCACCGGGGTACGCGCTCCCGCTGCCCTCCGTGGCCGGGTTGCCGCTCTGACATCCGGCGAGAAGTACAGCGGCGGCGGCGAAGGCTGCCACAGCTGCGGTCCTAATTCTCATCGTCAAGCCTTCCCATGCACCGAGGTTTGGTCAACAGTCGTACTTTTTTAGCGCACTCCCCGCGAGTGGTCAAGACCACGTTCGACCAATGTTTGCACTGTTCAAGCGGCCTGTTCGGCACCGACGCTCCCCCGGGGGCCCTGACGGCAGCGGGGACGGACCGCCAATGATTGTATGTTCCATGAACAAACCGACCTCGGGGTGAGACGCCAGCCGAGCGACGGGATGGAGTGGGATGGGCCGGGGTGCTCATCGAGGTCAGCCGCGCCGAGGTTGAAGCCCCGCGACGGTCGGCAGATACCGGTTGATGGCCGTGGCAATCTGCGCGGGCCCGGCCGGCCCCAGCGATCGTCCGTCCCGCTCGCTGGTCGACGAAGCCGGCGAGCAGGGCGAGCACCTCCACCGCGCTGGCCGCCCCGTTGACCCGCTGCTGGGCGGTATGGGTTCGTTGCCCACTGGAGCTACCCCAACCGACCCGGGCGGCCACCAGTCAGCGACGAGATCCGTGACGTGGGTGCTGCGGCTGGCCGGAGAGAGCCCGCGATGGGGACAAAGGGGGCCCGACCGTCGTTTCGGCAGGTCAGACCCCTTCTAATCTTGTGCGCCCGAAGGGACTCGAACCCCTGACCTTCTGATCCGTAGTCAGACGCCCTTACGGAGAGCGACGGAGTGTGACAGCGTCCGACCCTGTCCCAGCCAATCCGGCCACGTCCCCGCAGGCCTGGGACCTGTTCGACTTCCGTCAACGGATGCATGGGGCCCGTCGAGGCCAAGAATCTCGCTCCGCTCCGACACGTCCGCGTCAGTTCCCCGACGTCCGAGCACCCACGCGGTGGCGCGCAGTGGCAGCCATTCCGGGATCGAATCGACGAAGGTTTGCCACACAGGGCGTCAGGGCATGTGTGCCGGCACGATCATCGATATCTCGATGCCGTTCGTGAACGGGGGATCAAATGAACAGACGTTTCCATGCCGGACTGGCATCGGTGATCGCCGTGACGGTCGGGGTGGCGGTGCCCGCAGGGGCACGGGCCGCCAGCGGCGGGACCTTCGCACCCGCGCAGTACCTCGCCACCGGGTCGACGGCGACCAACGCCGTCGCCGTCGCCGACGTCACCGGCGACGGGCGGCGGGACATCGTCGTCGGCGTCGACGCCGTCGACGGCACCCAGACGAGTTCGGTGCTGGTCTTCGCCCAGCGGACCGACGGGAGCCACGCCGCTCCGACGAGGATCACCGCGCACGGCGGTTACAACAGCGACGTACGGCTGGCGGTGGCCGACATCGACGGCGACGGCCGCACGGATGTGGCGCTGTCCTCGTCCGCCGGTGTCGACCTGCTGTTCCAGCGGAACGGTCGGCTCGCCGCGCCGGTGCTGGTACCCGACACCGCAGGGGACGTCGCGATCACGGACGTGACCGGGGACGGCCGGCCCGATCTGATCGTCAGCGTGCGCAAGGGCGAGGTGCGGATCTACCCGCAGAGCGCGACGCGCACCTTCCACAACTACACGGCGGTCACCGGGCCCTTCATCGACGGCGCGCCCGGACACCAGGTCTTCGCGGCCGACCTGAACGGCGACGGCCGGATCGACGTGGCACAGTTCTACGGCCACGGCACCTGGGTACGGCTGCGTCAGGCCAACGGATCCTACGGGCCTGCCGCGACCTATCGGACACCCCCGGACGCCGGTGGCTACCGCCGCATCAGCAACGGCGCAGCGGTCGGTGACGTCACCGGGGACGGCCGGGCTGACCTGGTGACCACTGTCAACGGCAACATGCCGGACTCTGCCGTTCAGGTGTTCGCACAAGGTTCCGGCGGGCTGACCACGACGCCGATCCGCCATCCCGCCTACGAGATCGCCGCGGGCCTCGCGATCGGCGATCTGACCGGCGACGGCCGCGCCGACCTGGTCGTCGCGCACTCGAGCTGGGCGGCGGTCAGCGTCTACCTCCAGCGGTCGAACGGGACGCTCGGCGGGTACACGACGAACAGCGTCGACGCGGTCGGTTCACAGGAAGATGCACTTGCGATCGGTGACGTCACCGGGGACGGCAAGCCAGACCTGGTGGTCGTCTCGTACGACAAGGTGGCGGTCCTGCGGCAACTCTGAACCTGATCGCGGCGAACACGGGCGCGGTCAGGCCCACGGCCTGGCCGCGCCCGTGGCCCACCGTCGCTGTCCCGGCCATGCCCGGCTCGCTGCGGCTCGGCGTACCGCCTCGGCGTCAGCCGTGCGGGTGCCGAGAACCTCATCCGCGCTGGTCGCAATCCCCTGGAGGCCGCAAGCTCCAGTTCAACGAGGAGTACTGGCACGATCTGGACGAGTGGGGGTTCGTCGACCAGACATCGTCGTGGGTCAACAACCAGGGTGGCAGCTGGACCGGATGTTCCGGCAGCGACAGCGGCACCCTCGGTGACGGGGCCGGGGACAACCGCACCATGACGGACTGCACGGCATCGGCGAACCTCGGCAGCTACGACGACAGGGCCGAGGACATCCACGGCTGATGCCTTGCGCTGACCAGCACCGGCTCGACTGTCGGGTGGGTGGCGTCTCCACGACGCCACCCACCCGGCCTGCGTCATCGGGGCATCGGTGCGTACTCGGCGATCAGGTACGACCGGTAGGAGATCACTGCGGGAATCGTCACGTTCAACTTTCCCGCCGTCGTGGTCAGCACCTCCTCGTATCCCCACAGCGCGCCGGAGCGCGGGTCGACGATCACCGTGTACTGGGCAGGCAGACCGTGCGCGCTCGACGTGATCGAGAACGCCTCCCCGGCGCGTCCGGCCCGGTCCGTGACGGTCCCGGTCACCGTGATGCCCGGCAGGTCGGCCAGCAGCCTGAGCACCGCCGCCCGCTGTGCCGGGTTCAGCAGCCGCACGCCAGCGAGTTCGGCGACATCCTCCAGATACTGCACTGACACCCGGACAAGCTAGACAGCAGGTACATGATGATCATCAACTGATGGGATCGTCAGCGCAGACGAAAAGGGCGGATCCGCATCATCCGTCCGCGAATCCGCTGCGCGTCAACCCCGAAAGCCCAGGTCCACGCGGCCCCACCAGACCCGGCATGTGGGTCACAGACGTGACCCACATGCGACCCACACCGACCCGAAGGTCAGCGGCAATCATAAATATTGCTTGGTAGAACTCGTGCGTCCGAAGGGATTCGAACCCCTAACCTTCTGATCCGTAGGACGGGCCGCTCAGTCCCATTCCCAGCGCAGCCCTATCACGCCCGGCGAGACCCCGGTCCGCACGAAGTGCGTGTCGTGGTGCGGGCCGAGGGTCATCTCCTCGCACTCGTCGTCAGCGCCAGCGGCGGAGCGCCGGACGAACCGCCAGCAGCGCACCGGCAGGGCGACCGGGTCGAACCGTACCTGTAGCACCGCCTGGTGGACCGGGAACCGGAACGCGCGGGAGTAGCAAGTGCCGGGTACTCCGCTGGCGTCGGTGATGTGGTACCGGAGGATCTGCGTCTCGCCGACCCGCAGCATGCGGTCGAAGAGCAGTTCGGCGACGAGCAGACCGGCCTGAGGATCCCGGCGGATCCGGCCGAGCCGGCAGTTGTCCAGGGCGGTGAACGACACCAACCCGATATCGCAGCCGGGATCGCCCTGGTAGATGGTGACATGCCGGTCGGTGTCCTGATGCGCCGCCAGCACCTGGACGTGCTCGTACCAGCGGCCGTCCCGGCCGGCGCCGATCATGATGCTGTCGAAGGAACTGAGGATGTGCAGCCGGCCGTCCGGCCCGTCCAGGTCGTTGAGCAGCGCGGTGAGCGGCCCGGGCGCGTCGACCACGTCGGCGTACCGTCGTGCCCCGGGCGGCAGCCCGGCCGCCGGCCCGCGCGGTCGGGGCGGGCCGAGCAGCACGATCAGTGAGTTTGCCGGCAGACCGAGAATCTCCTCCAGGGCGGTCACCGCCCGCAATGAGGCGGGCCGTTCCGGCCGCCGACGCCCGGACTGCCAGTAGCTGAGCGTGCCGAGGCTGACGTGTACGCCGAGCTGGTCGAGTCGGTGCTGGATACGTTGCAGGGCCAGCCCGTGGGACTGGATCGCCGCGCGTAGCGCGACATGGAAGGGACCGGACCGCAGTACGGCGGCAAGTTCGCGATCCATGGCGACTCCCGTGAACGTTCACAGACAAATACCGTGTCGGGGCACCGAAGCGCAAGGCCATCGCGCAGCGACGTTCACCGCTACGTCGAGCGGTGTTCACCGAGCTACGGGGCGTTCCCGCGAGGTCGTTGTGTGGCGCGGTGAACGGCTGCATCGTCAACGCGTCCTGTCCATCACCGCTCGAGGAGCAAACAGATGAAACGGCCCCCTCCCTCCCGAAGAAGACGACGGCTGGCGGCCCGGTGGGCTTCGGTCTGTCTGGTCGCAGTCGCCACGACGGCGGTCCTGCCCGGTGCCCCGATCTCCGCCGCCCCGATCTCGGCCGGACCGGCCGTCGAGGAGAGGAGCCAGTCCTGGCAGGTCGCGGAGAGCCAGGTACAGCCGGCTGACGAGAGCCAGCTGCGACAGGTTGTAGCCGCCCGCCTGGTGAACCAGCACGGCCAACGCGCGCTGGCGAGCTACGGCCGCGCCGCCACCGACAGCGTCGCGACGATGGTCGAACCCAAGCGGTACGCGGCCAACCGCAGCTGGGTGTTTGGCGGTGGCGTCATTCGGGTGCCTTCGGACGTCGAAGCCGCACCGGTGGCGCTACTCTTCCTGGCACAGCGGGTCGGTGGCAGGTGGCAGGTGGCTCTGGAAGGTAGTCCCGAGTTCGCCGTCGCGGCCCGGCGGGCGCCGGTGCTGAGCCAGGCCGAGCGGGACCTGTTCGGCCGGACGTCGACCGCCGCGGCCGGTACCGCCACCGGCCTGGCGCTGCCCTGGAAGCTCAACCAGGGCTGGGCGCACTGGGGTGTGCACGGCGATTCCGGGGAGTCGTACCCGTACAACTCGATCGACTTCTACGGCGGCGACGGGGACGTACGCGCGTCGCGGGCCGGGTACATGTACCGGTTCTGCACCAACGCCCGCTGGCCGTACATCAAGGTCGTGCACGACAACGGCTACACCACGGGCTATTACCACATCAGCAACCAGACGACGAAGGGCGAGGGGGCGTACGTCCCGGCCGGCGAGTACCTCGGCCGGATCGACGTGCAGTTGCCCTGCGGCGGCCGGGCCAACGGGGACCACGTGCACTGGACCCTCTGGCAGGGCAACACGGCGGTCACCGTGGTCGGCAAGACGATCGGCGGCTGGACCTGGTATTCCGGCAACGCCGCGTACCAGGGTTACGCGGAGCGCAACGGGCAGAAGGTGTACCGCAACTACTGCTGCCCCATCGTGAACTACGGCCCGGGTGACAGCAGCTACCCGACTGGCGTGGTGGAGACCGGCACGTTCAGCACCATCAACGTCAGATCCGGTCCGGGCGCCAACTACTCCGTCGTCGGTTCGGTGAACGACGGCGACGTCATCGAGATCGCCTGTACCGCGACGGGTGACTACGTGACCGGCCCATGGAACAACCGGACCAACCTGTGGAACCGGATGCCGTCTGGCGGATACATCAGTGACGCGTTCGTCGACACCGGTACCGACGATCCGGTCGCTGGTACCTGTTCCTGACCCGGTGTCGGGGGCGGCGACCCGTCCGGCCCGACCCCGGTCCGGCACGGCACGGCACGACACCTACCGTCACCACCCACGACAGCCCCCGACCGCTAGCACCACCGGAGGCGGCGCCGGACGCGGCGCCGCCTCCGGGCGTCACGGCGACGCCGGCGGCCCCGTACCGGCCGGTTCCCGGGTAGACGCCCGTCCGGTCGGCTCGTTCGCGGGCGCTGTCCGTGCCGGTAGCCGACCATCTCCTGCTGGTCGCCGCGAGGCCGGCAGCCGATGATCAGTGCGACCCGGCGATCATCGCTCGGTTCCCGGCAGGAGTACCTCGGTTGATGGGCACACCGTCGCCACTCGCAGGACCAGGACGCTGGTTCGGGTACCTCACCGACCAGCGGATCCGCGCCCACAAGAGCCTCCAGTCGCTTGAGGCGGATATCCGGACGTGGACGGCCACCGCCGACCCCGTCGGCAGCGGCTCGACCTCACGGGAGGTGAAGCCACCGGGAGCGCGGTGATGAGCCACCGGTGTTCGGTCGGGCTTTCTTCCACACATTCATCGCGGCAACTATTGCCTGGGCGACCGACGCGCCCCACCATGGCAATGAGTAACAGTAGAGACACCTTCCGTGTTCATGTGGATCTATCGAAGGGACCGGCATGGCTTTGATGGAACAGGCTCGGCGGCTGCCGCGACGGCCGGAGGCAGGCACGCGAGCGGCGAATGCCCTGCGTCACCTCAGGGCGGTCACGGTGACCGCCATCATGCTCGTGGCCGTCTCGGCGTTCGCGGCACCGGCCAGCGCGGCACCGACGACCATCTGCAAGAGTTCCCCCATACCCGCCGGCTACGTCATCCTCGGCGAGGGGTCCTCCGGGTCCTGCCCGGGCAGTTTCCCCAACACCTGGACGATCGACACTCCGTCCACGACGGGGACCACGGTGATCTGCAAGGTCTCCCCCCTGCCGAGCGGCTACGTCATCCTCGGCGAGGGGTCCTCCGGGTCCTGCCCGGGCAGCTTCCCCAACACCTGGACCATTCGCGTTCCGTCCACCACGGGGACCACGGTGATCTGCAAGGTCTCCCCCCTGCCGAGCGGCTACGTCATCCTCGGCGAGGGGTCCTCCGGGTCCTGCCCGGGCA
>NZ_JBEOWQ010000024.1:81293-91976 GCF_040296145.1 Micromonospora sp. NPDC002296
GGCAGCTTCCCCAACACCTGGACCATTCGCGTTCCGTCCACCACGGGGACCACCGTCATTTGCTCGGTTTCGCCAATTCCGTCGGGATACGTCGTGGTCGGCACGGGTTCCTCCGGGTCCTGCCCGGGTAGCTTCCCCAACACCAGGACGATTCGGCTGCCCTGATGTCGACCGGAGCGGGTCCGCCGGCTCGGCGGCGGACCCGCTCCGGGTCGGGCCGGTCGGGCCCTCGCAGGTCGGATCTGACACACCCCGCTGCGGGAAACACCCGACTGCTGGTTCGACACACCCCGGGAGACCACAGCACCGAGCACCGGGCGAAAAGCTGGTCATCTGGGCCGGCGCGAAGGGCCGTGCTCCGCGAGCACCTGCGCCGCCAGCGTCAGCAACAGGCCGCCCGCGAGATCGCAGGCAGAGCCTGCTACGACAGCGGCTACGTGTTCATCCGCGCCGACGGCAGGCCGCTGCACCCCCCGTACGCCACCCGGCACTTCAACCGACTCGTCAAGCGAGCCGACATCCCACCGATCCGCCTGCACGACCTCCGCCACGGCGCGGCGTCCCTCGCCCACGAAGCCGGCGCCGACCTCAAACCCGTGCAAGACCAACTCGGTCACGCGAGCATCGTCACCACCGCCGACACCTACACCAGCGTCCTGCCATACGCCCAGCGCAAGTGCGCCGAAGCCACCGCCCGACTGGTCCTCGCCGCAGCCCGCCGCACCCGCGAAAAGATCAGGAACCGGGGCCAGAGCAACCGCCCCAACACCCGCCCAAAAAACAAGCGCACCGCCCGCCAAGCAGCGGTGACACCACCACGAAAGACCAGTTCAAAGCCTGTGCGACCCACCCAAGATTACAGAAAGTGACGACACCCCGTGACACCCACCGTCCATCCGGGACGATCAACAAAAAACGCCTGACCGCGTTTCCGCAGGTCAGACGTTGTTTGATCTTGTGCGCCCGAAGGGACTCGAACCCCTAACCTTCTGATCCGTAGTCAGATGCTCTATCCGTTGAGCTACGGGCGCTTGCTGCTCGACCAGTCTACACACCGGCTTTCGCGCGGAGACTCCGGGATTCGAACCCGGGAGGGGCTTTAAGACCCCAACCGCATTAGCAGTGCGGCGCCATAGACCAGACTAGGCGAAGTCTCCTCGGTGGCCCGCAGACCACCGCGCCCGAGAATACAGGCCCGCACCCGTCCGGAGCAAAGCGACTACCGGAGCCCGGGCGGAGGCGCCCAGGGAGGACCGCCCGGAGCTGGGTGGTCGCCGCTTCCCATCCAGGAGCTTTACCGGTGTGCGACACCCAAATCAGGGCTACGCTCCATCGACATGGAGGAGCATCCGCCAAGCGACCCGCCCCGTCCCGTGCCTGGTGAGGGTGCGCGTCGACGCCGTCCTCCGCGCGCGGCCTTCACGCCGCCCGTCCCTCCCGATCCCGCCGACGCCCCGCCTCCGGACGCGAAGAGGCCACAGCCGCGCCGGGCCCGGGCGGCGGCCCCCACCGTGCTCTTCCAACCGCCGGATCCCGACCGGCCGGCGCCGCCGCTGCCGGCCCCCAGGTCCGCCGCGGGCCGGCCGGTCCCGGCCACCGAGGCGGCCGAACCGCCTCAGCCGCCGACGGGCACGCCCGGCCGAGGTGATCGGAAACACAGCGGCACCGACGACGCGCCGCCCTCGGCGGCCGAGCCTGAAGCGGCCGAACCGGTCGCCCCGCGCACCGCCCGCTCCGAGGCTTCTGAGACGGGCGTCGCCGCCGTCGGCTCGGCCCTCGGGGCGCGGGCCACCCGGAGGACCCCAGCTCGGAAGACCCCCGCTCGAAAGGCAACTTCGGCCAAGGAGGCAGCCAGGGCGACCCCGGCCGAGGAGGACGCGACCCCGACCACGGCCGGCAGGACCGCCACGCCGAAGAGGGCCGCCGCGCCGAGGAAGACGACCACCGCGCCCAGGAAGAGGTCCGAGCCCGGAAAGGCCACCGAGCCCGAGGAGACCACCGCCCTCGGACAGACCGCCGCCCCGGAGGAGACCACCGGCGTCGCCCAGCCGAAGAGGGCCGCCGCCGCCCGGAGAAAGGCCGCCGCCCCGGCGGAGCCGGGCACCCCGGAGGCTGCTACCCCGCAGGCGGCGACCCCCGCGAGGGTCACCGCCGAGACCCCCACCGCCGAGACGGTTGCGCCCGGGGTGGCTGATCCGGAGACCGCAGGTGTCGAGGCTGGGGCCGGGGCGGGTGGCCGGGCGCCGGGGGCGGTGTCGGCGCGTACCGACGTGGACGGCCTGCGGGCGACGACCGTGCGGGTGCTCGACCACCCGGGCTTCGCCCCGGAGCTGCTGGCCTTGGCTGCGGTCCGGGCGCTGGGGCCGGGGGCGCGCGACTGGGCGGCGTCGCTCCGGGGCGTCTACCCCGACGCGACGCCGGACGGGCTGGCCCGGCTCGCGACCCGGCGGTTCGTCCGGCTGGCGACGGCGGGCGGGGCGACGGCGGCGCTCGCGGGCCTGTTCGCGCCGGTCGCGGAGCTGACGGCGGTGCTCTGGACGCAGGCCGGCCTGGTGCTGCACCTGGCGGCGGCGTACGGCCGGGATCCGGCCGACCCGGAACGGGCGGTGGAGCTGCTGGTGCTGACCCGGGTGCATCCGGACGCGGAGAGCGCCCGGGTGGCGTTGGCGGCGGCGGAGGCGGCGACCGACCCGGTCGAGCAGCCGTGGCCCCGGGTGGCTGAGGCTGCCTGGCGGTTGGCCGCGCCGCTGGCCGTGCAGGCCGGGGGGTGGCTGGGGCTGCGGGTGGCGTCCCGGCTGGTGCCGGGCGCGGCGGTGCTGGCCGCCGCGGTGGGCGGCTCGGCCGCCGCCGAGCGGCTGGCCGCCCGGGCGGTCACCGCCTACCGGCCACCGCGCACCCGCTGACGGCAGCGCCCGCCCGGATGGGTGGGCGGAGCGGGATCGACGCGTGGCGCGGGCGTCGGGTTACGGGGCGGCCCGTCAGAGCCAGTCGAACCAGGACTTCGGCAGGAGGGCGTAGCCGACGAAGGCGACCACGTCGAGCAGGGTGTGCGCGATGATCAGCGGCATCACCCGCTTGGTGCGCAGGTAGAAGAAGGAGAACACGACGCCCATCACGGCGTTGCCGAGGAACGCGCCGAAGCCCTGGTAGAGGTGGTAGGAGCCGCGCAGGACGGCGCTCGCGGCGATCACCGCGCCGAGCCGCCACCGGAGCTGACGCAGCCGGGTGACCAGGTAACCGACCACGATCACCTCCTCCAGCACGGCGTTCTGCACGGCGGCGAGGATCAGCACCGGCACCGCCCACCAGACCTCCGGCAGGCCGGCCGGGACGAGGGTGGCGTTGACGCCGAGCTGCGCGGCGGCCCAGAACAGCGCCAGGCCAGGCAGGCCGATGAGCGCCGCCAGGCCCGCGCCCCGGGCCAGGTCGGAGCCGGGCCGGCGCAGGTCCACCCCGAGGGTACGACCGGGGTCGCCGGGGTCTCGCGCCAGCAGGTGTACGGCGAGCAGCACCGGCAGCAGCGCGAAGACGATGCCGAGGAGCTGGTACGTCAGGTCGAGCCAGGGCCGGGCCGACTGGGAGGTGTTCAGCGCGGCGGTCTGCTTCGACAGCGGCCCGTCGGCGGTCAGCTTCGCGATGATCGACACGAGCGCGTAGACCGCCGACTGCCCGAGCGAGAGCCCGAGCACCAGCAGCGTCTCCGTGCCGAGGACCCGGCGGGACGCCGGCCGGTTGAGCTCAACGGTCACCGCACCACTGTGCCCGACTCCGACGGCCGGCGGGACAACGGGCCGAAGGGCGGTATGAGGAGATCGCACATTCTGTGCGACCGACGCACACGCTCCGTGGACATTCTATGGGGGCCCGATCCGCCGGTCAGGAGGAGGAGCGTCTTGGACAACGTCGCGCGGCTGCTGAAGGAGAGCTGGACCCTGGTCGAGGAGGACCGGGGCCGGTTGAGCGGTCATTTCTACGCCCGGCTCTTCCTCCTCGACCCCGCGCTGCGCCCGCTCTTCCCGGCGGCGATGACCGGCCAGGGCGACCGCATCCTGGACGCGATCGTCACGGCGACCCAGGTGGTGGACGACCCGGAGAGCTTCGACGAGTACCTGCGCTCGCTGGGCCGGGACCACCGGAAGTACCACGTCGACTCGGCGCACTACGCGACCATGGGCGTCGCCCTGCTGGACGCGCTGCGCAGCACCGCCGGGGACGGCTGGAACCTGGAGTACGACCAGGCGTGGCGGGACGCGTACGCGGCGATCGTCGAGAAGATGCTGGCCGGGGCGGCGGCGGACGAGAACCCGCCGTACTGGCACGCCGAGGTGCTGACCCACGAGCGGCACGGCCCGGACACGGCGGTGCTGACCGTCCGCGCCCTCCAGCATCCGCTGCCATGGCGGGCCGGCCAGTACGTCAGTATCGAGGTCCCCCGGCACCTGCCCCGGGTGTGGCGGACGTACTCGGTGGCGAACGCCCCGAACGACGACAACGTCCTGGAGTTCCACGTCCGGACGCCGTCGGGGGCGGGCTGGGTGTCCGGGGCGCTGGTGCGCCGGACGAGGCCGGGGGACCTGCTCCGCGTCGCCGCGCCGATGGGGTCGATGACCCTGGACCGCTCCTCGGAGCGGGACATCCTGTGCGTCGCCGGCGGGGTCGGGTTGGCCCCGGTCAAGGCGCTGGTCGAGGAGCTCACCGGCTGGAACCGGACCCGCTGGGTGCACGTCTTCTACGGTGCCCGGCACGCCGACGACCTGTACGCGCTGGACGGGCTGCGGAAGCTGGTGGCCACCCATCCCTGGCTCTCGGTCACCCCGGCGTGCAGCGCGGAGCCGGACTTCGACGGGGAGCGGGGCGACATCTCGGAGGTGGTGGCCCGGTACGGCCCGTGGACCGCCCACGACTGCTACGTCTCGGGCTCGGCCCGGATGGTCCGGGCGACCCTGCGGGCGCTCGCCGGGGACGACGTGCCGCCGCCGAACATCCGGTACGACACCTTCGGCGAGCTGTAGCACGACGCCGTACGGCGTTCGGCGACTGCGCCGGCCGCCGAATACCCCGGACGCCCGGACGCCCGGACGAAGACCTTCCTCCCCCCGAAGAGGACCGGGTCGCGTGCCTCCGCCCCCTGGGGCACGCGACCCGGTCCGCCCCCTCGCTCGTCTCAGTACCGCCAGGGGTTGCCGGTCTCGCGGTACTCCTCCACCGGCACCAGCGGCACGCCGGGCGTCATCCGGTCGACGTACAGCCGGCCCTCCAGGTGGTCGATCTCGTGCGCGACGAGCCGGGCCATGGCGAACTCGAACGAGGTGATCATCCGGCCGCCGTCGCACTGCGCGTGCTCCACGTCGATGCGCAGCGGCCGGGGCACCAGCCCCCGGTGGTCGAAGAAGGAGAGGCAGCCCTCGTACTGCTCGTCGGTGTCCGGTGACGAGTCGACCACCCGGGGGTTGAGCAGGATCACCGGCTCGGCACCCCGGTCGGGCGGGCGGACCACGGCGGCGGCCCAGGCGAGGCCGAGCTGGGGGGCGGCGATGCCGACGCCCTTGCTGAACGGGTGCAGCTCGTCGAGCCGGACCAGCGCCGAGCTGAGCCGGTCGACCACGTCGCGGGCGGTCGCCTCCTCCACCGGCAGGCCGAACTGGCGGCTGGGCTGGCGTAGCAGGTCCGCGCCGCGCTGCACGATGCCGAGCCCCCGCATCCGGTCGCTCGCCCGGACCCGGCCGCCGCCGACCGGCCCGCCGGGGTCGGAGTCGGGCGGGCGGCTGCGGAACCGCCACTGCAACCGGTACCGGGCGTTGAGCGGCGGGTCCTCGGTGGCCCAGTCGAAGATCGTCCGGCCGCCGCGCTCGTGCCGGCTGATCGGCCGGCGCAGCGGCCCCTCCTCGGACGAGAGCGTGGTCTCCACCCCCCAGACCTGGGGAGCCAGGTCCGTGGGCAGGTCGAGCCGGACCGCCAGGTGCCGGGTCGGCAGGCGTACGGCGCGCTGGAACCAGGGGCCCCACTTCTCCCGGCTCACCCGGTACGCGTACTCGATGGTGACCCGCTCGCCTGGGTAGAGCGGGAAGCGGCCCTCGTCGTTCTCGAAGAGCAGCCAGATCTCCTTGAACGCGTCCCGGTCGTGCTTGGCCCGCCAGTGCATCGGCTCGGGCTCCCCGCCGTCGTACCGGTACGACAGCAGTTGCAGCTCGGCGAAGGTGAGTGGGTGTTCCCGGTGGTGCCGGTTCGACCGGCCCGGGTCGTTGGGGTACCGGTCGACGGCGACCCGGACCAGGTAGCGGGTCACCGGTTCGGTGCCGGCGTTGTAGAGCTCCCGGCGGATGACGCACCGGTAGCCCTCGTCGGTGTGGGTGAGGGTGGCCAGTTCGCCCTCCACGATCAGCCCGGTGCCGGGGGGCATCCACTGGCCGGGGGCCGGGTGATCCCGGTGCGGCGGGGTGGGGCGGCCGTGCCGGAGCTCGTCGTACTCCCGGAAGCGCTGCCAGATCGCGCCGCTGGCCTCCAGCACGGCCTCGGCCCGGCGGGCGAAGTCCTCGGTCGGCCGGTGCCGGCGCCCCTCGACGTGGCTGACGTAGGACGGGTCGAAGCCCATCAGCGTGGCCAGTTGCTTCTTGGACAGCCCCCGCCCGGTCCGCTGCCGGGCGAGTTCGGCCGCGAACGAGTCGGCGGCCCGCTCGATGGGAGAGGTCGTCATCAGCTTCCTCAACGCCGGGGAGTATCAGTTTCACTTTCCGTACGTGAACGCGCACAGAAGTGGCATCTTGTCGACATTCGGCTTGACAGTTCACGCATGAACGTCAATGCTTCCGCAGCCCTGCCAGGTCCGCCCGGCCGGCGTTCTCCCCGCTCCGGGCCGGGTAGTACGCCGGCGCGCCCCCGGGCACGGGAGGCCGCCAGGGTGACGGACGCCTCCCGGTAGCCGCAGGTCGGGGCTTTCCCTATCCCTGAAGCCTTGGTTAGGCTAGCCTTAGTTCACGGATCAGAGCTTCGGTCGGGGGGAGATGCGGTGACAGCGGTGATGCCCACGCGGGAGACCGCGACGCCCCTCGCCCCCGTGACCGCGACCCTGCGTGCCATGTTCGGAACCGACGACCTGCCCGGGCTCGCTCCGGGCCTGCTGGTGACCGACGACCGGTTCGGCTGGGCCCCGGCCACCACCCTGGTCGACGGGACCCGGCTGCCCGAGCTGCTGCACGCCGCCGCCCTGCGCTGGGGCGGGACCCCGCACGCCTGCGCCGCGCTGGCCTGGAAGTCGTACAGCTACTGGGTCGCCCTGCCGGCCGTGCTCGGCTGGGCGGCGGCCCGCCGGGTGCCGCTGCTCGACCCGGCCGACGTTCTGATCCACTTCGAGGACCACCGCCCACTGGTCACCCTCGGGCTCCGCCGGTCCACCACCGTCGCGGTCCTCCCCGGCGACCCGCTGGCCCTGGCGGGGCTGCCGGAGGTCCGGGTCGTCGCCGACGAGGCCGCGCTGCTGGCCGTGCTCCGCGCCTCGCTGCTCGACGCCCACCTCGCCCCGCTGGTCACCGCCATCCAGGCGGAGGTCCGCATCGGCACCCGTACGCTGCTCGGCTCGGTCGCCTCCGGCATCGCGCACGGCGTGCTGCGGGCCACCGACGCGCTGCCCGGCCCCGCGACCCGGCACGTCGAGACGCTGCTGCACGCCCTCGACCTGGCGGACCTGGTCGAGCTGGTGCCCGGCCCGGCCGGCGAGCCGACGGTCCAGCGCCGCACCTGCTGCCTTGCCTTCACCCTGCCCAGGCCGAAGGTCTGCCAGGGCTGCTGCCTGCGCTGACGAACTGGTCCGCCGGCGGCGGGCTCAGTCCGTCAGCGGACGGACGTCCCAGACCCAGACCCCCCCGGTGTACGTGGGGCGGATGCCGGTCAGCTCGGTCATTCCCCGGCGCAGCGCGTCGGCGTGCTCGTGCGGGCCGAGCAGCACCACCCCGGCCCGCCAGTACCGCAGGTCCTCCAGCGCGGACGCCCGGGTCGGCGCGGTGACCGGCGGGACCTGGCCGGTGCGCCGGATGGTGATGAAGAAGCTGCTGGTGGGGCGGGGCGGGGCGGTGAACAGGGCGATCCGCCCCTCAGGCGCCCGCGGCCGGGTGTCCGGCCCGAGGAAGTAGCCCCGGGCCAGCGGCAGGTCCAGGCGGGTCGCCGCCGACCAGCGCAGCGGATCGGGGTAGTCGGTGTCCGGCAGCGGCAGGGTCACCACGCTGCGCCCACCGGCCACGTACGGACGCCAGGCGCCGGAGGTGACGAACTCGGGCACCGGGTCGAGGCGTACCGAGGGCAACGGGGTGGGGAACGCGGGGAGCAGCGCCATGGTCAGCATGGTGGCGGTGACGAAGCGGATCTGCGGGCGGGCGGCCGGGTGTTCCCGGGCCAGCCGGCGGGCCCGCTCCGCGCCGAGCGCGAGCAGCACCCCGACCACCGGGACGGTCGCCAGCGCCCACCGGGTGGGCACCACCGAGTGCAGGATCGGCAGGTTCTCCAGGGCCGCCCAGGGCCCGGCGATCCCGGTCGCCCGGCCCTCGAACTGGATCTCCCGGCCGAGGGAGAGCACCGCGAAGAGCAGGCCGACCGCGGCGAGGCCGAGCACCACGGGACTGCGCCGCAGCCACCACACCAGGGCACCGACCAGGATGACCAGCGGCCAGCCGAAGAAGCCGTTCTCCTCGGTGGGGTTCTTGACCAGCTTGAGGTTGGTCTGCGGGTCGCCGGCGATCGACTCCCGGCCGAACGCGGTGAACGAGGCGAGGTCGGTGCGGTAGCCGCGGATGAGCTCGGACAGGCCCTCGTACGCGCCGGGGCCGAAGAACTGCACGTACAGCGGGTACGCCAACAGCACCGCGGCCAGGGCGGCGGCGACCGCCAGCCCGGCGAGGAACGGCCGGGCCCGCCGGCGCAGTTCGGCCCGGCCCAGCGCCAGCGCGACGACCACCACGCCGAGCCCGATGGCGGTCATCAGCAGGATCTCCAGGTTGATGAAGGCCTGCCAGACGATCACCAGCCCGAGCAGCACGCCGTTTCGCAGCCACCGGCCGCCGTCGGGCAGCCGCAGGGTGCGCCAGACGATCAGGGGCACCACGAACTGGCTGACGATGTTGGGATGGGCGTTGGCGTGCGAGACCATCGCCGGGGCGAACGCGCAGAACCCGGCCCCGAGCCAGGCCGGCCCCCGGGAGCCGACCAGCACCCGGGAGAGGACGAAGTACCAGGCGGTCGCGGTGGCGATCATGCCGCCGGTGAGGAACACCAGAAAAGCGGTACGCGGCCCGAACAGGACGGTGACCGGCGTCATTGGCAGAGAAATGGATAATACGGACGTGTTGGCCATGAGATTGACGCTGTCCGGCACATTCATCCGGTCCGAGCCGAACGGATAGGCGAAATCGGTCAGTACGCGCGCGCCGTGCGCCATCATCCACTCGAAGAGCGCCTGGTCGGATCGGTTGTCGCGGACCCCGTGCGTCGGATTCGCCCAGAGTCGAAAGGTCACCCAGAGTGCGATCAGCGCGAAGCTGAGCACGGCGAGGACGTCCGTCCGGCGCCCCCGCCGGGACGCCGCGCCCCTGCCCGTCCCCTCGTCAGACGCGTCCGCCACCGGGGGTTCGGCCTCGCCGTCCCCGGGCTCGCCGTCGGGGCGGTCCGCTTGAGGAGTAGTCATGACAATTCGTAGAGTAGTCAGGGTATGGCACTGACGTGACATGTTTCTGGGGACTGGCGTACTATGTGCCGGGTTCGCCGACCGCCGATCTCGTGCCCACCCCCGACCGCAATTCGGCCACCACGATGCCCCGATTTCCCCACCGTCCGCTTCGGATGGTTCACTCTGTCGGTCCCGGGGCAGGTCGAGTCACACCGTGAGGAATCGACGCATGGCAGAAATCACTGGGGATCAGCGTGTCCAGTCCGAGGTGCTCGAAGGCCTCGCGACGGCGGTCAACCACCGCAGGTGGTTCGTCGAACTGGCCGTCCCGCACCTCGGTGACAACCCGATCGAGATCGGCAGCGGGCTGGGCGACTACGCCCTGGCGTGGGCGGAGTACTTCCCCCGGTTCACCGCCACCGAGGCCGACCCGGACCGGCTGGTCGCCCTGAAGGAGCGCCTCGCCGAGCAGCCGAACATCGAGGTCCGGCAGATGCTCCTGCCGCACTCCGAGCGCGGGGACTACAGCGCCGCCGTCTCGTACAACGTGCTGGAGCACATCGAGGACCACGTGAGCGCGCTGGCCAGCATGCGCGACCTGGTCCGTCCGGGCGGCGCCGTGGTGATCATCGTGCCGGCGTTCCAGTTCGCGATGGGCCCCGCCGACATCGCCACCGGCCACGTCCGCCGGTACACCAAGAAGACCCTGGCCGCCGCGATGACCGAGGCCGGCCTGACCGTGGAGAAGATCCACTACGCGAACGCGCTCGGCCTGATCGGCTACTTCATGGCGACCAAGGTCTTCCGGCTGATGCCGAAGGAGGGCCCGATGGTCAAGGTCTACGACACCCTCGTCCTCCCCGCCACCAAGGCGGCGGAGCAACTGGTCCGGCCCCCGTTCGGCCAGTCGGTCTTCGCCGTAGCCCGCGTCCCCGCCTAGGGCCTGTCCTGTCGATCATGGAAGCCAGATGATGGCGGCGATGAGGACCAGGCTGGATCGGTAGAGAGAGGCCCGTTTGGCGTATCGGGTG
>NZ_JBEOWQ010000025.1:0-87657 GCF_040296145.1 Micromonospora sp. NPDC002296
CACACCGCCATCACCCTCCGCGACCACCTCGACATCCCACTCATCACCACCATCCACGCCACCGAAGCCGGCCGACACCAAGGCTGGCTCCCCGAAGAGATGAACCGCACCATCCACGCCGTCGAACACTGGATCAGCGGCGAGTCCAACCGGGTGATCGCCTGCTCCGGATACATGCGCGACGAGGTCAACGCGCTGTTCGGCGTGCCGACCAGCCGGATCGACGTGGTGCCCAACGGGGTGGACGACCGGGCCTGGCACGCCCGCCCCCGGGCGGTGGCCTCGGCCCGGGCCCGGTTCGCCGGGGGCGGGCCCCTGGTCGGGTACGCCGGCCGGCTGGTCTACGAGAAGGGCGTGCAGCACCTGATGCACGCGGTGCCGTACCTGCGCGAGCGGCACCCCGGGCTGCGGGTGGTGATCGCCGGCGACGGCCCGTACAAGGAGGAACTGGTGGACCAGGCGCACCGGCTGCGCCTCGGCGACACGGTGCGCTTCGCCGGTTTCATGAACTCCACCCAACTCCCGGCCATGTTGGCCGCCACCGACGCCACCGTGGTGCCGAGCCTCTACGAGCCGTTCGGCATGGTCGCCCTGGAGGCCGCGGCGGCCGGCGCGCCGCTGGCGGTCGCCGCGACCGGCGGCCTCGCCGAGATCGTCGAGCCCGGCGTCACCGGGGTGACCTTCCCGCACAGCGACCCGGACGCGCTCGCCGGCGCGGTCGACCGGCTCCTCGGCGACGAGGTCTTCGCCCGCCGGGTGGCCCGTCGGGCCCGCACCATGGTCAGCGAGCGGTACGGCTGGGCGACCATCGCCGTGCACACCGCGAGCAGCTACGCCGCGGCCCGCCGCGAGCACGGCACGTTCCAGGCCCAGCGGGCGGCGAGCCGGCTGGCCACCGGGCGCACCCGGATCGCCATTCCGGAGGGGAACCTGCTGACGACCGGCCATCCGGCCTGCTGACAGCTTTCCCCGGCCTGTCATCCGATAGGTCCACACCGATCCGCTGGCTATGGTGTACGTCGACCAGCGGTGAGGAGAACGGTGCAGCAGGTAGTGATCGCCGGCCGGTACCGCCTGCTCGACCTCGTGGGGCGCGGCGGGATGGGCCGGGTGTGGCGGGCGAGGGACGACGTGTTGCACCGCGACGTCGCGGTCAAGCAGGTCGTCCCGCCGGCCTGGTTGTCCGACGAGGAACGCGACGAGCTGCGCCTGCGCACCCTGCGGGAGGGCCGGACGGCGGCCCGGCTCAACCACCCCAACGTGGTGCGGGTCTACGACGTGGTGTCGGTGGGCGGCGACCCATGGTTGATCATGGAGTACGTCCCGTCCCGGTCGTTGCAGAACGTGCTGGACACGTCCGGGCCGGTGTCGCCCCGGCAGGCCGCGGCGATCGGGCTGGCGCTGCTGGCCGCGCTGCGCGCCGCGCACCACGCCGGGGTGCTGCACCGCGACGTGAAGCCGGCCAACGTGCTGATCGCCCACGACGGGCGGGTGATGCTCACCGACTTCGGGCTGGCCGTGTTCGACGGCGGGGACGGGGCGATGACCCGGCCGGGGCTGATCCTCGGCTCGCCGCAGTTCGTCGCCCCGGAGCGGGCCGCCGAAGGGTCCTCCAGCGTGGAGGCGGACCTGTGGTCGCTCGGGGCGACCCTGCACGCGTCCGTCGAGGGCCGGTCCCCGTACGCCCGCAGCACCGCGATGGCGACGCTGAGCGCCCTGGCCACCCGGCCGCCCGACCCGGCGCCGCACGCCGGCCCGCTGCGCCCGGTCCTGGCCGGCCTGCTGTGCCGCGACCCGCGCGACCGTACCGACCACGACGAGACGCAGCGGCGGTTGGCCTCGGCCACCACCGGGGGCGGGGAACCGTGCCCCCTGGCCCTCGCCGCGCCGGCCACGGTGCTGCCGCCGGACGTCCTCGACCCGGGTGCCGCCCCGGGTGCCGCCCCGTGGCCGTCCACCCCGGTCGACCACGGCCGCCCGGCCGGATCCGGGCCGAACGGCCGGCGCTGGCCGTTGGCAGTGGCGGCCGGGGCGTTCGCCGCGCTCGCCGCGATCTCCACCGCGATCGCGATCGGCCAACGCGAGCACGACCGGGGCGCGCCGCCGGGGATCGAGGCCGGGCGGGCGGGAGTGGCACCGGACGGGACGGGAGCCGAGCCGAACCGGGGAGCCGAGCCCGGAGCGGGGCTGCCCGGAGCGGGGCCGCCCGACAGGCACGTGCCGCCTCCGCCCTTCCCCTGCCTGCGGCCCTACCCCGCCGGCGAACCCGTTCCCACTGTCTCCCCCGCCCGGGGCGAGCGGCTGCGGCTGCCGGCCGGTTGGCGTTGGTACGCCGACCCGACCGGGTTCCGGCTCGCCGTGCCGCCGGGCTGGCGGCACTACCGGGAGGGGGACGCGGTCTGCTTCCAGGATCCGACGGCCCGGCGGGTGCTGACCATCGCCCCGGCCGGCGTTCCCGGCGCCGCCCCACTGGCCCGGCTACGGGTGAACGAACGGCGCGCGCTGGACGCGGGCGCCCTGCACGGGTACGCGAGGATCCGGCTGGAGACGGTGTCCAGCCGGGGGTCGGAGTGGGAGGCCACCTGGGACGCCCCGTACGGGGCCCGGCTGCACGCGGTGCAGCTGATCCCGCGGGACGCCCGGGCGTGGTCGCTCTCCTGGAGCGCCCCCGACGTGGACTGGCTGACCGGCGCGACCGAGCGGGACAGGGTGCGGGTCAGCTTCCGGCCCGGCACCCCGGGCTGAGGCACGGCGCCCACCGACACGGCGCGCGTCGACACCGTCCCCTGTGGACCGTCCGGGTTGTTGCCCCCGGGCGGCGGCTCTGCCAGAGTGGCATAGTTTGTGGATCAAGATCCCTGGGGAGGGCGAGGCGTCATGATGGGACCGTCCCACGCGCTGTCGGGCGCGGCGGTGTGGCTGACCGGCTCCTGGGCGCTCGACCAGTTCGCCGACTACCACCAGTCGCCGCTGGCACTGGCGGTCGGCACCGCGGTCTGCGCCGGCGGGGCGCTCTTCCCCGACCTCGACCTGTCCGGCAAGGTTACCCGCAACCAGGGCGGCGCCACCGTGGCCCGCACCTTCGGGGTGGTCAGCCTCTTCGTCGCCGAGGTGATGGAGAAGATCTCGCTCGGTGTCTACTACGCCACCAAGCTGAGCAAGGACCCGCGCCGCAACAACGGCCACCGCACGCTGACCCACACCATCCCGTTCACCGTGCTGGTCGGCTGGGGCACCACCGCGCTGTGCGCCACGTACGGCAAGTGGGCCGTGGTCGGCATCCTGTTCTTCATGTTCGGGCTGGCCCTGCGCGGGCTGTTCGACCGGTGGGCGGAGCGCGCGGGCTGGGTCATCGTGACCCTGACCTCGGCCGCCGCCGCCTGGTTCACCTTCGCCAACCTGCCCGGCGACCGGGGGTACCCGCTGATCGGGCTGGCCGTCGGGGTGGGCTGCTTCGTGCACATCCTCGGCGACATGATCACCCGTGCCGGGGTGCCGATCCTCTGGCCGATCCCGATCAAGCGCCGGATGTGGACGATGGTCGGCCTGCCGAACAGCATCGCGCTGCGCACCGGCAGCAAGGCCGAGGTCATCGTGCTGCGCGGCGCGCTGACCGCGCTCGCCGTGCTGGCCACCGTGGGCCTGGTCGCCCCCTCCGTGCTGCGGAAGTTCAACATCGAGATCTGACCGCGCCCCGGTCGCGGCCACCGGAGCACCGCCGGCGGACCGAGCGCCCACCGGGCCGGCGGGGCCGGTCGAGGACGGCGCTCCCGTCGACACGTCCTCGACCGGAGGGCGTCAGCCCCCGACGCCCAACGCGGGCTCGGGGGCCTCCAGCAGCGGCCCTCGCACGGACCGGCCGATGCGATGGGCCTCGGCCAGGATGTGGGTGCGCCAGCGTCGCCACAGCGGGGCGAGCCGGGAGGTGACCAGGACGACGTCGACGGCGTCATCGGGCAGGACGGTGCGGATGCCGATGGCGTGGTGGGTCGGGTGCGCGGGGTCGGCGGGCAGCCGTTCGAGCAGCGTCTCGTCGTATTCGAACAGGTCGGCGGGCGGGAACCCGGCCGGCAGGGTGTCGCCGCAGCCGAACACGGCGACCCGGGTGCCCGGGGGCAGGGTGTCGCGCAGGTGGGCCAGCTCCGCCGTCACGTCCAGGCCGCGGACCCGGTTGGTCCCCCGGCGGATGGCGGGCAGCTCCAGCCTGACGTGCCAGTCGCGGGTGTCCTCAAGCTGGGGCAGGTGCTTGGAGTACCAGGCCCACAGCAGCTCCACCAACGGCTCGGGATGCTTGTGCAGGAACGTGAGCATGTTGCTGCGGTTGTCGCTGAGGTCCGGGTCCGTCCGGCGCGGGTGCGGCGCGTCCACCGCCCAGCCCTCGCGGCTGACCTCAAACGACAGGCCGTGCCGGTACAGCCGGAAGCCCAGCTCCGTGTCCTCGGCGCCCCAGGAGCGGAAGATCTCGTCGAAGCCGCCCACGGCCCAGAACTCCTCGGCCGGCACGGAACAGTTGCACGTCCAGAACAGTTGCCAGGGCAGCGCCGTGCGGGCGAGGTAGAAGCGGGCGGTCGCGAAGAGGGAGTGCCGGGAGTCCTGGAATTCCGGGTCGGTGCCGTGGTCGCGTACGACCTCCTCGGGGGTGTGCCTCTGGAGGAGCTCCTCCAGACCGGGGGTCGGGTAGTCGGGACGGAAGCCGTAGGTGTAGCCGATCACCGCCCGCGCCGGGCCGGGCTCCCGGTGCGCGGCCAGGTGCCCGGCGACGAAGTCGGGGCCGGGCAGGATGCCGCTGTCCACGAAGGCCAGGATCTCGCCACGGGCGAGGCGGGCGCCGGCGTTGCGGGCGGCGGCGGCCCGGAAGCCCAGGTCCTCCTGGAAGTGGTAGCGCAGGCGGAGCCGGTCGGTGAAGTCCTCCACCGTCTGGCGGGTGTCGTCGGTCGACCCGTCGTCGGCGACGATGACCTCGAAGGCGTCCGACGATATCCGCTGGTCGGCCAGGGCCGTCAGCGTGCCGCGCAGAAGACGGGAACGGTTGTAGGTGGGAATGATGACGGAGAGCAGTGGCGTTGCGGCGCCAGGGGACATTGTGGCGACTCCGTGTGGTCGGGGCGTAACAACGTAGCCGTCGCCGAGCGTCGGGGTCCATCATCCGTGAGGGTTATTCACCTCCTCCTCACGATTCGATCCGAGAGAATCCCACCGAGTGGGCATTCACGCACCGTCGGGCGCAATCCGCCTGTGTGGACAGAGCTTGCGCTCGCACCGGATGAATCGGCCCGCGATTTCCGCTGCTTTGAGGGTTCCGTTTCGTCGCCCTGCTGGATGTCGACAAGAAGTATTCACCGTTGGTTCAACGATAACGTTCAGGGGATGACAACTGGTTTCACCGACGCCGCCCATGTCTTCGACCCTGCTGCCGTCATGGGGTTGCTCCCGGCCAGGCCACGGCTCCTCGCCCTGGGCGAGCCCACCCACGGCGAGGACGTCCTGCTCGACCTGCGAAACGATCTCTTCCGGCAGCTCGTCGAGCGGGAGGGCTACCGGACGATCGCGATCGAGAGCGATTGCCTGATGGGCCTGGTCGTGGACGACTACGTCACCTCGGGCACCGGCACCCTCGACGAGGTCATGGAGCGCGGCTTCAGCCACGAGTGGGGCGTCTTCGCGGGCAACCGCGAGCTGGTGCGCTGGATGCGCGCGTACAACGAGGGTCGGCCCGCGGCGCAGCAGCTCCGCTTCGCCGGTTTCGACGGCCCGCTGGAGATCACCGGCGCCGCGAGCCCCCGGCAGGCCCTCACCGCACTGCACACCTACCTCACCGCCTGGGTCGACGCCGACCTGCTCCCCTGCACCGCCGAGACGCTCGACCGCCTGCTCGGGGCCGACGACCGCTGGCCGAACCCCGCCGCGATGATGGACCCGTCCCGGTCCGTGGGGCGGACGCCCGAGGCCAGGCAGCTGCGGCTGCTCGCCGACGACCTGGTGGCCCTGCTCGACGCGCAGCAACCCCACCTGATCGCGGCCTCCCCGGAGGAGGACCGGCACCGGGCACGCCTGTACGGGCGTACCGCCACCGGGCTGTTGCGCTACCACTCCTGGATGGCCGACACGTCACCGAGTCGCCTGGCGTGGCTGCTCGGCGTGCGGGACTCGATGATGGCCGCCAACCTGCTCGCCCTCGCCGAACGCGGGCCGACGCTGGTGAACGCGCACAACGGCCACCTCCAGCGGAACAAGAGCACGATGCGGATGGGCGGCCTGCCGGTGGACTGGTGGAGCGCCGGCGCGATCGTCAGCGCCCATCTGGGCGAGGGTTACGCCTTCCTCGCCGCAGCCCTCGGCACGATCCCCCACCGGGGGGTGGACGCCCCGCCTCCGGACACCGTCGAGGGGCTGCTGTACGCGCTCCCGCAGGAGCGATACGTCGTCGACGCCCGCCGACTGGCCACGGCCCTCGCCGACGCGACGCCCGTTCCCCGGGTGTCCCCCTGGTTCGGCTACGCCCCGCTTGATCCGGCCCACCTGGCCAGCCCCGACGGGATCGTGTTCGTCAAGGACGTCCGGCGGGGCCAGGGGTAGGCGCTCGGCGTCGCGTGGGTCCGGCGGCCGGCCGCGTCGTCGACTATTGACGCCCTCGTGACACGTGTCCTACGGTCTGCCGAAGCGCCATGTCGAAGCGTTTCGACATGGCGTTTCGACGCGGTTGGTTTCGACAGGGCGTTTCGACGCGGGTTCGACGCGGGTTCGACGCGGGTCGACTTGCCGCGGCATCACGGTAGGAGCCGAGAAGTGAAGTTCACCGACGGGTACTGGCTGCTGCGGCCGGGGGTCAGCGTGCTGCGTCCCGGCGCGGTCGAATCGGTCGAGCCGGACGAGAGGGGCTTCACCGTCTTCGCGCCGACCGGCCGGATCACCGGGCGGGGAGACACCCTCAACCGGCCGGTCGTCACCGTCCGGTTCTTCTCCCCCGCCCCCGGCGTCGTCGGGGTGACCGTCGGCCACCACTGCGGCGGGCTGCCGAAGCAGCCCCGCTTCGCGCTGTCGGCCGGCGACGGCCACCCGGTCACCGTGGAGGTCACCAGGGACAGTGCGTCCCTGACCACCGGCGAACTGACCGCCCGGGTCACGCTCGGCGACCGGTGGCGGGTCGACTTCCTGCACGGCGACCGCCTGGTCACCTCGTCCACCGAGCGCAGCGTCGGCATCGCCACCGACGGCGAGGGCCGCACGTACGTCCACGAGCGGCTGGCGCTGGGCGTCGGCGAGACGGTGTACGGCCTCGGCGAACGCTTCGGCCCGTTCGTCAAGAACGGCCAGACCGTCGACATCTGGAACGCCGACGGCGGCACCGCCAGCGAGCAGGCGTACAAGAACGTGCCGTTCTACCTCAGCAGCGCCGGGTACGGGGTCTTCGTCGACCACCCCGAGCACGTGTCGTTCGAGATCGGCTCCGAGGTGGTCTCGCAGACCCAGTTCAGCGTCGAGGGACAGTCGCTGACCTACTACCTGATCGACGGGCCCACCCCGAAGGACGTGCTGCGCCGCCACACCGCGCTGACCGGCCGGCCCGCCCGCGTCCCGGCCTGGTCGTACGGGCTGTGGCTGTCGACGTCGTTCACCACCTCGTACGACGAGAGGACCGTCACCGAGTTCATCGACGGGATGGCCGAGCGGGACCTGCCGCTGTCGGTGTTCCACTTCGACTGCTTCTGGATGCGGCAGTTCCACTGGGTCGACTTCGTCTGGGACCCGGCGACCTTCCCCGACCCGGAGGGCATGCTGCGCCGGCTGCACGAGCGGGGCCTGAAGGTGTGCGTCTGGATCAACCCGTACATCGCCCAGCGCTCCTACCTGTTCGAGGAGGGCCGCCAGGCCGGGTACCTGGTCCGCAACCCCGACGGCTCGGTGTGGCAGTGGGACAGGTGGCAGGCCGGCATGGCGCTGGTCGACTTCACCGACCCCGACGCCGTGGCCTGGTTCTCCGGCAAGCTCAGGGCGCTGCTCGACATGGGTGTGGACTGCTTCAAGACCGACTTCGGCGAGCGCATCCCCACCGACGTGGTCTGGCACGACGGGTCGGACCCGCAGCGGATGCACAACTACTACACCCACCTCTACAACCGGGCGGTCTTCGAGCTGCTGGAGGCCGAGCGCGGGATCGGCGAGGCGGTGGTGTTCGCCCGGTCGGCCACGGCCGGCGGGCAGCAGTTCCCGGTGCACTGGGGCGGCGACTGCGAGTCCACGTTCGCGGCGATGGCCGAGTCGCTGCGGGGCGGGCTGTCGCTGTCCGCGTCCGGGTTCGGCTACTGGAGCCACGACATCGGCGGCTTCGAGGGCACCCCCGACCCGGCCGTGTTCAAGCGGTGGATCGCGTTCGGGCTGCTCTCCTCGCACTCCCGGCTGCACGGCTCCGGCTCGTACCGGGTGCCGTGGGCGTTCGACGACGAGGCCGTCGAGGTGCTGCGCCACTTCACCCGGCTCAAGCTGCGCCTGATGCCGTACCTCGCGGCGGCGGCCGAGGAGGCGCACCGCGACGGCGTGCCGGTGATGCGGCCGATGGTGGTGGAGTTCCCGGACGACCCGGCCGCGGCGTACCTGGACCGGCAGTACATGCTCGGCCCCGACCTGCTGGTGGCGCCCGTGCTGAGCGCCGACGGCCGGGTGACGTTCTGGGTGCCGGCCGGCACGTGGACCCACGTGGTCACCGGCGAGCAGCTCACCGGCCCGGCCTGGGTGGACCAGAGGCACGGCTTCGACAGCCTGCCGGTGCTGGCCCGGCCCGGCTCGGTGCTCGCCGTCGGGTCCACCCACGACCGGCCGGACTACGCGTGGGCCGACGGCGTCGAGCTGCGCCTGTACGCGCCCACCGAGGGGCGGCGGACCCGGGTGCGGGTGCCCTCGCCCGGCGACGGCCCCGGGGCGGAGTTCGAGATCCGGTACGCCGACGGGGCGGCCACCGCCGATCTGGTGGGCGGAGAATCATCGGGGTACAGCGTGGTGGTCGTGGGAGCGGAGGCGAACCGGTGACGAGGAGTTTTCCCGAGGGGTTCCTGTGGGGGGCCGCCACGGCTGCGTACCAGATCGAGGGCGCGGCCACCGAGGACGGCCGGGGCCCGTCCATCTGGGACACCTACAGCCACACCCCCGGCCGCACCCTGAACGGGGACACCGGCGACGTGGCCGCCGACCACTACCACCGGTGGGCCGACGACCTCGGCCACCTGTCGGAGCTGGGGCTCGGGGCGTACCGGTTCTCGATCTCCTGGCCCCGGGTGCAGCCCGGCGGCTCCGGGGCGTTCAACCGGGCCGGGGTGGACTTCTACTCCCGCCTCGTCGACGGCCTGCTGGAACGGGGCATCCGCCCGGTGGCCACCATGTACCACTGGGACCTGCCGCAGGAGCTGGAGGACGCGGGCGGCTGGCCGGCGCGGGACACCGCGCTGCGCTTCCGGGACTACGCGGCCGGCATCGTCGGCGCGCTCGGCGACCGGGTGCACACCTGGACCACGTTCAACGAGCCGTGGTGCTCGGCGTACCTCGGCTACGGCTCCGGGGTGCACGCGCCGGGACGCACCGAGCCGGCCGGGGCGCTGGCCGCCGTGCACCACCTGAACCTGGCGCACGGGCTGGCCGGGCGGGCGGTGCGGGAGCTGGCCCCGGCGGCGGAGTTGTCGGTGACGCTGAACCTGCACGTGATCCGCCCGGCGTCGGACTCGGCCGCCGACGCCGACGCGGTGCGCCGCATCGACGCGCTGGCCAACCGGGCGTTCCTCGGGCCGATGCTCGACGGGGCGTACCCGGCCGACCTGATCGCCGACACCGCGAACGTAACCGACTGGTCGTTCGTGCGCGACGGCGACGAACGGGCGGCGGGGGTGCCGTTGGACGTGCTCGGGGTGAACTACTACTCGACCACCCTGGTCCGGGCGTGGGACGGCGTCTCGGCCCGGTCCGCCGCCGACGGGCACGGTAGTTCGGCGCACACCCCGTGGGTCGGCGCCGCGAACGTCGACTTCCTGCCCCAGCCCGGGCCGTACACCGCGATGGGCTGGAACATCGACCCGAGCGGGATGACCGAGCTGCTGCTGCGGCTGTCCCGGGAGCACCCGGGCCAACCGCTGATGATCACCGAGAACGGCGCCGCGTTCGACGACGTGGTCTCCCCCGACGGCCGGGTGCACGACGACCGGCGCGTCGACTACCTGTACCGGCACGTCGACGCGGTCGGAACGGCGATGGACGCGGGCGCGGACGTCCGCGGCTATTTCGCGTGGTCGCTGCTGGACAACTTCGAGTGGTCGTACGGCTACGACCGGCGGTTCGGCATCATCCGGGTCGACTACGACACCCAGGCCCGGACCTGGAAGGACAGCGCGCACTGGTACCGGGGTCTGGTCACCACGGGCCGGCTGGAGCCGCCGGCCGGCTCCTGACCGGCCCCGTTCGCCCGGGCGGCCCGGACCCGGCTGCTCCCCCTCCGAGAGCCGGCCGGCGCGCTCAGCGGAGCTGCTCGTCCGCCCAGCGGGCGAGCAGCTCCAGCACCGGTCGGCGGCCGGCGAACATCTCGGCCTCGCCGCGCAGGTCGTAGGTCTGCGCGGTGCCGCCGCCGGCCCGACCGAGCATCAGCGGGGCCAGCCAGAAGTACTTCGCCGCCCCGGTGAGCCGCACCGCGCGGGCGACCTCGGTCCGGTCGAGGGTGCCGCGCAGGCCGTCGGCGTACCGGTCGACGACCGTGGTCGCCACCTCGTCGAGCAGTGCGACATCGACCAGCCCGTCGAGGAAGGTGTCCAGCACCAGGTTGGCGGCGTCCTCGCCGACCGGCCCGGGGCCGACGAACGACCAGTCCAGCAGCACCGGGCCGGCGTCGCCGAACACCAGGTTCATCGGCCAGCAGTCGTGGTGGCACAGGGTGCGCGGCAGCCCGTCGGCGGCGGCGAGCAGCGCGTGCCGGCGTTCCCAGAGCCCGCGCAGGGCGGCGCGCAGCGGCGCGGGCCACGCGGCCACGGCGACCGGGTGGTCCCACGGCACCGGCTCGACGACCGGCCGGGTCAGGGTGTAGTCGCGCAGCCAGTCCCTGGCCAGCCAGTCGTAGCCGGGCGACCGGCCGAGCCAGGCGGCATGCCCGGCACCGAGCCGGGCCGCGACGTCGCCGAGGTCGGCGACCGTGGCGGCGGTGCCGGGCCGCCCCGCGACGTCGGCCAGCCAGAGCGCCACGCCGCCGTCCGGACGCTCGTCGACCCCCAGCGTCTCGGGCGCGGCCAGCCCGGCGTCGGCGTACGCCCGGGCGGCCAGGCCGCCGTGGTACGCCTCGACCTCACGCCGCCAGTAGTTCCAGTGCCCGGGGTCGGCGCTGCCGGCCCAGTGCGTCGGGCCCTCGCGGCCGGGTGGGGTGATCAGCTTCAGCACGGCCGGGCGGCCGTGGCGACGGGTCCGCCAGATGCCGCCGGTCACCGCGTTGAGCGGGTTGTGGGTCAGCTCCTCGGCCGGCTCGTCGGCGGGCACCAGGTCGATGGGGGGACGCGACACCCGTTCGACCCTACGGCCTGCCGACGCCGATCGACCGCCGACCACCCGCACCAGCCGAGCTACGCCACCGACCGGCGGCACGAAACCAGGTACAATTTTCTGTACTTACCCTGGAGGCGATCATGCGGACCGTGAATTTCACCCAGCTGCGGCAGAACCTGGCCGCCGAGCTCGACAGCGTCATCAACGACGCGGAGGAAGTGGTGGTGACCCGGTCGGGCCATGAGCCGGTGGTCATCGTGCCACTTGCGGAGTACGAGGCGATGAAGGAAACCGAGTACCTGCTCCGCAGCCCGAGCAATGCCGCAGCCCTGCGTCGATCGATCGCGGAGCTTGAGGAGGGCGACGCCGCCGAGCGGGAACTGATCGACCCGGCCGACGTTCGGGACGTCGCGTGAGACTGGTCTTCACCACGACGACATGGAGCCAGTACCTCAGCCACACAGACCGCAAACTGGTGAAGCGCATCAACGACCTCATCGCGGACGTGATGCGCAACGGATACGAGGGCATCGGCAAACCGGAGCCCCTTCGGGGGGAGCTGTCCGGGTTCTGGTCCCGGCGGATCGATCGCGAGCACCGGCTGGTGTATCGGATCACCAAGGACGACGTCGAGATCATCGCCTGCCGGTACCACTACGGTGACAAGTAGCGGCCCACAACCGGGGCGCCGGTCGCCCTGGTCACCGGGCCGGCCGACCCGATCCGGCCGGCCGGCGCAGGGTCAGGCGCCGACGCGTTGGGGTGGGACGGTCAGGCCGTACAGGGCCATCAGTTCGGGGGTGTCGACGCGGCTGCCGTCGGCCACCGAGTCGCAGGCGATGTCCACGATCTGGTCCTTGTGCGCCAGCAGGTAGGGCCGGGCGCCGACGTCGGCGCTGGCCAGGGTGGCGATGCCGGCCCAGTGCCGGCGGCCGAAGAGCATCGGGTACCCGCGCAGCCCGCTGTAGGTGGCGCAGGCCAGCACGTCGGGGTACGGCAGCGCGGCCACCCGCCGCACCGCCGCCGGGGTGAGCCCCGGCATGTCGACGGGCACCACCACCACCGCCTCGACCGTCTCGTCGGTCAGCGCGGCCAGGCCGGCCCGGATCGACGAGCCGACGCCGGTCCCCCACGCGCGGTTGACCACCACCGTGGCCCGGGCCAGGTCGGCGGTCTGCCGGACCTGGTCGGCCGCCGCGCCCAGCACCACCACGAGCTGCTCGCAGCCCGCCTCGGTCATCGTTTCGATCATCCGGTCCACCAGGGGTTGCCCGCCCTGGTGGAGCAATGCCTCCGGGCCGCCGAGGCGGCGTCCCCCGCCCGCCGCGATGATCATTCCTGCGATTCGCACACCGGGTGCAACGAGCGCCCGACAGATCAGTGTCGGGGCGAAACGGGTATTTGCCACGCATCGCCCCGGCATCGGCTTCAACGGCGGTACGCGTCGGCCAGCGCGGTGAAGGCCGCCTTGGGCTCCCACGGCAGGTCGGGGTACGTGTCGCCGAGCCGGTCCTCCAACACCTTCACCAGGCCGTACGAGGCCCGATCCACGTCGCGCAGCGGGTCCTCGCGGTGCGGCAGGTTGTACGACGCGAAGGTGCACCAGAACGCGGTGTCCACCCCCTCGGCGGCGAAGATGTCGAGCAGCTTCCGCAGGTACCCGGCCTGCTCGTCCTCGTCGCGGGCGTAGTCGCCGGTCAGCCGGGCGCCTTTGGCGCCGTCCCACTCGACGATGAACATGCCGCGCGCCCCGAGGTCGGCGGCCCCACGGTGGGTCGTGCACCCGAACTCGGTGATCGCCACCGGCTTGCCCTGGGCGACGAGGGTCCGGATGCCGTCGACGTACGCGTCGGCGACCTCGGCCGAGTGGTAGGCGTCGGACGAGACGTGGTCGAAGGGCGTCCAGTCGATGCGCTCGCTCGGCAGCGAGGCATAGGTGACCTTCCCGCCGAACCGCGCGCGGACGACCTGGACGGCCTCGCCGAGGAAGGCGTTCAGCCGGGCGGGCACCTCGGGCAGCACCTCGCGGAGGAGGTCCGGCCGGGTCAGCACGTCCAGCCGCTCGGCGAGCGTGTCGCCGGGCAGGAACCCCTTCGTGAACAGCGTCAGCTCGGCCCCTGTGACGAGGACGACCTCCGCGCCCCGCCGGCGCAGCCCCTCGGCACGCTCGGCGCAGTCGGCCAGGACGTCGAGCAGCTCGTCGGTGGTCAGGTCGCAGGTGAACGGGGAGAACCACACCTCCAGCCCGACGTCAGCGGCGTGCCGGGCGGCGATCTCCAGCCGATCGGGGATGCCGCCGGTGACCCGGACCGCCGTGCAGTGCAGGTCCTCCCGGATGACCCGCATCTCACGCCGCACGACCTCCGGGTCGAATGGCTCGCGGGTGCTCTCGCCGGCGTCGACGAAGCCGGTGTCGTACGTGATTCCCTTGCCGCGCACAGCTGCCCACCTTCATTAGGGTACGCAGCGTACGTTAAAGCGGTGGCGTGGCGCGGCGCAAGACGGGGGCTGGGGTACGATCCGTACCCGTCATGGCAGGCGACGGGGCGGAACGGACCGGGGCGACGCGGCGGCGCGGGGCGGCCCTGGAACAGGCGATCCTGTGCGCCGCCGCCGACGAGCTGCTGGAGTCCGGCTACGCCGGCCTCACCATGGACCGGGTCGCCCGGCGGGCCGGCACCAACAAGAACGCGATCTACCGACGCTGGCCGAACCGGGCCGCGCTCGGCGTCGCCGCGTACCGGCAGCTCGCCGTGGCCAACCTGGACCCGCCGGACACCGGCGAGCTGCGCGGCGACGCGCTGGAGCTGCTGCGCCGGGCCAACTGCCACTGGACGTCCCCGCTGGGCGAGGTGCTGCGCGGCCTGCTGTCCGGCGTCGGCGAGGAGCCGGAGCTGCTGGCCCAGTTGCAGGAGCAGGCCGGCGCCGCCGGGACGGCCGGCTGGCTGACGGTCCTCGACCGCGCCGTCGCCCGGGGGCAGGCGTCACCCGAGGCCCGGCACCCCCGGGTGGCCACGGTGGCCCTCGCGCTGCTGCGCAACGAGATCGTCACCCGCGGGATCGCCAGCGCGCCGGACGACGTGCTCGTCGAGATCGTCGACGAGGTGTACCTGCCGCTGCTGCGCGGGCGCGCCCGCCCGGGCGTCGGCTGACCGGGCGTCGGCTGACCGGCGCGCGGACCCGACCAGCGCCGGCCCCGGGGCGGTGGCGCCTCAGGCGTCGGCGTAGCAGTCGACGACGGACAGGTCCAGCGGGAACCGGACCGGGGTGTCGCCGAACAGCAACGCGGCTGCCCGCTCGCCGCTGGCGCGCACCGCCTCCGCCACCGCGTCGGCCTGCGCCGCCGGGCAGTGCACGATCACCTCGTCGTGCTGGAAGAAGACCAGCTCGGCATCGGTGCCGGCGAGCGCCGCCCGCAGGGTGGCCAGCAGGGTGGAGGCCCACTCGGCGGCGGTGGCCTGGATGACGAAGTTGCGGGTGAACCGGCCCCGGGAGCGGGCCGCCCGAGCCCTGGGCCCCTGCGGGTCGGCCGCCGCGCCAGGGTCGACCCCGGCGTCGTCACCGTCGGCGAAGCCGGCCGTGCCGGGCGGGCACGTCCGGCCCAGCCAGGACCGGACCAGCCCGCCCGCCTCGCCGGTGCGGGCCGCCGCCTCGACGTACGCGAACGCGGTCGGGTAGTTGCGCCGCAGCACCGCGAGGGCGGGGACCGCCATCCCGCCGGTCTGCCCGTACATCGCGCCGAGCAGGGCCACCTTGGCCCGGGCGCGGTCGCCGCCGAAGGAGTCCCGGGCGAGGGCGGCGTAGAGGTCGCCGGCCCCGCCGGCGGCGGCGAGCCGGGCATCGCCGGAGACCGCCGCGAGCACCCTCGGTTCGAGCTGACCGGCGTCGGCGACGACGAGCCGCCAGCCCGGGTCGGCCGCCACCGCCCGCCGGATCACCTTCGGGATCTGCAACGCGCCGCCGCCCCGGGTGGCCCACCGGCCGGAGACCACCCCGCCGGGGACGTACTCCGGGTGGAACCGGCCGCCGCGCACCCAGGCGTCCCGCCAGGCCCAGCCGTGCGCCGTCCAGATCCGGTAGAGCTCCTTGTGCTCCAGCACCAGCGGCACCGCGGGGTGGTCGACCCCGCGCAGCACCCAGGCCCGGGTGTTGGGCAGCTCCACCCCGGCCCTGGCGAACGCCTTGAGCAGCTCGGCCGGGGAGTCGACGTGCACCTGGCGCAGCCCGAACGCCGCCGCGATCCCGGCGGCCAACTCGGCGAGCCGACGGGGCGGACCGCCGACCGGGGACGGCTCGCCGAGCAGCTCGGTGAGGAGCTCGTCGTGCACCTCGGCGCGCCAGGGCAGCCCGGTCGCGCCCATCTCGCCCGCGATCAGGGCGCCGGCCGACTCGGCGGCCACCAGCAGCCGGAACCGGCCGGGGTGCTCGGTGGCCGCGGTCCGGGCGAGCTGGTCGGCGTACACCCGGGTCAGGGCCTCGACGCCCGGGCCCGGCGGGCCGGGCAGCGCGTCGAAGAGCGCGCCCTGCCCGTGGCCCGGCGGTTCGGCCGCGCGGGGCGGCGGGTCCGGCGGCACCGGCCCGCCGGTCAGCCGGGCCCAGGCGGCGGCGAGCGAGCGGGGCTCACCCCAGCGGCCGGCGTGCCCGAGCAGCAGCGACTCGGTCAGCTCGACGTCGTGGCAGCGGTCGAGCCGGACCCCGGCGCGCAGCAGCGCCGGGTAGACGGCCGCGCCGCAGGCCCAGACCCAGCGCGGATGCTCTGCGGCCTCCCGGGCGGCCACGGCTGCGGCGAGGTCGGCCACCGACTCGGCCGGGGCCGTGGGCCGGCCGGCGGGGTCGAGGGGTTGCAGCGCTCCCCCGCCCCGGTCGTCCGACACCACTGCCACCAGCACGGATGTGATTCTGCCTCGCCCCTGTGACACTCCCTCGCCGGGCACGGGCACGACGTACGGGAGTGACCAACCCCTCGAAGGGGTTGGTCACTCCCGTAGTACGTGCGCCCGGCGAGGCGCGGGTGGGGCTACTTCACCGCGCCGGAGGTCAGACCGGACTGGATCTGCCGCTGGAACACGGCGTACACGATGATCATCGGCAGGATGGCGATGGTGAGGGCGGCAAAGAGGCCGGACCAGTCGGCCTCGTAGCCCGCATTGACCGAGATATCCGCGATGCCCTGGGTGAGCACCCACTTGTCCTTGGCGTTGGACAGCAGCACCAATGGCAACTGGTACTGCGCCCACTGGCCGATGATGTTGAAGATCGCAACGCTGATCAGGCCAGGCTTGGCCATCGGCACCATCACCTGGAAGAACAGCCGGGTGTGCGAGCAGCCGTCGATCATCCCGGCCTCGGCCACCGAGTTCGGCAGCGTCCGGAAGAACGCCGCGAGGAAGAACACGGTGAACGGCAGCGAGTACGCGGTGTAGACCAGGATCACGCCGGTGTGGGTGTCCAGCAGGCCCAGGTTCTTCACCACGAAGAACAGCGGCACCAGGGCCAGGAAGACCGGGAACGCCAACCCGGAGACGAACAGGTAGTACACCGCCCGGTTGCCCCAGAACTTGTAGCGGGCCAGCACGTACGCGGCCATCGAGCCGAGCAGCATGGTGGCGAAGGTGCTGCACCCGACCACGATGACGCTGTTGACGAAGTACCGGCCGACGCGCGCCTTGGTCCAGGCCCGGCTGAAGTTCTCCCAGCGCAACTCGGCCGGCAGCGTCCACGGGCTGCTGAAGATCTCGCTGGTGTTCTTGAACGCCGCGAGGAACGTCCACAGGATCGGCACGATGACGATCACTGCCCAGACTGCGAGCGCGATGTGGCCGAGGCTGGAGAACAGTCGCACCTGTGAGCGACGGCTCTTCGGGTCGGGCCCGGTGGTGGACTTCGCGGTACGGGGTGGCAGCGCCGACGGCGCCGACGGCAACGTGGTCTTCATGTCAGTACTCCACGCTTTCCCGCTTGGTCAGCCGCAGCGTCAGCGCCGCGAACGTGAGGGTGAGGAAGAACAGCGCCACGCCCATCGCCGAGGCGTAGCCGTACTTCGAGTAGACGAACGCGTTGCGGTAGATCTCGTTCGCCAGCACCGTGGTCGCCCCGTCGGGACCCCCGCTGTCCACCGAGAGCACCGCGACGATGGCGAACGCGTCGAACGCGGCGATGCCGAGGTAGACCCAGGCCACCTGGAGGGTGTCCCAGAGCAGCGGCAGGGTGACCCGGAAGAAGAGGGTGACCCGGGTCGCCCCGTCCATCTCGGCGGCCTCGTAGATCTCGCCCGGGATGGAGGCCATCCCGGCCGAGAAGAGCACCACGTAGAAGCCGACGGCCTGCCAGACCAGCACCGCGATGATCGACCAGAGCGCCAGGTTCGGCCTGACCAGGAACAGCACCGGGTCGAACCCGAACTCCATCAGCACGCCGTTGATCAGGCCGGACTCGTTGGGCCGGTAGACCATCTGGAACAGCACCGCGATGATCGCCACGGCCAGGACCTGGGGGAAGAAGAACACCACCCGGTAGAACTTCGCCCCCCAGACCCCCTGACGCTGACCGCCGACGCTCCGGCCGCCCACGTTGAGCTGGAAGGAGAAGAACAGCGCAATGGCGATCGTGATCAGCGGCAGGGCAAGCAGCAGTACGCCGTGGTGCTGGACCGCCTTCCAGAAGTTGCCGTCGTCCAGCAGCCTGCGGTAGTTGTCGAAGCCCACCCACTGGGGGGCGGACAGGCCCCGCCAGTTGGTCATCGAAATCTGGAACGCCTGGGCGTACGGTGCGATGACGAAGACCACGTACAGCGTGACCGGGGCGAAGAGGAACCCGATCACGAATGGATACTTGCCGTGCCGCATGACCCCGCTCCGATCAGCGCTTGAACTTGGTGATGGAGCTGTCCTTCTTGATGGCGTCGGCGCGCTTCTGCACCCGCTCGACGAAGGCGTCGGCCTTGATGCGGCCGAACATCAACTCGTTGGTGGCGGTGCGGACCTCGGTGTCCAGCTCCTTGTACCAGCCGTCGAAGTAGATGTTGAACACGTCCTGGCCGGCTGCCTTGAGCGCGGCCTGGGAGCTGGCCACGCCGGGCGGGAAGGCGTATCCCTCGGAGCCGGCGGTGACGACCGTCGGGGCCTTGACCACCTCGGTGAAGCCCTTCGCGCCGGCCGTGGACAGCATCTGACGCATGTACTCCAGGCCGCCGCGCGGGTTCTTGCTCTTGGCCGAGACGAAGTAGCCCTCACCGGCCGTGGCCCGCAGCGCGGTGGCCGGCAGCTTGTCGGACGCCGACAGGCTCGGCACCGGCATGAGCTGGTACTCGAAGCCGGCCGGCGTGTCCTTCTTCTGCTCGCCCTCCAGCCAGTCGCCGCTGGGGTAGAAGGCCAACTTGTACTGGTTCTGCCGGAGCTGGACGTCGGTGTGCTTGAGCCCCTCGAAGCTCTTGTCCACGTACTTGGCACCGATCTCGGCCCACGCCGTGGCCGCCTGCTTGACGGCGTCCTGCTGCCAGGCGCCGTCCTCCAGGTTGTCGATGTTCTTCAGCACGTCCGCGCCGCCGATCTTCGCGGCCTGGGTGAGGATCACGTTCCACTGGTAGTACGCGGCGTTCGCACCGGCGTAGCCGTAGGGGGTGATGCCCTTGGCCTTGATCTTGTCGAGCAGAGCGGTGAACTCGCTCCAGTTCTTCGCGGGCGCCCAGCCGTTGTCCTTGAACAGCTTGCCGGAGTACCAGATGCCGAAGACGGTGGAGACGTAGTAGAGCACGTACGGCTTGCCGTTGAACGAGCCGACGTCGACGGTGCCGGGGACCACGGTGTCGCGGACCTTCTTGCTCGGGTCGTCCACCGACGGGGCGTCCCACAGCTCGGTGAGGTCCTGAAGCTGCCCGTCGGCGACCAGGGCGCCGAAGTCCATCAGCTTCTCGCCCGAGTTGTTGACGAACTCCGGCGGGTTGCCGGAGGCGAACCGGGGCTGGAGCACCGTGGAAACCGCCTGGGTCGCCTGGTGCTTGACCTCCGCCTTGGGGAACGCCTTCTTGTAGAGCGGCTCGTGCACGTCGGTGGCGTACTTCTCGCCGTAACCGCCGTTGAAGATGACCACCTCCAGCGGGGCGTCGTCCTTGACACCGAGCGGGTTGGTGGCGCTCTTGGTGCCGGTCTCGGCGTTGGTGTTGCTCTCCTTGTCGGAGCTGCTGGTCGCACAGGCGCCGAGCAGGCCGGCGGCCGGGATGGCGAGCAGGCCCGCGGCGGCGGCGCGGCGCAGCAGGGTCCGGCGGTTCAGATCGGCCGGGTGCTCGGGGGTAACGGACATCGTTGTCTCTCCTTGTGGTGTCGAATCAGGCGGTCCGCCGGAGACGCCCGGCGTACCGCGACTCAAGGGCGAGGTTGTGCTCGTCCCCTCCGGGGACGTTGGTGGAGAGGTAGATAGGGGGTACCTCTCCGGCCTGGTGGAACCGTCGTACGACCTCGGCGGTCAGCAGCTGCGCCAGCAGCGCGGCGGTGACCGAGGAGACCGCACAGACCGCGCCGCCGCCCTCGAGCGGCAGCAGTGCGTCACCGTACGGCGCGCCGTTGTCCAGCACGACGTCGGCGAGGTCGGCGAGCCGGTGCCCCGACGGGTGCCGAGGGGCGACCCGCGCGGTGTGCTCGACGGAGGTGACCGCGATCAGCGGATGGCCGTTGCCCCTGGCCAGCATCGCCAGCTCGACCACCGAGCCGTTGATGCCGGACTGGGACGCGACCAGGAAGACGTCCCGCGGGCGCGGGGCGGCCAGGGCGTAGAGCTGGTGGGCGACGGCCGGGTCGCGTTCCAGCAACGGATCGGCGAGCACGTCGCGGGGAGCGTCGCCGTGCAGCACCAGGTCGTGCAGGGTGATCCGGTTGGTCGGGACCAGCCCGCCGGCCCGGGCCACCAGCTCGGCGGCGAACACCTCGGAGTGGCCGGCGCCGAACGCCTGGAGCACCCCGTCGGTGCGCAGGCTGGCGGCGATCAGGTCGGCGGCCCGGCCGACCGCCTCGGCCTGCGAGTCGACGAGCCGGTCGAGGACGGGACGGACAGCGTCAGCGTACCCCTGCGCGCTGATCATGCGGCTGCCCCCTTCGCGGCCTTGTGCCCGTCGACGGCCTGGGCGGTGCGCCGGAAGGCCGCGTGGGCGCGGGCGTGGGTGCGCTGCGCCACCGCGATGTAGAGCAGGTCGAGCACGACGAGCTGCGGGTGCCGGGCGGACAGCGCGTCCGGCCGGAAGGTGGTGGCCTGGCTGGCGGTGAGCAGCACGATGTCCGCCAGTTCGGCCAGCGGCGAGCGGGGGAAGCCGGTGAGGGCGACGGTGGTCGCGCCCCGGCTGCCCGCCTCGGCGAGCATCTCGATGGTCTCCCGGGTCTGCCCGGTGTGCGAGATGCCCAGCGCCACGTCACCGGGGCCCAGCAGCGCGGCGCTGGCCAGACCCTCGTGCACGTCGCTCCAGGCCCAGGCGGCCACCCCGATGCGGTGCAGGCTGAGCTGCATCTCCGCGCCGACCAGGGCGCTGCCGGAGGCGCCGAAGATGTTGACCCGGCTGGCGCCGGCGATGGCCACCGCCGCCCGCTCGACCTCGGTCAGGTCGAGCAGCGCCGCGGTGTCGTGCATGGCCCGGGTGTCGGCCGCCATGATCTGGCCGAGCACCCGCTCCAGGGGGTCGCCGGGCTGGATCTCCCGGCCGATGTCGACGGTCCAGCCGGCGGAGCGGGCCCGGCCGGTCTCGGCGGCGATGCCGAGCCGCAGATCCGCGTACCCTTCGAAGCCCATCGCCCGGCAGAACCGGGTGATGGTGGCCGGGGAGGTGCCGCTGCGCTCGGCCAGCTCGACGATGGTCGCGCGGGCCGCGGCCTCCGGGTCGCTGAGCACGTGCTCGGCGACCCGGCGCAGGGCGCCGGTCAGCTCGCCCGCGCCGGCCCGGACCCGGGCGAGCACGCCGTCGGTGGGGAGCGAGCCCCGCCGGTCGGCCGTGTCGGCGTCGACCACGGCGGTGCCCCCGGGGGTCTCCACCTCGTGATCCACCATGCGGACGCCTTTCCGGAAAGAGTCTTAACTGTTAGTGGTAAAATTTCTTACTAAAGACCCCTCGGTGTCAAGCCTGTGGGCGAAGTTTTCAAACCGTTACCTGAACCACCGCCCCTGACCGAGCCCCGAGGGCTTGCCTCCGACAGCCGGGCCCGGCCAACATGAAACCCGCCCGCAACGTAGTCCCGGGGAGGCCCAAACGATGTCCGACACTGTCGTGGTCGGTCTCGACGTCGGGGGTACCTCCACCCGGGCGGTCGCCCTCACCCTGGCCGGGGAACGCCTCGGCGCCGGGCGGGGTGGCGGGGGCAACCCGACCAGCCACGGCGCTGAGCGGGCCGCCGGGGAGGTGCTGACCGCCCTGCGCGGGGCGCTGGCGGGAACGGACCCGGCCCGGGTCCGGGCCGGCACCATCGGGCTGGCCGGCGCCGGCCGGCTGCTCGCCGACCCGGCCGGAAAGGCCGCCTTCGACCGGGCCTGGCGGGACGCCGGGCTGCGCTGCCCCTGCACGGTGCACGGCGACGCGCTGGTGGCGTACGCCTCGGGCACCGCCAGCCCGGACGGCACGGTGCTCATCGCCGGCACCGGCGCGATCGCCGCACAGGTCTGCGACCTGCGGCTGGATCGCGTGGCCGACGGGCACGGCTGGCTGCTCGGCGACGCGGGCTCGGGCTTCTGGCTGGGCCGCGAGGCGGTCCGTCGGCTCCTGGTCGCCCTGGACGCCGGACGGGAGCCGGGCCCGCTGGGCCGCCGGGTGCTCGGCGAACTGCTGGGCGGCGACGGGGTCTCCGCCCGCTCTCGGGACACGGTCAGCGCGGTGATCCAGGTCGTCACCCGCCGGCCGCCGGTGGAGCTGGCCCGGCTCGCGCCGCTGGTGGTGGCCGCCGCCCTCGCGGGCGACCCGGTCGCCACCGGGCTGCTCGACGAGGCCGCCGGGCAACTGGCGGAAAGCGCCGGGCGGATCCGTCCGCCCGGCGCTGTCGACCCGGTGGTCCTCGGTGGCGGCCTGCTCACCGGCGACACCCCGCTGGCCGCGGCGGTCCGGGCGGAGCTGGGCCGGCGATGGCCGGACGCGCCGCTGCGCACCGCCGGCGACGGTGCCGCGGCGGCGGCCTGGCTCGCCGCCCGGGACCTGCCCGAGGTCACCGACCCGGCGGACCTTCATCCGCTGCTGGTGCCGCCGACGACATGACGACGCCGGTCGAGCACGACCCACGCCCGCCGACGCCCCGGCTGCTCCCCCGTTCCCCCCGAGCAGCCGGAACGACCCACCCCACCGGCGGACGCGGGGCGCCGATCACGCCCGGGTGCTGATGATCGACGTCCAGCACTGCCGATCCGAATCGGGGCTGTCGCAGACCCGGAGCTTGATCAGGCTGCCCTCGTGCATGTCCTTGTTGCAGTACCCCCAACCCGTGAAGGTGAAGGTGAAGGTGCAGGTGCCCTGCCGGTAGAGCGTGCTGTCGCTCGGGTAGTAGTTCCACCAGACCGCGGTGGGCGTGCTGCCGATCGTGCTGTTGTTGGAGATCCAGAGCACGTCACCGTACGGCTGCCAGCAGGCGACGGAATGGCTGAAGGGATCGTCATCGGTGCAGTTCTTTGGATGTCCGTTGTCGACGTCCCCGCCGGTGGCGACATTCTTTTCCCAGGCGACCGCCGCCAGAGCCGGGCTCGCCCACGACGTGGCGACACCCAGGCCGACCGTGAGCGCCACCAGCGCGGCTCCCGCCTTCCTCATCAGATTCACAATTCGTCTCCATCCGCATGCGGGGGTGCCGGCCTGACCGGCACCCCCTGAACGTCCCTACGCGGCCGACGTACCCCATTCGACCGGGTTCTGCTTGAGAGTGGTGCCGTACTGCGAGCAGTAGGCGTACGACGTCGCCCCGGCGGCCGCTCTGGTGCCGAAGGCCACCGCCCCGTTGCTGCACCTCGCCCACCCCTTGAACGGGCCGTAGTCGCACGAGATCCCCGCCGTGTACTTGTCGTACCAGACCAACGCGCAGGCCGCGGCGGTCCCGGCGGCGGGCGCCGCCGCAGAGCCGGACCCCACGCCGGCGACCGCCTGGGCGGGCGCGGCGAGCCCACCGATCGCGAGCACCGCGCCCAACGCGAGGGGAGCAACCATCAATCTCTTCCGCATTGTTCCTCCGAATCGATCGGTTATTGCCGGACCTTCGCCATGCGATTCGTCAGCTCGTCCAGCGATGAAATGGCACGCCATGGCCCAGGGAGCTCCTGAGGAGCGATCAGCCCGGGCACCAGGCGCTCAGCACCGGATCGACTCCTGTCCTCGAAGACGAGGCCCTGCGGGTGGGGAACCAACGTCCGCACCCGGGGAGCGAGTTGGGCATTCACCACCCGGCCGGAAATCGTCGGCGCATCGGTGAGGAACAGGGCGACCCTGGTCCCCCTCGGGACCTCACGCTCGAAAACGTCCATTGAATTCAACGGCGTCTTTCCGTCCAGCGTGTTGATCGGCCCCCGGTCGAACTCGACGAACAGTCGTCCGTCCGACAGCACACTGCGGTCGGCAGCGCCCTTGAACGTCCGATCCACCCGCACCACCATGTAGACCCGGGGACAGGGGGTGTCGGCCGGCTCCGTCAGGTACGTCACGCCCTCCCGGAAACCCTCGACGGTCCCGACAGCGGTGACTTTGATGTAGTCCGCCGCCGCCAACGCCTCCGGCGTCCGCTGGGGGGTGTAGGAGTACTCCTTGAACCGCAGCGCCCGGGGATCCACCGCGGATGCGCTGACCACGGCCTCGTCCGACGTGCGGGCCGCGCCGTCACCGCAGCCCGGCACCAGGGCGAGCACACACCCGGCGGCCAGGACGACGCCCAGTACGCGTGAGTTTCGCTGTCGCATGGGTGGGCCCCTCAGTCGTAGTAGGCGTCGAAGTCGGACGTGTTGTGGGCGCTGTAGATGGCGTCGGTCGACCGGACGGTGCCGATGTCCCCGCCCGCCATGCAGTCGCGCTGGCCGGCTGGTGGAGGATCCTGGTGGCCCTTGAACCCGAGCGTGTGCCCCGCCTCGTGACAGGCGACCGACGAGTAGCCGTGCTCGTCGTCGGGGGCGTCCCGGGCGATGGCCGAACCGACCAGATACACGTGGTTCTGGTCGCACTCGCCCTGGTTGGACGAACCGTCGTTGGGCCACGCGTACTTGCAGAACGCCTCGCCGTACACGCCGTCGCGCCACGCGTCGAACCAGGCGATGTCGGTGCGGGGGGTCCCGTCCCCCACCGACACGTCGCAGGTCGAGTGGTAGGTGACCGCCGGGATGGCCGACAGGCGGGTGTCCATGTAGTTCATCGCCCCGGTCATGTTGTCCCGGATGTAGGACGTGACGCTGGACGTGAAGCAGTAGGAGACGTTCCCGCCGTCCTGGGCGTTCTGGTTGAAGTGGCTGAGGTCGGCCGACGCCGGTGCGGGGGCCAGGGCCACGACGGCCGCAGTGGCCGCCACGCAGACGAGAACCCTCCCCGGCACTGATCGTGATCTGGACAGCATGTTCATCCTCTCTGAGCGGCCGAACCGGTCGGCTCGCCACGGGCCTGTGAACAGGTGGACCACGGTGGGGCACCGCGAGGACTGCCACCCGGCAGCCGGGGCGGCTACGGCTGCCGGGCCAGCCGCATGGTCAGCAGGTCGCCCGCCTCGTCGAAGACGAGGGTCAGGTGTTCCCCGCTTTGCGGCGCCGCTCCGCGCGGCCTCGGCAGGCGCTCACCGGTGAAGTCGCCGTCGAGTTCGACAACGGTGACGGCGCGGTCCGTTCCGACGTCCGTCCGCAGTCGGGCGGCGGCCTCCGTGCCGCTGCTCCGCACCGACCGGACGCTCGTCGCCCCGGCGTCACCGGCCCAGGCCGCGATCCGCTGCACCTTGTCCGCCACGGAGCCCGACGGGCGGCCCTGCCCCGGAGCCGCCGCCGGGGATCCGCTGGCCAGCGTGCCGTCCGTGTTGCAGCGGGCCCGCATGTCGGTGGGGCTGGCGACCCAGAGCGTGTAGCAGGGCGTGCCGTTGGGGGTGGGCTGGCCGGCCGGGTAACTCGGGCTGGCCCAGCCGGTCTTCCACACCTTGTCGGCCGCCGTGCGGTACTTCAACTTGCCGGCGGTCATGCTCATGACGACCGACGGGCTGGTGACCTCCACGCCGACGTCGAGACGGCCCGTCGACGCCGGGGTGCCGGACCAGCGCGTCACGTAGGCACCGTTGCGGTACAGGTCCCAGGTGCCGTTGGAGGGCTCCTCGGCGCGCAGGACGGACTTGGTGTTCAGGGCCGCGCTTCCGTGGCAGCGCATCTCCCAGGCGTATCCCGGCCGGCCGGCGGCGCTGAACCAGTGCGGGGCACCGTTGCCGCACGGGTACCCGGCGAACCGGATGACCCCGAACTCCACCCAGGACGAAGCCGTCGGGTGGTCGAAGTTGACCCACATCTCGGAGGTGGCGAACTGGCTGCCGGTGTCCGGCACATACATGGAGTAGGTGCCGATCTCGGCCTCGGCGCCGGACACATCGGCGTGGCTCCAGCTGATCTGGCCGTAGCAGTGGCTCTCCCAGGTGCACGACTGCGGCGGCGGTACCAGCGCCGCCTGCGCCTGCGGGGCCTGGGGCAGCAGCGCCATGGTGAGACCGGCCAGTACGCCGGCGGACAGCAAACGACGACGGCTTCTCGACATGTTCTTCCTTTCGCCGGTTCGGGCTGAACAGGTGACCGCCGCCGACGCCGAATGCCGGCCGTCGGGTGGGGTGGCGATCCGCCGATGGTGGCACCCGGGAAAGGCCGCGCCTGGGTTTCTGGACGTCCGTGGACGACCGTGGACGGCGCCTGGCACGATGCGCGGGTGAGCGACAACTCCCAGGATCGATCCGGAGTGGACAGCCCTGGGACGGAGCAGGAGTTGTTGGCGGAGCTGAACTTGCTACGGGTCCGCGCGGCCCGTCAGCGCGGCAAGGCCAGGCTGTCGCTCCAGGACCTGACGGCGGCCACCGGGGTGCCCAAGAGCAGCCTGGCGAACTATCTGACCGGGCGCACCGCGATGCCCCTCGACGTCCTCGACCGGCTGCTGCTCGCCCTCGGGGTGGCTCCGATCGACGCGGGGGCCTGGGCGACGCGCTGGGAGCGACTCACCGGGGAGCGGCTGGGCGGCCCGACAGCCGACAGCGGCCTGAGCGGCGACGGGACCACCGAGGTACGGGACGACGAGCCGGCGCACGGCCCGGAGGCGACGGCACCCCGCACCCCGGACCGGCCCGGTCCGTCGCTGCCGGTGCCCGCCCAACTCCCACCCGCCTCGACCGCGTTCACCGGCCGGCAGGACGCCCTGGCGTGCCTCGACGAGTTGCTCGCCGAGGCCGACGTGAAGCCGGGCGCCCCGGTGATCGCGGTCGTCACCGGGGCCGCCGGGGTGGGCAAGACGACCCTGGCGACCCACTGGGCCCAGCGGGTCCGCGACCACTTTCCGGACGGTCAGCTCCACGTCAACCTCCGGGGCTTCGATGCGTCGAAGGATCCGGTCCCGCCCGCCGAGGCGGTACGCGGCTTCCTGGACGCCTTCGACGTCCCCCGGCACCGGGTCCCGACCGGCACGGACGCGCAGATCAACCTGTTCCGAAGCCTGCTGACCGGCCGGCGGATGCTCCTGCTCCTCGACAACGCCCGGGACGCCGACCAGGTCCGCCCGTTGCTGCCGGGCTCCTCCGGCTGCATGGCGCTGGTCACCAGCCGCAGCCAGCTACCCGGCCTGATCGCGGTGGAGGGCGCCCGGCCGATCGCCCTGGAGCTGCTCGCCACCGAGGAGTCGACAGCGCTGCTGGTCGGCCGGCTCGGCGCCCGCCGGGTCGCGGCGGAACCGACGGCGGTCGACGAGGTCGTGCGGCACTGCGCCGGCCTGCCACTGGCCCTGGCGATCGTCGCCGCCCGCGCCGCCACCCGCCCGCGCTTCCCGCTGGCCACCATCGCCGCCGAGCTGCGCGACGCTCCCCGCCATCTCGACCCGCTCGCCGGCGCCGAACCCAGCATCGACGTCCGGGCCGTCCTGTCCTGGTCGTACGCGCAGGTCGGCACGCCGGCCGCCCGGTTGTTCCGGCTGCTCGGGCTCGCCCCCGGGCCGGACATCGGAATCACCGCGGTGGCCAGCCTCGCCGGCGCAGCGGTGCCCGAGGTCCGGCCGCTGCTCGCCGAGTTGGTCGACGCGCACCTGGTCACCGAGCACAAGCCCGGCCGGTTCACCTGCCACGACCTGTTGCGCGCGTACGCCGGGGAGCTGGCCGAGGCGGACCCGGAGCCCGACCGGCGGGCGGCGACCCGCCGGGTGCTGGACCACTACCTGCACAGCGCGCACGCCGCCGAGCGGCCGCTGCAGCCGCCCCGGGGTCCGATCGCGCTCGCCGACCCGACGCCGGGGGCGGCCCCGGAACGATTCGACGACCGGGCCGCCGCGCTGGTCTGGTTCGCCGCGGAGCACCGGGTGCTCGTCGCCGCCGTCGAGCACGCGGCCGACACCGGCCACGACGGGCACGCCTGGCAGCTCGCCGCCGCCTGCGTCAGCTTCTTCGACCTGCGTGGGCACTGGCACGACTGGACCGGCACCCAGGAGATCGCCCTGGGCGCCGCCCGCCGGCTCGGCGACCGGGCCGCCGAGGCCCACGCGCACCGCTTCCTCGGCGGCGCCGCGACCCGGCTCGGCCGGTTCGTGGACGCCCGCGCCCACCAGTCGCGCGCGCTGGAGCTGTTCGGCGAGCTGGGCGACCAGCTCAACCAGGCGTTCACGCACCGCAGCCTGGGCTGGATCGCCGAACGGTCGGGCCAGCACGCCACCGCGCTGCGGCACGACCTGCGGGCCCTGGAGCTGTTCCGGCGTGCCGGCCACCGCAGCGGGGAGGCGAGGACCCTCAACTCGGTCGGCTGGTGCCACGCCCAGCTCGGCGACCACCGGCAGGCGATCGCGGACTGCGAGCGGGCGCTGGTCCTGCTCGACGAGCAGGGCGACCGGGACGGCGTCGCCATGACGCTGGACAGTCTCGGCTACGTCCACCGGCTGCTCGGCGAGCACGCCCGGGCCGCCGAGCTGTACCGCCGGGCCCAGGAGATCTTCGTGGCGCTCGGTGACCGGCCCGGCGAGGCCGAGGCAGGGGCGAACCTCGGCGACACCCTGCGCGAGGCCGGCGACCCCGAGAGGGCCGCCGCCGCGTGGCGGCACGCCCTGGCCATCCTCGACGACGTCGACGACCCGAAGGCCGAAAGGGTCCGGGCCAGCCTCGACGAGTTGGTCTGCGCCGAGCTGGACCCGGACGGCCCCCGAACCGGCCGGCGGCGACGGCAGTCCGGGTGAGCCGACCGGCGGCGGGGTCGGCCGGAACCACGCCGACCGGGCCGACCCGCCGCGCGGTCGGTGGCGACGCCGCACCGGAACCGCTACCGGGTCAGCTACTTGAGCTGGCCGGCCGTGAGCCCGGACTGCACCTGACGCTGGAAGAGCAGGTACACCACCAGCACCGGGATCACCGCGATGGTGAGGCCGGCGAAGAGCTGGGCGTAGTCGCCGGCGTATCCCTGGCTGATCGACAGGGCGGCCAGGCCCTGGGCGAGCATCCACTTCGACTCGTCGCCCTGGAGCAGCACCTGCGGCAGCAGGAACTGGTTCCAGTGGCTGAGGAAGTTGAAGATGGCGACGCTGATCAGTCCCGGCCGGGCCATCGGCAGCATCACGCGGAAGAACAGCCGGAAGTGGCCGCACCCGTCGACCAGCGCCGCCTCCGCCACCGAGGTCGGCAGGGTCCGGAAGAAGGCGGTGAGGAAGAAGACCGTGAACGGCAGTGAGTACGCCGCGTAGACCAGCACCAGCCCGGTCCAGGTGCCGAACAGCCCGGCGCTGCGGACCACGAAGAACAGCGGCACCAGGGCCAGGAAGACCGGGAACATCAGCCCGCCGACGAACAGGTAGTAGGCGAGCTGGCGGCCCCGGAACTCGTACCGGGCGAAGACGTACGCGGCGGTGGCCCCCATCAGCATGGTGAGGGCGACCGAGCCGGTGACCACCACGGCGCTGTTGAGGAAGTACCGGCCGATGTGCGCCCCGGTCCAGGCCCGCGCCCAGTTGTCGAACCGCAGCGCGTCGGGCAGGCCCCACGGGTCGGCGATGATCTCGGCGTTGGTCTTGAACGAGCTGATGAACATCCACAGCAGCGGCAGCACGGTCAGCGCGCCCCAGAACAGCAGGAAGCCGTGCGAGAGGAAGTTCACGACCCCCCGCTCGCGGCGCACCGGCCGGAGTTCCCGGGGGTTCCGGTCGCCGTCGACGAGCACGCCGACGGGCCTGTCCAGAGCGGTCATGACAGCTCGATCCGTTCCCGCCGGCTGACCCGCAGCGCCAGCACGGCCACCGACAGGGTCAGGAAGAACATCACCACGCCGATCGCCGACGCGTAGCCGAACTTGTTCTCGCTGCCGAACGCCGTGTCGTACATCCGCACCCCGATCACGTCCGAGGAGAAGTTGGGGCCGCCGTTGGTCATGAGCTGCACCAGGATGAACCCGTCCAGGGCCGCGACGGCCAGGTAGATCCAGGCGACCTGCACGGTGTCCCAGAGCAGCGGGATGGTGATCCGGCGCAGGGTGGCCCACCGGGACGCCCCGTCGAGCAGCACCGCCTCGTAGATCTCCCTCGGGATCGCCGACATGGCGGCCCCGAAGAGCACCACGTAGAACCCGACGTTGGACCACACCATCACCGCCAGCACGCACCAGAAGGCGACGTCCGGGTCGCCCAGCCAGACCGGCCCGGACACCCCCACCGTCCCCAGGATGCCGTTGAGCAGCCCGCTCGTGGGGTGGTAGGCCTCCTTCCACAGCGCCGCGATGATCACCACCGACAGCACCTGCGGGAAGAAGTAGACGGTGCGGTAGAACGCGCCGCCGCGTACCCCGGTGACCCCGGCCCGGCCCCGGCGCCCGCCCATGCTGAGCATGGTGGCGAAGAACAGCCCGAACGCGATGGTGAACACGGGCACCAGGGCGAGCAGGATCGCGTTGTTCTTCAGCGCGTTCCACACGTAGTCGTCGTGCCACAGGGCCTTGAAGTTGGCCAGGCCCACCGGGTTGGCCTCGGCCGAGTAGCCGAGCCAGTCGGTGGTGGAGATCTGGAACGCCTGCAGGTACGGCGACACGACGAAGACGATGTAGAGCAGCAGTGGCGGCACCAGGAAGGTGACGATCAGCGGGAGCCTGCCGTGCTTCACGCCGACCGCTTGTACTTCTTGATCGAGGTGTCCTGGGCGATCGAGTCGGCGTGCTTCTGGCACTGGTCGAGGAACTCCGCCGGGCCGATCCGCCCGCTGAAGAACTCGCCGCAGGCGGCGTCGACCAGGTTGCGCTCCAGCTTGCGGTAGTAGTTGTTGTAGACCCAGTTGAAGCCGTTGTCGCCGGACGCCGCCAGGGCCTTGACCACGGTGGTCAGCCCGAACGGCAGCTCGACGCCCTCGGTGGCCCCGGCGACCACGGTCAGGCTGGCGACCTTCTTCGTGAAGTCCTGGGCCCCCTGCTTCGACAGCATGGTGCGGAAGTACTCCAGGCCACCGGCGACGTTCTTCGCCTTGGCCGGCACCATGAACGGCTCGCCGGCGGTGCCCCGGACCGCCTCGAACGGCAGCTTGTCGCCGGCGCCCAGGCTCGGGGTGGGCGCGACGGTCATGTTGAACCCGGCCGGGGTGACCGCCTTCTGCTCGCTCTCCAGCCAGGAGCCGCAGGAGATGAACGCCGCCTTGCCCTGGCACCACGCGGTCTGCGACTGGACGTGGTCCAGGCCGGGCGTGCCGTCGAGGATGAACTTGTCCTTGACGATCTGGTGCCAGGCGTCGGCCGCGGCCTTCATCCCGTCGGACTTCCAGGCGTTCGGCTCCAGGTTGTCGATCGCGGTGGCGACCGAGGCGCCGCCGAACTTGATCGCGGTGGAGATCAGCGGCCAGCTCATGTAGCGGGGGTGCTTGCCGGCGTACGTCCAGGGGGCGATGCCCGCGGCCTTGATCTTCTTGCACAGGGCGATGTGCTCGTCCCAGGTCTTCGCGTACTCCCAGCCCCGGTCGGCGAAGAGCTTGGTGGAGTGCCAGATGCCGTAGACGGTGTAGGTGTAGTTCATCACCAGGAACCGGCCGTCGTACGAGCCGACCTCGACCGCGCCCGGCAGCAGGGTGTCCTTGACGGTCTTGCCGGGGACGTCGAGGCTCGGGGCGGCGAGCAGCTCGCCCAGGTCGGCGAGGGCGTTCTGGGAGACCAGTCCGTTGAAGTCGATCTGCCCGGCACCGGAGTTGTTCACCACGTCCGGCGGGGTGCCGTCGACGAAGCGCGGCTGGAGGGTCTTGCTGATCTCCGCGGTGGCCGAGTGCTTGATCTTGGCCTTCGGGTACTTCGCGGTGTACATCGCCTCGTGGGCCTTGGCGTAGTCCTCGCCGAAGCCGCCGTTGAAGATGACGACCTCCAGCGGGGCGTCCTCGGCGACCCCGAGCGGGTTCTGCGCGGACTTGGTGCCCTTGTACACCTCGGCGTCGGCGGAGTCGTCACCGCCGGAGCTGGCGCAGCCGGCGAGCAGGCCGGCGGCGGGGGTGGCCAGCAGGCCGGCGGCGGCGCTGCGCCGCAGGATGTCACGCCTGTCCATCGTTGCTCCTCGGATCGTCCCGGGCGGATCTGTTTTTTCTCTTCACGTCACTGAAGTCGACTGAAGAATTTCTACGGCAGGAGCGCGTCGACTTCAAGCCCTGGCCACCGAACCGTTATCACCACCGGGCAGCCCAGGCTCGCATAGCCTGAGCCCATGCGCCGCCTCCGGCAGCTCGCCGAGCGCACGCCGGCAGGGCGCGAGCGCTACGTGGATCTGCTCCGGGCGGTCGCGATCGGGATGGTCGTCGTCGGTCACTGGGGCGTCACCGTGATCGGCCGGGACGCCGCCGGGCGACCCACCGGACACTCCGCGCTCGGCGACCTGCCGTGGGCGTACCCGCTGACCTGGGTCGCCCAGGTGCTGCCGGTGTTCTTCCTCGTCGGCGGGTTCGCCAACGCCGCCTCGCTGACCGCGCACCGGGGCCGGGGCGGCGACGCCACCGGCTGGCTGCTCGACCGCAGCGCCCGGCTGGTGCCGCCGACCACCGTCCTGCTGGTGGTCCTGGCCGCCGGCTCGGCGGGCGCCCACCTCTGGGGCATCGACCCGGCCCAGGTCCGCCAGGTGGTCTGGTTCGCCACCGTCCCGCTGTGGTTCCTCGTGCCCTACCTGGCCGTCGTGGCCCTCACCCCGCCGATGCACGCGCTGCACCGCCGCTTCGGGCTGGCCGTGCCGGTGGCGCTGGTCGGGCTGGTTGCCCTCGGCGACCTGGGTCGGCTGGTCGGACCGGGGGCGCTGGCCACCGGAAACCACCTGGCCGGCTGGCTCGCCGTGCACCAGGTCGGCTTCGCCTGGTACGACGCCCACGCCCGCCCGGCCGGGGACCCGGGACGCGACCGCACCCGGCACCCCCTGCCGACCTCGCGGCGGGCGGCGACGGCCCTGCTGGTCGGCGGGTTCGGCGCGCTGCTGCTGCTCACCACGATCGGGCCGTACCCGGTCTCCATGCTGCACGTGCCCGGCCAGCGGCTGGAGAACACCGGCCCGCCCAGCCTGGCGCTGCTCGCCCTGGCCACCGCCCAGCTCGGGCTGATCCTGCTGCTGCGCCGGCCCGCGCGGCGGTGGCTGCGCCGGCCGGGCCCGTGGCAGGCGGTGATCGCGGTCAACTCCGTGGTGCTGACCGTGTTCCTCTGGCATCTCACCGCCGTCCTGCTGCTGATCGGGCTGCTGGACGCGGTCGGCCTGCTGCCCACCCCGGCGGTGGGGACCGCGGCCTGGTACGCCTGGCGGGTGCCGTGGCTGCTGCTGCTCGCCCTGGTGCTGGCCGGCCTGGTCGCCGTCTTCGGGCCGGTCGAGGCACGCGCCGGCCGGCGACGCCGTGCCGGGGGGCGGTCGACAGGCCGCCGGCGGGCCAGGACCGCGCTGGTGGTCGCCGGGTACGCCGCCGCGCTCGGCGGGCTGCTGGTCAACACCGTCACCCCGCAGAGCGCGCCCGCGCCGCTGGGACTGCCCGCCCCGGCGCTGGTCGCGTACCTGGCCGGGGCGGGGCTGCTGCGGCTGCTCAGGTCTGGGTGGGGAACCCGAGGTTGACCCCGCCGTGCCGGGGATCGGGCCACCGGCTGGTGACCACCTTGCCCCGGGTGAAGAACGCCACCCCGTCCGCGCCGTGGGCGTGCAGGTCACCGAAGAGGGACGCCTTCCAGCCGCCGAACGAGTAGTACGCCATCGGCACCGGGATCGGCACGTTGATGCCGACCATGCCGACCTCCACCTCGTGCTGGTAGCGCCGGGCCGCGCCGCCGTCCCTGGTGAAGATCGCCGTGCCGTTGCCGTACGGGTTGGCGTTGACCAGGTCCACCGCCTCGTCGTACGAGCCCACCCGCAGGACGCCGAGCACCGGGCCGAAGATCTCGTCGGTGTAGATCGACATGTCCGGGGTGACCCGGTCGAACAGGGTCGGGCCGAGCCAGAACCCGGCCGGGTCCCCGTCCGGGGCGACGTCCCGCCCGTCGACCACCGGGACCGCCCCGGCGGCCACCCCCGCCTCGACGTACCCGCGCACCCGGGCCGCGTGCGCGGCCGTCACCAGGGGGCCCATGTCGCAGCCCCGCCGGCCGTCGCCGGTGCGCAGCCGGGCCATCCGCTCGGCGATCCGCGCCACCAGGGCGTCGGCGACCGGCTCCACCACGACCAGCGCGGAGATCGCCATGCACCGCTCCCCCGCCGAGCCGAACCCGGCGTTGACCGCCGCGTCGGCGGCCAGGTCCAGGTCGGCGTCCGGAAGCACCACCATGTGGTTCTTCGCCCCGCCGAGGGCCTGCACCCGCTTGCCGGCGGCGGTGCCGCGCTGGTGCACGTGTCGGGCGACCGGGGTGGAGCCGACGAACGACACCGCCCGCACGTCGGGGTGGTCGAGCAGGGCGTCGACCGCCTCGGCGTCGCCGTTGACCACGTTGAGCACCCCGTCGGGCAGGCCGGCCTCGGCGAACCACTCGGCCAGCAGCAGCGCCGCGCCCGGGTCCTTCTCGCTCGGCTTGAGCACCACCGCGTTGCCGCAGGCCACCGCGACCGGGACGAACCACAGCGGCACCATCACCGGGAAGTTGAACGGGGAGATCACCGCGACCACCCCGAGCGGCTGGCGCAGGCTGTACGAGTCGACCTCCGTGGAGACGTTCTCGCTGAACCCGCCGCGCAGCGCCGAGGGGATGCCGCAGGCGTACTCGATGACCTCCAGGCCGCGCTGCACCTCGCCGGCGGCGTCGGCGAGCACCTTGCCGTGCTCGGCGGTGATCACCTCGGCGAGCCGGCCCCGGCGGGCGTTCACCAGCTCGCGGAAGGCGAACAGCACGGCCGTCCGCTTCGCCAGGGAGGCGTCCCGCCAGCTCCGCGCGGCCCGCCCCGCGGCCCGTACCGCGACCGCCACGTCTTCGGCGCAGGCCAACGCCACCTGCCCGGTACGCCGGCCGGTGGCCGGGTCGAAGACGTCGCCGCGCCGGGTGGACGTGCCGTCGACCCGCTCGCCGTCGACGAAGTGCCCGATCACCGGCCCGTCCCCCGTCGCGCTCACGCCGCCGCCCCGGGCGCCGCCGCCGAGCTGCGGATCGCGTCGACGAGGATGGCCAGCCCCTCGCGGGCCTCGTCCTCGGTGAGCGTCAGCGGCGGGCCCATCCGCAGCACGTTGCCGTACAGGCCGCCCTTGCCGACCAGCAGGCCGCCGGCCCGGCACGCCTCGAACACGAGCGCGGTCAGCGTCGGGTCGGGCTCGACGCCGCCGGGGTGGACGAACTCGACGCCGAGCATCAGGCCCTTGCCGCGTACCTCGGCGACGCAGTCGAGGCCGCCCACGGCGGCGCGCAGGCCGTCGGCGAGGATCGCCCCGGTGCGGGCGGCGTTGGCCTGGAGGTCGTGGTCGAGCAGGTAGTCCAGGACGGCGTTGCCGGCGGCCGTGGAGACCGGGTTGCCGCCGAAGGTGGAGAAGCTGATCGCCGGCACCGACTCCATGATCTCGGCCCGGCCGACCAGCCCGGCCAGGGCGAAGCCGTTGCCGATGCCCTTGGCGAAGGTGAGCAGGTCCGGGGTGACGCCGTGCGCCTGGTACCCCCAGAAGTGCTCGCCGGTGCGCCCCCAGCCGGTCTGCACCTCGTCGGAGATCAGCAGGATGCCGTGGGCGTCGAGTTCCTTCTTCCAGGCGGCGAACAGGCCGTCCGGGCCGTGCACGAACCCACCGACGCCCTGGATCGGCTCGGCGATCAGACAGGCCACGTCGCCGGCCGTCTGGGTGGCGAGCACCTCGCGCAGGTCCTCCACCGCGGCGTCGACCCGGTCCGCCGGGTCGAGCCGGGACAGCAGGCCGCGCAGCCGCTCGCCGGAGTGCAGCCAGGCCACCTGGAGGGGGTTGAGCGCGCTGGCCGACCAGCTCCGGTTCCCGGTGACGCCCATCGCCGCGTACGACCGGCCGTGGTAGCTGTTGCGCACCGCGAGGATCTGGTGCGAGCGACGGTGGTTGGTGGCGGCCAGCAGGGCGGCCTCGTTGGCCTCGGTGCCGGAGTTGGTGAAGAACACCCGGGCGTCGGGGATGCCGGAGAGCCGGGCGATCTTCTCGGCCAGCTCGACCTGCTGACGGATCAGGTAGAGCGTGGAGCTGTGCACGACGCCCGTGCGGAGCTGCCGCTCGACGGCCTCCCGGATCTCCGGGATGTCGTAGCCGATCATGTTGGTCAGTACGCCACCGAAGAAGTCCAGGTAGCTGCGTCCCCGCGCGTCGGTGACCCGGCGGCCGGAGCCCGCGACCAGCTCGATCGGCTCGGCGTAGTAGAGCGGCATCCAGGAAGGCAGCACGGCCCGGTGCCGGGCCAGCAGGTCGTCGGTCATTCGTCGCACCCTCCGAGGCGTTGGCGGTCACCGCACGCTCCCATCCGGACGGGCGTGGGGACAACTGCCACTGTGTAGCGCGCCACCGGCCACCGCCTGACACCACGTCAACCGACCACCACGATTTCCGACATGATCAGGGCATCGGAGTAGCGTTTCCGGTGGTCGAAGCCGGCCGGGACGACTTATTCCGCAACAGGGGCCGGGAGGCGCCGGTAGGCGGGCGGGTGCCGGTACGATCCGGCGGGTGCCGATCATCCCGGACGACCCGTCGGCGCCGCGGCGGCACACCGGCGCCCACGTGGCGCTGCCGAGCGGCGGGGCGGGCACGACCCCGCAGGAGATCGCCGACGGCGTGCGGTCCTGGGTGACCTCGCCGCCGCTTCGGGAGCTGGTGGCGCGCTTCGGCGGGGACTGGCCGGCCGGGAACCTGACGGCGGTGCTGGCGTGGCTGGACGACTTCTCCGCCCGGCACTGGGACTTCCGGGGCGGCCGGGAGCGCCCCGAGGCCCGGGAGCCGGCCCTCGACCCGCACACCGCCGGGCTGGTGCTCGCCGCGGCGTCCGCGCTCGGCCTGGTCCGCCCGGTCCGGCCGGTCCGCCCCGGCTACGCCCACCTGGTGGTCCTCGGCGGGCTGGCGCACGCCTGTCTGCGCCGGGTCGGGTACGCCGCACACCTGCTGCGTTCCGGCACGCGGGTGGCCGGCGAGGTGGCCGTGCTGGGCAGTCTCCGTCCGCTGTCCGACGCCGAGCGGCGGGCGCTGGCCGAGGCGGGCGTGGCGGACGGCGACACCGAGGTGGACGCCCTCGACGCGGCGGTCCGGCTGGCGTTCCGGATGGCCGGGCCGGCCACGTCCGACGGGGTGGACGCCGGGCACCCGCACCACTCCTGGTCCTCGCGGACCTACCGGCCGGCGGGGCTGCCCCCGGTGCGGGTGCTCGCCGCCCCGTCCAGCGAGCCGGACCGGCGGCGGGCGCACACGGCCGACACCCAGCGGTTCTGGGCCGAGCACGTGCGGCTGTCGCCGGGCGATCCGGTGCTGGTGGTCACCGCGCCGATCTACGTGCCGTTCCAGCACTGCGACGCGTTGCGCACCCTCGCCGTGCCGTACGGGTGCGCGATCGAGACCGTCGGCGTCGACCCGGAGGTGCCCGACCTGGCCCGGCTGCCCGAGCCGGCCCTCACCCCGGGCCGCCACCTTCAGGAGATCCGCTCGGCGATCCGGTCGATGCGCGCCCTGCACGCGAGCCTCGCCGCCGGCTGAGGCGGCGCGGGCCGACGCCCGACGGGGATGTCGGACGCCGACCCGGACCGGGTGCGCGGGGTCAGTTCACGTAGACGATCGGGCTGCCCGCCTGGGTGGTGTCCCGGACCGGCGAGTACGTGGCGCTGAAGTACGCGGTCGAGAAGCAGGTGCCCGGCCCGGCGGACTTGGTGAAGGGCTGGTTGACGAAGGCGATCGAGGTGGTGGCGTTGGACGCCGTCCCCTTCATGATGTTGCCGTTGGCCTTGTAGACGCAGGTGATGTTGCCGAGCAGGGTGCGCAGCGAGACGGTGCTCTGGATCGCCCCGGTGAGGGTGACCGCGCCGGCGCTGGTGACGGAGACGGAGTACGGCAGGTTGTCGACGACCACGCTGTTCACCCCGAGCGTGCCGACCACGTTCGTGGTGCAGTTGGTGAAGGTCTGCCCGGTGAGGCTCTCGGTGGCGGTCCCCGGCGCGGCCGGGTTGGTCAGCACCTTGGCGGTGAAGGCGGACGCGGCGCACTTCACGCCGGTGGTGCCGGTGGCGGTGGAGTAGAAGTTGGCGGTGGTGGTGGCCTTCAGGTTGGCCTGCAGGACGTCCCCGACCGCCACGGCGGTGCCGGCCGCGCTGCCGGTGGTGAGCACCGTGTTGGCGAGGGGGGCGGGCGGGGCGGCGGCAGCGGGGGCCGCCGCGACGAGGGAGCCGAGCAGCGCGACGGCGGCGAGGCCGACGGCGGCGCGTCCGTACCTGGGCATGGTGGATCCTTTCGACGGTGGTGCGGCGGTGGCGGCCGGCCGGGGTCGACCGTGCCCGGCGTGGACCGGGCACGACCGGACGGCCGCTCGGGGGACGGCCGCGTAGGGGCGCACCGCGGCCGGTGGGCCCGTCGCCGGGGACGGCCTCGGCGGCGGGTTGAGCCCGTCGCCGGGGACAGCCGCGACGGCGGGTTGTGCCCGTCGCCGAGGACAGCCGCGACGGCGGATCGGACACCGCCGGGGACAGCTTCGGCGGCGGGTCGGACGCCGCCGGGCGGCGCGACGTGCGCGCATCGGCGGCCGGGCGGCCGGTGAACCACCGGCCCGAGAGCTTCCGGCCGGTCAGCGGACGGTGCGGGCTGGTGCACTGCGGCGCAGCCGCGTCACCTGCGATCTTCCGGCCTTGGGTGCGAGGGTGCGGTCAGCGATAATGGCGAACATCGAGCCCTCCTTCGGCGCTGCTCGGTGCGGCCGTCCGGCGAAGATGGCCATGAGTGACACGACCGGAACTCAACGTGGTGAAGTTATAAACCCCGGAGGGTCGCAAAGTCAATCGTCGATTCAGGGAGGTCGATGTCAATGTCGCTGGCACCGCACCCGGCGGCCGGGGCGACCCCCCTGCCCGGCGCCCGCCCCGGCCGCGATCCCGAACGGGCGATCAAACGCGGCCCGCGCCGCCTGTCCGCCGAGGTGGTGGCGGCGACCCAGCGCGACCGGCTGTTCGACGGGCTCGTCCACGAGGTGGCGGCGAAGGGCTACGACAACGCCCGGGTCACCGACATCTGCCGCGCGGCCGGGGTGACCCGCCCCGCCTTCTACACCCTCTTCGCCGGCAAGGAGGACGCCTTCCTCGCCACCTACCGGCACGGCACCGCCGTCCTGCTGCGCCTGATGGACGACGCCTACGCCGCAGCCGGGCCGGACTGGACGGACACCGCCCGGGCCACCCTGCGGACCCTGTTGGAGGTGCTGGCCAGCGTGCCCGCGTTCGCCCGGATGGCGCTGGTGGAGATCGACGCCGCCGGCCCGGCCGCCCGGGGCGAGCGGGACCTGCTGCTGACGGAGTTCCACCGGTTCTTCCGCCCGCCCCGCCCCCGGTCCCCGCTGACCGAACAGGACGACGAGCTGCTGGTCACCGCCGTGGTCGGCGGCATCCACACCACCGTCCGGCAGCGGGTCGCCCAGGGCCGCGCGACGGAGTTGCCCCGGCTCCTGCCGGCGCTGACGTACGCCATGACGGCACCCTTCCTCGGCCCGGCCGCCGGCGGGCGGGCCGCCCAGGCCTCCGGCGCGGACACCACCCCCGGCGTCACGGCCCCCTGCGCGGCAGACCCGGCCCACTCGCGCAGGCCGGGCACCTGACCGACCCGCCGGCCACGATCAGAAACCGCTGCGGTTTCTCACTATTGGCCGCATTTCGCAGATCCGTCGATTCCACCGGACGCCAATCTTGACCCGCCCTTTACTCGGCGGTAACTTCGCGGGGCAGCGACCCGAACAGCACAACGCGCAACCAATTCAGATCATCCTCCATGATCCGCGGCGCGCTCATCGCATTGTCGCAGACGAATCGATCTCGAAGAGGAGCCGTCATGTCGGACGACACCGTACCCATCGAGCCGGTCCCGCCCCAGGGCGGCGTGCGCTGGCGGCGGTTCGCGGCCAGCCTGGCCGTCGTCGGCGCCGGTGCCGCAGGAATGGTGGTGCTGACCGCACAGGGAGTGCTCGGCGCGCAGTTCGCGATCTCCGGAATGCCCTTCGTGGTCACCGCCGACAAGCTCAGCGGGACCGGGTTCGAGCAGTTCGCCACCCTCGACCAGATGATCGAGGACAGCCCCAACCAGGGGGACACGGGCGGCCAGGTCGTCGTGATCGTCTCAGCGATCGACAAGGCCGAGCTGACCAACCTGTGCCAGAGCATCAACCTCGGCGGCATGTACATGAAGCTCACCGCCGGCAACGGCGGCAAGCCGGTCAGCGCCCGCACCCTGGTCGTGGACTCGGACGAGCTCTCCGGCAACGCCTCGTTCAAGTCCATCGACATCGGGCAGGACGCCAGCACGCTGGACAAGGTGCCCGGGGTGCGGGGCAACCCGGGGGTCTTCGGCCAGCAGGCCGACACGGTGACCATCACCGACCTGCGGCAGAACAACTACGCGACCACGGCGGCGGTCTTCACCCTGCCGAACCTGCGGATGCGGTTCACCTCCGAAGGGTGCTGAGATGACCGACGGTGGCGGGGCGCGGGTGGCCGGGACGGGGCGCGGCGGCGGGACGCGGGTGGCCGGAGCGGCGCGCGGTGGCGCGGTGCGGGGCAGCCGGTGGCGGGCCTGGCGGCACAGCCGCCCCTTCTGGGGCGGGCTGCTGGTCGCCCTCGGCGGCGCCGAGATCCTGGTGACCTTGCGCGCCCCGCTGCCGGTGATCCTGCACATCGGGCCGCAGGGGCTGGCCGGCTACCTCGTGCCGGTCATCCTGCTGCTCTGCGGCGTCCTGCTGATTGCCCACCCACCCCAGCGGATCTTCTACGCGCTGGTCTCCCTGGTGCTCGCCCTGGTCTCCTGGCTGACCTCCAACCTGGGCGGGTTCTTCGTCGGGCTGCTGCTCGCGCTCGTCGGCGGCTGCCTGGCGTTCGCCTGGACCCCGGCCAGGAAGCCCCGCCCCGGCACCGCCCCGGCGACCCACCCCGCCGCCCCGACCGCGGTGGCCCCGGTGGGCGACCCGGAGCCCCCCGCCGGCCCGGAGCCTTTCGCCGACCCGGAGCCTCCCGCCGTGCCGGAACCCACACCCGTGACCGAGGGACGACACTGGCGGGGGGTCGACCAGACGTAGCACGCCGTCCGGTGCACCGGACGGCGCCGGGTCCGGCGGGGTCCGGCCGGGGACGGCTTTCCCGTTGATGCGGACCCCCGGGCCGTCCGGTGCGTAACCTGTGCCCTGATCGGGTGGCCCTGCGGACAGGCCGGCCCACCCGGGACGGGAGAGGCATGACCGACGTGTCCGAACCAGGACGGGAGCCGTTCGTCCTGGGCCTGGTGGTTCATCCGCGCAACGACGTCAGCGAGTCGGTCGCGACGGTGACGCGGGCCGCCGCGCGTCACGGCTCACCCGTCGTGGCACGCCCGGGCGACGCCGCCCGGCTGGGCGACGGCGTGCTGACCATGGACGACCAGGAGTTCGTCGAGCGCGTCGACGCAGTGATCAGCCTCGGCGGGGACGGCACCATGCTCGGAGCCATGCGCCTGATGGCGGGACGGCAGACTCCCGTGCTCGGCGTCAACCACGGCAACCTCGGGTTCCTCGTCGAGGTCTCCCCGGCGCAGCTGCCCGCGGCGCTCGACGAGATGGTCCACGGCCGGTTCAGCCTCGAACCGCACAGCTGCCTGGAAGTCGACGGGTACACCGGCTCGCTCGGACCGGCGACCGCGTTCAACGACATCGTGCTCACCTGCGAACGTCCGGGGACGACGGTGACCCTGGACCTGGAGGTCAACGACGTCCGCCACGGCTACTACCGTTGTGACGCGGTGATCGCGTGCACACCCACCGGTTCCACCGCCTACAACTACGCCGCGGGAGGGCCGGTCATCTCCCCGGCGATCCCCGCGATCGGGCTGACGCCGGTGGCGCCCATGTCGGGCGTCAGCCGCACCATCGTCCTCGGCGGCGAGGAAACCGTCACGCTCCGCAATCCCTCCGAGCGGGAGGCCCTGCGGATGTCCCTCGACGGCGCGGCCGTCAGCCGGGTCGGGCCCGGGGGCCACGTGACCCTGCGGCTACGACCGAACGTCGTCAACGTGGTCCGGTTCGACGCCGCCGCCCTCGGGCGACGCAACCGCGTCAAGCTCAGCCTCCTCGACCTGCCGCTGCGCCCCGACCAACTGCTCGAACTCGTGCCCGAGCACCTGCGGGAACGCGCCAGGCAGATGCGGCGGTCGCGGGACGAGGCGGACTAACCGGCGGCGGTGTCCCGGACCGCCTCGGCGAAGACCTCGGAGCGGTGCTCGAAGTTGCGGAACCGCCCGTAGCTGGGCGCGGCCGGGGAGAGCAGCACCACCCCGTCGGCCGGGGTCAGCTCCCGGGCCCGCAGCACGGCGGCGACCAGGTCCTCGACCACCTCGGTACGCACCTTCGGCAACCCGGCGAGGGCACCCACGATCCGCTCCCCGCTGTCCGGGATGCCGAGCACGGTCAGCTCCCGCTCGGCCAGGTGCTCGCGCAGCGGTGTGTAGTCCAGCCCCCGGTCGGTGCCCCCGACGATCACCGTCAACGGCCGCCCCTCGTACGCGTCGATCGCGTGCATCGCCGCGTACGGGCTGGTGGCCAGGGTGTCGTCGACGAAGGTCAACCCGGACGGGTCGGCGATCTCGGTGAGCCGGTGGGCCAGCCCCTGGAACCCGGCGACCGCGACGGCGAGGGTGTCCTTCCGGGCCACCACGTCCACGCCGATGGCGTCGAGCACGGCGAGTGCGACGCACAGGTTGCCCTCGTTGTGCCGGCCCACCAGGGGCAGCACGGCGCGGGGGAACAGTGGGCGATCGGCGAGGTGGAACCAGGGCGCGCCGTCCGGGCCGGTGGCCACGTGGGTGGTGTCCGGCGAGCCGGCGCGCACGACCGACCGGTCTCCCAGCTCGGCGGCGAGCCGCGGGTCGGCGCCGTTGACCACCGCGGTCTCCGGCCCGTACGCCAGCAGGTTGAGCTTGTCCCGGTAGTACTCCCGTTCGCCGCCGTGCGCGTCCAGGTGCTCGGGAAAGAGTGAGGTGACCACCGCGATCCGGGGCGAGTCGGTCAGGTCGGTGCACTGGTAGCTGGACAGCTCCAGCACGTACAGGTCGGCCTCGGGCAGGTCCAGCAGCGGCACCCCGATGTTGCCGCCGAAGACGTTCGGCCGGTCGACCGCGGTGAGCAGGTGGCTGATCAGGCTGGACGTGGTGGACTTGCCCTTGCTGCCGGTCACCCCGACCGTACGCCGGGCGTGGTCGGCCATCCACAGCGCGCTGCCCTGCGTGACGGTGACGCCCCGGCGGCGCAGCTCGACCATCCACGGGTGGGTGTTCGGCACCCCGGGGGAGCGGACCACCACGTCGGCGGCGGCCAGTCGGGCGAGGCCCTCGTCGCCGGTGACCAGCGGGGCCGCCTCGGCCAGCGGGCCGTCCCACGGCAGGGCGAGGAAGTTGGTGCTGTCGTCCACGGCGACCAGGCCGGCCGGGCCGTGCGCGGCGATCGCGGTCACCGCCGCCTGGCCCTCCCGGCCGGCGCCCCAGACGGCGACGGCGCGTCCGCGCAGGTCAGACAGGCGCACAGGTGTTCTCCTCGGGCTGGGGGACGGTCGACGGCCCGGTCCGGCACAGCCGGGCACGGCCGGACGAACCAGGGCCTAGTATGGCGTGTGCCCAACGAGCAGCTCCGGCGGATGGACGCCTTCACCTTCCCGTCCTACTCGATCGACCTCGCCACCGGAGAGGCGTTGTTCGACTACGCCCTGACCGGCCCCGACGGCGAGCAGCGGTTCACCGAGATGATCACCCTGCCACTGCCGGCCGGGCCGCCCTCGGACGAGACGGTGGCCACCCTGGGCCGCGTCCTGGAGCTGCTGCACGTCGTCGCCGGGGTCAGCTACTACAAGGCCGCCGCACCGCCCCGGCTGGTGCTGCCGGCGCCGCTCGGCCCGGCCGCCGCCGAGCTGGTCACCGCCGTCTACACCAGGGGCCTCGCCGAGTACGCGTACCGCAACCAGCTCCCGCACGTGCTGGAGCTGGTCCCGGAGGTCCCCCCGGGCTCGGTGTCGCCCGCCCGCGAGTACGACAACTCCGACCTGCGCCCGCTGTCGGCCGTCGGCGGCGGCAAGGACTCCATCGTCAGCCTGGAGGCGCTGCGCCAGGCCGGCCTCGACCCGGTGCCGTTCTCGGTGAACCCGAACCACGTGATCTTCTCCGTCAACGAGGCGTCCGGGCTGGCCCCCCTTGCCGCCCGGCGGCGGCTCGACCCGGTGCTGTTCGACCTCAACGCGGCCGGCGCGCGCAACGGCCACATCCCGGTCACCGCGATCAACTCGCTGATCGCGGTCGCCACGGCGGTGCTCAACGGGCTCGGCCCGGTGGTGATGTCCAACGAACGGTCCGCGTCCGACCCGAACCTGGTCTGGAACGGGCACGAGATCAACCACCAGTGGTCCAAGGGCGTCGAGGCGGAGGGGCTGCTGCGGGCGGCGCTGGCCGAGCACGCGGGGCTCACCGAGCCGTACTTCTCGCTGCTGCGCTCCCTGTCCGAGTTGCACATCGCCCGGCTGTTCGCCGCGATCGACCGGTACGACGACGTGGTGACGAGCTGCAACGCCGCGTTCAAGCTGCGCGACGCGAGCGAGCGGTGGTGCCGCGACTGCCCGAAGTGCCGGTTCGTCTTCCTGGCCATGGCACCCTTCATGCCGCGCGAGCGGATCATCCACATCTTCGGCGGCGACCTGCTGGCCGACGAGGCCCAGATCCCCGGGTACCGCGAGCTGCTGGGCGTGGACGGGCACAAGCCGTTCGAGTGCGTCGGCGAGGTCGAGGAGTCGGTGGTGGCGCTCAGCCTGCTGGCCGAGCAGGACCAGTGGCGCGAGGCCCCGGTCGTCCGCGCCCTGGTCGACGCGGTCCCGGAGACCGCCTGGTCGGCGGCGGCATCGTCGGACGTCTTCACCCCGGGCGGCCCCAACCACATCCCCACCCCCTACGCCAAGGCCCTACCCACCCAAACCTGACCCCCCGCCCCGGCCCGGCCCGGCCCGGCCCGGCCCCGTTGATCATGAAGTTATTGCCGTCCGGCCCCGCGTGTCGTGGCAATAACTTCATGATCAACGGAGTGGAGGGCGGGGGCGGGGTGGGGGGTCAGGGGGTGCGGACGGCGTCCAGGGCGAGCAGGGCGACGTGCAGGGAGATGCACGCCTCCACGGAGTCGAGGTCGACGTCGAGGATCCGGGCGATGCGGGCCAGCCGCTCGTAGAAGGCGGGCCGGGACAGGTGTGCTGCGGCGGCACCGGCCGACTTGTTCCGGCCCTGCTCCAGGTACGCCCGCAGGGTGCCGAGCAACTGCTCCCGGGGGTGCCGGGCGTCGTACGCCAGCAGTGCACCCAGCTCGCGCTCGACGAAGGTCTGGAGACGCGGCTCGTCCCGCAGCAGGTGCAGCAGGCCGGCCAGTCCGACGTGCGGCAGCCGGAAGATCGGCAGTTCCCGGCGGTCCCGGCGGGCCGCGTCGGCGACCTGCCGCGCCTCGACCAGCGAGCGGCGTGCCTCCCGCAGGCTGCCCACCCCGGACCCGGCGGCGACGATCACCGCAGCCGGCCCGGCGGTCCGCAGCAGCGGCGGCGGCGCGCCGGACCCGGCGCTCCGGGGGTGCGGGGGCGCGCCGAGCACGGCCGGGGCCGCAGGGCCGGTGCCGCCCGGCCGGGTGGACCCCGCACCCGCAGCGGTCGTGCCGGTTCGGGCGGGGGTAGCACCCGGGACGGTCGTGCCGGTTCGGGCGGACCCGGCACCCGGGACGGACGCGCCGGGGCGGGCGGGGGTAGCACCCGGGACGGATGTGCCGGGGCGGGCGGGGGCGGCGTCGGGCGGGCGGGCCGGGGCGGCGTCCATCCGGTTGCGGCGCAGCGCGGCGGCGAAGGCGGCCAGCGCCCGCTCCTCTGCCGCCGCGTCGGGCAGGGCGAGCAGCACGCCGACGGCCTGGTCGTCGATGGCGCTGCTCAGCCCGGTCAGCTTCGCCTCGCCCAGGGCCTGCCCGACCGCCTCGGAAAGGTCCCGCAGCCGGGCCGGGCCGGCCTCCGGGTCGACCTGGCCGGACTCGCCCGGGCTGCCGACCTCGGCGGCCGGCTCGTCGGCCCGGTACCGCACCACCACGCCGACCAGGTGCCGGCGTTCGAGCACCACCCCGAGGGCCCGGGCCCGCAGGGCCACCTCGTCGACGGGGCGGGAGTGGTCCAGCAGGGCGGTGAGCAGGGTGCGGTGGATCTGCCGCTCCAACCCCTCCGCGTCGCGGCGGATCAGCCGGCCCAGCGCGAGGGCGGAGGCGGCCCGCTCGACGAGGATGGTCAGCCGGGTCGGCGGTCCGCCCGGCATCGGCCCGACCCGACCCGTCTCCGGGTCCGGCACCCCGTCAGGGACCGGCGCGGGGGTGGTCAGCTCACCGCCGCCCGGCCAGCGCAGCAGCAGCCGGCCCCAGTCCTGCCCCCGGGCCCCGACGGTGGTCACCAGCCAGCCGCTGTCCGAGTCGTACGCGGTGCGACCGGCCGGGCTGATCCGCCGCGAGTGCTGCTCCCAGCCGTCCAGCAGCAGTTCGGCGCTCTCCCCCGCCGGGTCGTACGCGAGCACCTGCCTGGACAGGTTCTCCAGCACCACCGGGCAGCCGGACAGCTCGGCGGCCTGCCGGACCACCTCCGCCGGGCCGGCGCCCTCGACCGACAGCTCGGTGAACCGCTGGTGGATCTCCTCGGTCGCCCGCAGCTCGGTGAGCTGGGCGTCGACGATCAGCGCGTGCACGGCCTCGGTCACCCGGACGAAGGGGGTGGCCCGGCGCAGCTCCACCAGCGGCAGGCCGCGCCGCTCGGCGGCGGCGGCCATCACCCGGGGTACGCCGGTGACGTACCGGCGGCCCAGCTCGACCACCAGACCGGAGACGCCGACGTCGGCCAGTGCGCCGATGAACACGCGCAGGCCGGCGTCGTCGGCGGGCAGCCCGATGCCGGTGGTGAGCACCAGTTCGCCGCCGCGTAGCAGGGTGGCGATGTCCGGCACCTCGGCCACGTGCACCCAGCGCACCGGCCGGTCCAGGCCGGCCTCCCCGGCGATCAGGCGGGGCGCGCCATGGCGGACCGGGTCCAACGCGAGGACCTCACGGACGGTAGGGAACACGGGCGACACGCTACCGTCCGTGACGTCGATTCCGCACGGGCCGCCGCTCAGTCCCGGGCCCGCGCCACTCAGTCCGCCCGGTGGCCTCGTGAACTGCTGAACTGCCGGAGTCACAGCTGCCACCGGCGGTGCGATATCGCACCGCGAGTCGAGGCGGACGGCGCGCAGGAGAGCGAAGTCCTTGCACCCTTCACGGACTGGCGACGCTCGCCGCGGCCGGGGCTGTCGTTCGCCGGGGGCTGACAGGCTAGTTTGCTCGGATGAGTCTCCTCGATGACGTCGCGAGGCGTGACAGTTGGCGATGCTGGGTGTGTGACGAGCCGGTCGACGCCGACATGTCGGTGAACGACCCGCGTGGTCCCAGCGTCGACAGCCGCACCGCCGACAAGAAGGCCAAGGTCGCCGAGCGACTCGCGCACCGTGCCTGCAACACCCGCAAGGGCGCTGTCAAGGTGGTCATCGCCTGGCCGGACCGTCTGCACGTGGTGGAGCCCGCGCCGCTGATCACCGTCGCCGAGCGGCTCGAACGCAAGGGTGGCCGCGAGCTGGTCGCCCGCTGTCCGAGCAGGAAGGACGCCCAGGAGGCGGCGGACTGGCTGGTCGACCGGTTCTCCCGGCTGGTGCCCGGACTGCCGGTGACCGCAAGCGTCGACGCGGGCGGCGGACAGTACCTCGTCGCCCTGTCCACCGGCCGCCGCTGACCGGTGGCCCTGGTCGGCGGGCCGCTGCCGACCAGGGCAGCCCGGACCCGAGCCACCACCAGCGCTGCTGCGCCACCCACGACACCCCCACCGCTCACAGTGCGTCGACGGCAGCGAGCGGCTCGCGCGTCCCCAGCGGCAGACGAGTTCACCGACGCCGGAGCAGCCCACGTTCGGCCATATGGGCGTGCAGGGTCTCGGCGTCCTCGGCGGACATCAAGCGGCGGGGGATCACGGTCGCCGGCATCCGGCCGACGTACACGATCCAGAACTCAGGGGTGTCCCTCACCTCGGCGACCCCGTCCCAGGCGATGCCACCGGACTCCGAGCCGCTGCGCATCATGATGTTGTCGTCGGTGATGTCGTAGGCGCCCTCGACGGCGTAGCGACTGGAGCGGCGCCGAGCGCGCCACCGCACCCACGGCGAGTACAGCATCGACAGCAGGCCAGCCACCACCATTGACAACCACAGCGGCGAGAGCTGCTCGCCCCACGCGAACCCCCGCGAGACAGCGAAGCCGATCGCCCCGACCGCCGCCAGCACCGCGCCGATATCGCGGTACCTACGCAATCGAACACTGCTGAGCGCAGCGGCCACGCGGCCCGGGTAGGCGGGATCGGCGGGGACGTCAAAACGGATGTGCACGCCAGAACGATAGTGCCCCCACCCGCCCCCGGGCAGCGCCTGATTCCCTCCCCGCTGGCCGGATCGCCGGGGCCGCCCGTTTCCAGCGGCAGATCCGGAGATCGGCTGGTGTGTCGAGCGGCCGATGGGTCAGGGTGAGGCGTGATCACCATCCAGCGGGAGCCAAGAGGCATCGGGCAGGAGGCTGTCGACGACCATGCATAGCTGCTCGTATGACGTGGCTGAAGCCTGGCCGTGGTCGCCGACGATGCCGGGAAGGGGAGCACTCACTCCTTCCACTCCTAACGTATAGCGCACCGGGGGGCTTGCGGCAAGACCCGGGGCGTGCCGCAGAATCGCTGGCCGAGGCCAGGAACTGGGGAAATGGGAGCCGCTAAATGCGCGTGTTGTTGTCGACGTACGGCTCGCGCGGGTGCGTCGGGCCGCTGGCGGGACTCGCCGTGCGGTGGCGGGCAGGCGGCGCGGAGGCGCTGGTGTGCGCGCCACCGCACGACACGTTCACGGAGCGGCTGGCCGGGGTCGGCGTGCCGCGCGTGGCGGTCGGCCGAGAGAGGCCGCCGGTGCCCGCGAGAGCCACGCGGAATCGTCGGGCCAGGACCCGGAACAAGAAAACCTGCGCGCAGTGGGTCGCAAGCGACCCCGGATCGGAGCGGATGCCGTGAACCCGTCGGCCAGCAGCCTGTTCGACCTTCCTGACCGCCTCTCCCCCAAGGCCGACCCGACGCTGATAGCGCGCGACGAGCACCACTTCGCGGCCATCGCGGAGAGCCTCGATCAGTTGTCCGCCGACCTGTCCGGTCGCCTCGACGTCGCGCGCAAGGCGCCCGGTGGCAAAGGTCGGCAGGCGGTGGATCGGGACGCGGAGGTCCGCCGGCTGACGGCTCGCCTCCGCACGCTGGGTCGCTTCGGTGTGGACCTGTGCCTCGGTCGCATGGTCAGCGCGGACAACCCCGATCCCGTGTACGTCGGGCGGCGTGGCCTCACCGACAGCGAGGGTCGTCGCTTGTTGCTCGACTGGCGCTCTCCCGCGGCTGAGCCGTTCTTCGGAGCGACCCACGCCAATCCGATGGGTCTGGCGAGCCGTCGCAGGTATCGCTGGACCCTCGGCCGGATCAGCGACTACTGGGATGAGGTGTTCACCTCGGACGGGCTTGAGGGGCACGCCGCGCTCGACGACCAGTCCGCCTTCATCGCCAGCCTGGGCGGCAGCCGGTCGGCCCGGATGCGGGACGTGCTCGGCACGATCCAGGCCGACCAGGATGCCATCATCCGCGCGGGATCGCGCGGCGCTCTCGTCGTGGACGGTGGCCCGGGTACGGGGAAGACCGTCGTGGCCCTGCACCGCACCGCCTATCTCCTCTACTCCGACCCTCGCCTCGGTCAACGCCAGGGTGGCGTGCTGTTCGTCGGCCCGCACCAGCCCTACCTGGCCTACGTCGCCGACGTCCTGCCCAGCCTCGGTGAGGAGGAGGTGCAGACCTGCACCCTGCGGGACCTCGTCGTCGAGGGCGCCGCGGCAACCGTCGAGACCGACCCGACCGTGGCGCTCCTGAAGTCGTCCGCGAACCTGGTGGAGGCGATCGAGGCGGCCGTCCGGTTCTACGAGGAGCCGCCGGCCGACCCGATGACGGTCACGACCGACGAGTCCGACATCTGGCTGAGCGCCGACGACTGGGCCGAGGCGTTCAAGGCACCGGGGCCCGGTGCCCCGCACAACGAGGCGCGTGACGAGGTCTGGGAGGAACTGCTCACGATCCTCATGGACAAGTACCACGGCGACGAGCCGGATGACCTGGTCCGCAGGTCGCTGCTGCGGAACCGGGAACTGCGCACCACCTTCAGCCGCGCCTGGCCGCTGCTCGACCCGGCCGACCTTGTCGGAGACCTGTGGTCGGTGCCCGCCTACCTGCGCAGGTGCGCTCCCTGGCTCAGCCCCGACGAGGTCCGCAAGCTGCAGCGCGGCGACGCCCAGGCCTGGACGGTGTCCGACCTGCCGCTCCTGGACGCGGCACGGCAGCGGCTCGGCGATCCGGAGGCGTCAGGGCGTAGGCGTCGGCATGACGCGACTGTCGCCACCGAACGCGCGCGGATGGCCACGGTCGTCGACGAACTGATCGAGGCCCACGCCTACGACGACGGTGAAGGTGTGCTGTCGAGCCTGCGCCAACTGGATCTCCAGGACGCCCTGGTCGACGAGGCCGCACTGCCCGGGACCGCCCCGGACCTGCTCGCCGGCCCGTTCGCGCACATCGTCGTGGACGAGGCTCAGGAACTGACCGACGCCGAGTGGCAGATGTTGTTGCTCCGCTGCCCGTCCCGGAGCTTCACCATCGTCGGGGACCGCGCCCAGGCCCGGCACGGGTTCACGGAGTCGTGGCGGGAACGGCTCGAACGGATCGGGCTCGACCGGATCGAGCTGGCCTCCCTGAGCATCAACTACCGGACGCCGGAAGAGATCATGGCGGAGGCCGAGCCGATCATCCGGGCCGTGCTCCCGGACGCCAACGTGCCGACCTCCATCCGCAGCGGCGGCGTCCCCGTCGTACACGGGTCTGCCTCGGATCTGGGTTCGGTCCTCGACGCCTGGCTCGCCGCGCACGCCGAGGGGACCGCCTGCGTCATCGGCGACCCCACGTTCCGGGCGACGTCCCGGGTCCGGTCGCTGACCCCGGAGCTGTCGAAGGGGCTCGAGTTCGACCTGGTCGTCCTCGTCGACCCCGACGCGTTCGGCGACGGCATCGAAGGAGCGGTCGACCGCTACGTCGCGATGACCCGAGCGACCCAGCAGCTCGTCGTCCTCACGAGCTGCTGACGCCGGGATGCCTGTACCGGGCGGACACGTACGGCCGGTCGGCGACGCCGGCCGCGTCCGGGGCACGGCGATGTGCACGTGCCTGCCCGGCGAGCGTGGGGTTGCGGGGCAATCCGCCCCGCAACCCCGTGGCCCTCAGTGTGCGGGTTGGTGTTCCGGCGTCGAGTCGCTGAGCGGATGGGCGATCTCGTCCCGGTGCAGACCGGCGGCGACGATGGCGACGGCTGCCAGCGCGAGAGGCGCAAGCCCAGCGACGGAGAACAGCACGCCGGCCGACAGATGCTCGGACAGGACACCGACAAGGGCGATCGACAGGGGCATGAAGGCGATGGAGATGAGGAAGTCCAGGCTCGCGATCCGGCCGATCATGTCGAGGGGTACGCGTTGCTGGAGCAGCGTCCCCCAGATGACCATACCGACGCCGGTGAGTGCGCCGTTGACGAACAGGGCGGCACCGATGGCCCAGAGCGAGCTCGTGACGGCCAGTGCGACGAGCGGAAGGCAGCCGAGTGCCCAACTTCCGATCATCGTGGTGAGGTAGCGGCGTGGCATGGTGATCGAGCCGGCGACGAGTGAGCCCACGAGGCCACCGACGCCCAGCGCGGCGACGAGGAGTCCGTAGGCGGAAGCGCCATCGGCGTGCTGATTGCGGATGGTGGTCGGGAGGATCACCTGGACAGGGCCGCTGACGACGAGTCCCATGACGGACGCGAAGGCGACGCTGGCGAGGATCCACGGGGTGCGGACGGCGCAGCGGAACCCGCTGACGAAGTCGTGGAGAGGATGTGCGCGTTCCGCCCCGCGGGTGACGGCGTCGGTGGGGAGGGCGAGCGAGCACAGCAGGGCGAGGCCGCACGCGACGGCGATGAGGGCGGCACCGGCGCCGGGTACGACGGCGCCGATGACGGCTCCGACGGCGGCGGGGGCCAGTGCCTGCTGGACGGTAGGCCGGGTGGCGCCCTCCAGTCCGTTGACGGCCATGAGGTCCCCGGCAGGCACGACGTGGGGCACCAGGGCGGTGTAGGCGGGGAAGAGGAAGGCGGCCGTCGCGCCCATGACGAAGGCGGAGACGCTGAGCTGCCACAGGTGGACGTGCCCGGTGAGCGAGAGGACCGCGATCAGGAGGGCGGTCGCCAGGTTGAGGGCCAGCACGCCGACCAGGATCAGCTTCTTGGGCATGCGGTCCGCGACGACGCCGCCGACGAGCGACATGGCGAGGAGCCCGATGCCGGTCCAGGTCACCACCGAGGACAGTGCGACCGCGGTGGCGTCGAGAGCCAGTGCTTCCAGGACGAGGTAGAGGCTCCAGGCCCCACTGGCGAACAGTTCGAGCACCATGGCCGCGAACAGGAGCCGGTAGTCGCGGTGTCGCAGCGGGGCGAGGACGGAGAGGCGGGGGCGCGTGGTGGTCATGGCAGGTCCTTGCCGTCGGCGGCGAGCGGCAGGGTGGGCCATGCCGCGAGGTCGTTGAGGAGCTGACGGTCGTGGGTGGCGACGACGACCGCCGCCGGCGTCGTGAGCAGGGCGGCGGTCAGCTCGTCGACCAGGGCGGCCGACAGGTGGTTGGTGGGTTCGTCGAGGATCAGCAGGTCAGGCAGCTCGGCCAGCCGCAGCGCGAGGTTCAACCTGCGTTGCTGGCCCTGGGACATTCGCCCGACGGGGGTACGAAGGGCCGCCCTGTCGAGCAGGTTCGTCGCGGTCAGGGGCAGGACGTCCCTGTCGCCGAGCTGTTCTGCGGACCGGAGCCGGCCGACGTGCTGGTCGTACAACTCGTGGGCGAGCACGGTCGCCGGCCAGTCCGGAACTTCCTGCCCGAGGTACGCCACGCGTGCCCGGGAGAGGTGACGGACCTCCCCGGTCGACGGTTCGAGGTCTTCCGCCAGCACCGCGAGCAGCGTCGACTTGCCCGCCCCGTTCGGGCCGGTCACCAGCAGGCGGTCCCCGCCATCGAGGGTGCGCGTGACGGGTCGGTGGAGTCGCCCGGTCACGGTGACGTCGTGGCAGCGCAGGATGGGCAGGCCGGGACGGGTGCCGACGCCGGGCCAGCGCAGTGGCAGTGGCGGCTCCGGCACGGTGATCCGGTGGGCGTCGAGCGCCTCCTGCCGGCGCCGGAGCGCCTGGACGAGACCGGGGGCGCGGGACTGGCGCTGGTGTTTGCCGTGTCCCTTCTCCGGTCGCCAGCCGGTGCTGAGCCGGCCCTGTGCCTCGTGCACCGCGCCGGCCAGCCGCTGTTGTTCGGCCTGTTGCGCCTCGTGGTCCCGGACCCAGCGCCCGCGTTCACGCAGACGCCCGTCCTGCCAGCCCGCGTACCCGCCGGCGAACAGGCGCGGTCGTCCGTCCTCACTCGGGTCGAGGTCCAGGAACTCCGCGGCCACGTCCCTGAGCAGGGCACGGTCGTGGGTCACGATCACCACCCCGCCCGAGTGCTCACGCAGCCGTGCGGTGAGGAACGCCAGGCCGTCGGCGTCGAGATGATTGGTCGGCTCGTCCAGCATCAGCAGGTCGTGGCGCGCCCCCAGGAGGCACGCCAGGCGGACCCGGTAGCGCTGACCGACCGACAACGTCGACAGCGCACGTCCCCGGTCGGCACAGGCATCGAGTCCGGCCAACGCCATGTCGACACGGCGCTCGGCGTCCCAGGCGTCGAGCCGGGTCGCCGCGTCGAGCGCGGTGGAGTACGCGGTGTCCGCGCCCGCCCTGCCCTCGGTCATCGCGGTCGCGGCGTCGTCGAGCGCCCGCAGGGCGCGCTGGGACTCCTGTGTCACACCCGCGAGGAGGGTGCCCACCGTCTCGCCGCCGCGCGATTCCAGGGCCTGCCGGGCAACGCCGATCGTGCCGATCCGTTCCACCGTGCCCTGGTCGGGCGGGAGCATGCCGGCCAGCACGTGGAGCAACGTCGTCTTGCCGCGGCCGTTCTCGCCGACGAGGGCCAGGCGGGTGCCGGCGGAGACGGTCACGCTGACATCGGACAGCACCACCCGTCCGCCCAGCACGACGCGTACGCCGTCAGCCCGGACATGTGCCCGGTCCCCGGCCGGCAGCCGGCCGTTCCAGGTGAGGTCAGGCCCCGCAGTCAGGTTCTGCGATGACGCTTGTTCAGGATTTTTCACTCTGCGCTCTTCGGCTCGTCACGGAGCCGGGCAGCACAAGGAGACCGCCCGGCGGGAACGCCAGGACGGCGGAGCAGAGCTACATCAGAGGAAGTCGGTCAACCCTGCCGCCGTCAGCGGAGGGACCAGGGCTTCATCATGCCGATACCTGAGTACATGCCGAGGACCATACCCGACCGGCTCGGGCTGGCCAGCCCGATGGCTACCTTCTCGGCTCGTACCGCATCGCCACCGCCCCCGAGCCGAACTCCAGCCGGCTCACGAGCTTCAAGTCGACATGCTTCGACAGCCCCGCGAACAACGCCGGCCCGCGGCCCGCGAGCCTGGGCTGCACCACGAACTCGTACTCATCGATCAATCCCAGTTCCGTCAACGCCAGCGGGAGCTTCACACCTCCCACGAACAGTCCCTTGCCCGGCTCCCGCTTGAGCTGCTGAACGGCCTGACCCAGATCCCCGCGCACGAGTTCCGCGTTCCAATCGACCCGCTCCAGGGTGCTCGACACGACGTACTTCTTTGCCGCGTCGATCGTTCGGGCGAAGGGTTCCGTCCAATCAGGTCTCGCTCCCGTCTGCGCCGACGGCCGCCACGCTGCCTCCATCATTTCGTAGGTCACCCGGCCGAGAAGAAGCGCATCGGCCTGGTTGAGGTTCCCGATGTGGTGACGATGCAGGTCTTCGTCCGCGGGGATTGCCCGATGATCGCAGCACCCGTCCAGGGTGACGTTGATGGAGTACCGAAGGGGCCGCATTACCGCGACACATTACTAGGCCGGGTCGTCGCGGCTCAGCTCCCAGCAGGCCACGGCGGTGGCGGCGGCCACGTTGAGCGAGTCCACCCCACGCCGCATCGGGATCACCACCCGCACGTCGCCGGCGTCCATCGCGGCCCGGGTCAGCCCGGCCCCCTCCGCGCCCAGCAGCAGCGCCGAGCGGGCCCGGGCGGCGGCGTCGAGACGTTGGATCGGCACCGCGTCCGGCGCGGGGGTCAGCGCCAGCACCGCGAAGCCGGCCGCGCGGACGTCGGCGAGCGCGTCCGGCCAGGGCGCCAGCCGGGCGTACGGCACGGCGAAGACCTCCCCCATGCTGACCCGGACGCTGCGCCGGTAGAGCGGGTCGGCGCAGGACGGGGAGAGCAGCACGGCGTCCACCCCCAGCGCGGCCACCGCCCGGAAGATCGCACCCAGGTTGGTGTGGTTGTTGACGTCCTCCAGGATCACCACCCGCCGGGCGTCGGCGAGCACCTCGGCCGCGTCCGGCAGCGGCTTGCGGTGGAACGAGGCGAGCACCCCCCGGTGCACGTGGAAGCCGGTGGCCCGCTCCAGCACCTCCTGGGTGGCCGCGTACACGGGGGCGTCGCCGGTGTCGAGGTCGGCGAGCTGGTCGACGCGCTTGGCGTCGACCAGGAACGACCGGGCGGGGTAGCCGGCCCGCAGCGCCCGGCGCAGCACCAGCTCCCCCTCGGCGATGAACAGGCCGTGCGGCGGCTCCCACCGGGTGCGCAGCTCCACGTCGGTGAGGGCGCGGTAGTCGGCGATCCGGTCGTCGTCGGGGTCGGTGATCTGGTGGACGGGCACCCGGCGATTCTGCCGGACCGCGCCGCCGGCCCCGCGCGCCGGTCACCGGGTCGGCGTTTTCCGCCGGTACGAACGGGAACGACGCCCCGGGGAACTCGGACTCGACCGGAGGGACGGACAGGTGGGCGCACGCCAGACACCGGACGGGCGGGTCACGCTGCCGAAGAACGCCACCGTCGCCGATCACGTCGTGGCCCGGCTGGCGCAGTGGGGCGTACGCCGGTACTTCGGCTTGCCCGGCGACGGCATCAACGGCATGACCTCGGCGCTGCAACGCGCCGCCGGGCGGGCGGAGTTCGTCCAGGTGCGGCACGAGGAGACCGCCGGTTTCGCCGCCTCGGCGCACGTGAAGTACGGCGGCGGCCCGCTCGGCTGTGCCCTGGTCACCAGCGGCCCCGGGGCGGTCCACCTGCTCAACGGCCTGTACGACGCGAAGCTGGACCACCAGCCGGTGGTGGCCCTGGTCGGGAACACCGCGCTGACCGCCGAGGGCGGCGGCTATTACCAGGAGATCGACCTGCTCGCCCTCTACAAGGATGTCGCCTCGGCGTTCCTGGCCCAGCTCGACGACCCGTCCCAGGCGCGGCACCTGGTGGACCGGGCCTGCCGGACGGCGCTGGCCCGGCGTACCGTCACCGCGCTGGTGCTCCCCCTGGACGTGCAGGACCGCCCGGCGGTGCCGGACCCGCCGCACGCCCACGGCTACTACCACACCAGCGCCGTGCCGAGCAGCGCCACCACCGTGCCGCCGGAGGCCGACGTGCGCCGGGCCGCCGAGGTGCTGCGCGGCGGCGAGCGGGTGGCGATGCTGGTCGGCCAGGGCGCGCTGGGCGCCGAGAGCGAGGTACGACAGATCGCCGACCGGCTCGGCGCCGGGGTGGCCGCCGCCCTGCTCGGGTTCGCCGCCGTCGACCACCGCGAGCCGTGGGTCACCGGGGCGATCGGGCTGCTCGGCACCCGGCCGAGCTGGCAGCTCATGCGCGACTGCGACCGGCTGCTGATCGTGGGCAGCAACATGCCGTACTCGGAGTTCTACCCGCCCGAGGGGCAGGCCCGGGCCGTGCAGATCGACGTGGACGGCAGCCGGATGGGGCTGCGCTACCCCACCGAGGTCAACCTCACCGGCGACGCCGGGCCGACGCTGCGGGCGCTGCTGCGCGAGCTGGGCCCCGGCCCGGCCCCGACCGCCTGGCGGCAGAAGATCGCCGACGCCACCTCCGCCTGGCGGCGTGCCCAGCGGGAGATCGCCGGCCAGCCCGCCGACCCGGTGAACCCGCAGTCGCTGTTCACGGCGCTGGACGACCAGCTACCGGGGGACGTGATGCTCTCGGTGGACTGCGGCACCAGCACCGCCTGGTACGCCCGGCACGTACGGGTCCGCCCCGGGATGCTGGCCAGCCTGTCGGGCACCCTGCTGTCCATGGGCGGGGGCATGCCGTACGGGATCGCGGCGAAGTTCGCCCACCCGGACCGGCCGCTGGTGGCGCTGCTCGGCGACGGTGCGATGCAGATGAACGGGGTCAACGAGCTGATCACCGTGGCGAAGTACTGGCGGAGCTGGTCGGATCCCCGGTTCGTGGTGCTGGTGCTGAACAACCGGGACCTCGCCTTCGTCAGCTGGGAGCAGCGCTCCACCGAGGGCACGCCGGCGTACCCGGCCAGCCAGGACCTGCCCGACGTCGACTACCACCGGTGGGCGGAGGTGCTCGGCCTGCACGGCGTCCTGGTCGACTCCCCCGACCAGGTGCCGGACGTGTGGCGGCGCGCCCTGACCGCCGACCGGCCGACGGTGATCAACGCGGTGGTGGACCCGGCGGAGCTGATGCTGCCCCCGCACTTCACCGGCGAACAGGCGCGCAACACGGCGGCGGCGATGCTGCGCGGCGACGCCGACCGGGCGGGGATCATCCGGCGCGGCGTGCCCAGCGCCGTCGCCACCTGGCGTCCCCGCCGCCGCTGAGCGCGCGCCTCAGCCTCGGCCTCGGTTGAGCCAGCGGAGCACGTCCGGCGGCAGGTTCCGTTCCTGCTGCCGGCGCTGCTGCTGCGGGGGGCTCGGCTCCGGGGCCGGGCGGCGCACCTCGCCGGCCAACTCCCGGCTGGGCGGGGTGAAGTCGCGCACCGGCTGGCCGGCGACGGCCGTGCGGATGGTCCGGGCCACCGCGTCGATCACCTTTGCCTGCACGGCCGAGCCGACCGAGTCGCCCGGGTCGTCCGGGTTGGCGGCGATGCCGGCCACGGCGACCTGCGGGGTGAAGCCGACGAACGTCTCGGTGGCGTTCCTCTCCGAGCTGCCGGTCTTGCCGGCGACCGACCGGCCGACGATCCGGTCCACCGAGGTCGCGGTGCCGCCGTCGCACTGGCCGAACGTGGTCTGCTGGCCGACCGGGCAGCGCGCCGCGTCGGTGGCCGCCCGGGCCACGTCGGCGTCGAGCACCTTGCGGCAGGACGGGTCGCCGACCGGCACCCGGTCGCCGTCGGCGGCGGTCACCGAGACCACCGGCAGCGGGGCACAGTACGTGCCCTCGGCGGCCACGGTCGCGTACGCGTTCGCGAGGTCGAGGGGGGTGGTGGCGGCCACGCCGAGGGTGAACGACCCCCAGTTGGCGGCGTTGTCCTTCGCGAAGGCGGCGTCCGATTCGGCCCGGAAGGTGATGCCGAGGCGCTGGGCCATCTCCACCACCTTCGCCGGGCCGACCTGTTCGGCGAGCCAGACGAAGTACGTGTTCACCGAGCGGCCGAAGCCGTCCCACATGGTGCGGTAGCCGTCCATCCACTGCGGGTTGGCGTTCGCCGGGCACCACTTGCCGTCGCAGCTTGCCTCGCCCTCGGCGGCGTACCGGGTGGGCAGCCGGCTGGGCGCGTCGAAGCCGGTGGCGAGCTGCTTTCCGTTCTCCAGCGCGGCGAGCATGGTGAACAACTTGAACGTCGACCCGGCCTGGTACCCGTCGACGCCGCCGCCACCGGAGACCAGCGGGTTGACGGTGTTGGGGTGGTTGGCCTGCCCGCCCGGGTTGTCCTCGAGGCTGTAGTGCCGGTTGACCGCCATGGCGAGCACGCGGCCGGTGCCGGGCTGCACGGCCGCGATCGGCAGGGCGCGCTTGTTGTCGTACCCGTAGACGGCGGTGGCCTGCTGCTGCGCCGTGGCCTGGATCTTCGGGTCCAGGGAGGTGACCACGGTGTAGCCGCCCCGGCGCAGCGCCTGCTCACGCTCCTCGACGGTGTCGCCGAACGCGGGCTGGGTGAGCCACCACTGGCGCAGGTAGTCGCAGAAGAAGCCCCAGTCGTCGTGGCCCTTCGCCACGGCGGTGCAGCCGTTGGGCTGCCGGGTGGGGCTCAGCGCCGGCTTCTCCGCCTTGGCCGCCGAGGCCTGCTCGGCGGTGATCGCGCCGGTGCCGGCCATCGCGTCGAGCACGTACCCGCGCCGGTCCAGCGCCGCGCCGGCGTCGCCGTCGATCGGGCTGTACGCGTCCGGCGACTGGACCAGGCCGGCGAGCAGGGCCGCCTCGGGCAGGGTCAGCTCGGCCGGGGACTTGGCGAAGTAGCGCTGGCTGGCCGCCGCGATGCCGTACGCGCCGGAGCCGAAGTACGCGATGTTGAGGTAGCCGTTGAGGATCTCGTCCTTGCTGAGCCGCTGCTCCAGCGCCGTGGCGTACCGGATCTCCTGGAGCTTGCGCCCGACGGTCTGCTCGGTGGCGGCCTGCCGCTCCTCGGCGGTGCGGTCCGGGTCGGTCTTGAGCACGTTGCGGACGTACTGCATGGTAAGCGTGGAGCCGCCCTGCTCGGTGCCGCCGCCGGTGACGTTGGCGACCAGGGCGCGGGCGAGGCCGCGCAGGTCGGCACCCCCGTGCGAGTAGAACCGCCGGTCCTCGGCCGCCACGATGGCCTGACGCATCACCGGGGCGATCTCGGCCAGCGGCACGTCGGTGCGGTTGACGTCGTAGAACGTGGTGATCAGCGTCTTGCCGTCGTTGGCGTAGAGGTACGACCGCTGCGGGGTGATCGGGGTGCGCAGCGCCTCGGGCAGCACGGCGTACGACCCGATCGCCGACTTCGCGGCGTACCCGAGCAGCAGGTTGCCCGGCAGCGCCGCGACCGCCAGGACGAGGCCGGCGAGCACGCCGGCGAGGAGCACGGTGAACAGCCGCGACAGCGGCGACCGGGGTGGCGGCATGGAGCCAAGGATTGCCACGAAAGCCGCGATCCGGCCAGCCCCGGGGACGATTGTCAGGTAATTCACCGCGTCCTACCAGGCGCTTCCCCACCTGGGCGGCAGGTTGTGGGACGAACCTCCCGACCGGCGGGAACCGGGTCAGCCCGCGGCGAGCGGGCCGCCGCCGCGACCCGGGGTCGCGCCGCCGCCCGGGGCGGTGGCGGTGGCGACGCTGGCGCTGGCCGCGTCCCGGGCGATCGCGGCGGGAACCAGACGACCGGAGCGGTACCCGATGCCGATTCCGGCGATCAGCACGAAGATCGCCCCGAAGGTCTGCAGGGACCCGATCAGCGCGCCGCCGATGCCGACCAGCGGGGCGGCGATCATCAGCATCGCGCCGTCGCCGATGCTGAACATGCCGGAACGGGCCACCGCCCAGCCGGTGAGGAACCAGCCCACCGTGTAGCAGGTGGCCCCGAGAAGCACGAGCGTGCGGGCCGTGGTGCCGAAGACCGGGGCCTGCTCGGTCAGCCCGGCGAAGGGCAACATGAGCACGGTGCCGGCGATGCTGACCAGCAACCCCGCGGCGGCCACCCGGCGGCTGCGGGTGGCGGCGAGCAGGCCGGTCAGGGCCAGCAGGGCGAGCAGCCCGAGCCAGACGGCGGCGACCCAGCCGATCAGGTAGAGCTGCCCCCCGTCGGCCGGGTACGGGGCGTTGCCCACCCCGCCGTCGCTGGCCATCGCGACCACGCCGTACAGCACCGCGTACGCCGGCAGCAGCCACACGGCGGCGCGGCCGAAGCGGCGCAGCGACCAGGCCCAGGTGGCGTCGGTCGCGGGACGGGCGGGCGTCGGCTCGCCGACGAACGGCAGCACCCCGAACCCGCCCCCGGTGCGTCGGGTGCCGATCGGCCCGGCCGGGTCGTGCGCGCCGGGCACCGGGGTGCTGGAGAAGAGCTTGTCCGCGGGATCCTTCATGCGTCACCTCGCTGCGCTGGTCGGCGGGGCGGGGACGCGCCGCGGCGCCCCGGCTCCTGGTCACCACCCGTCCTTCGGACCGATCGTGTCAGGTGCCGGAGCGCCGCATGAGGGTTATTCGCATTCCGCCCCGGGCCCCGCCCGGGCGGGTGTCAGCCCCGCTCGCGCTGGTCGGCCGGGTCGCGCAGCAGGCTCCCCGGGGACACCGGCTCGGGGGCCGGCAGTCCCTGCGGACCATGGCCGCCGGTGGCCTGCGCCTCGGCGACGCGTACCTCGTCGTGGATCTGCTGGGCGGCGGCGGCCGCGGCCTCGGCGGCCTCGGCGGCCTCCCGCTCGACGGCGCTCGCGTGGCCGGCCGCCTCGGGCGCGGGCTGGTCGCCGACCATCTGGCTCAGCCCGCCCAGCGCGCCGCCCATTCCCTCCAGGGCCTTGGTCAGCTCGGCCGGGACGATCCAGACCTTGTTGGCCGTGCCGTTGGCGATCTGCGGCAGCGCCTGGAGGTACTGGTAGGCGAGCACCTTCTGGCTCGGGTTGGCCTGGTGGATCGCGTCGAAGACCGTCCGGATGGCCTTCGCCTGGCCCTCGGCCTGGAGGATCCGGGCCTGCCGGTCACCGTCGGCCCGTAGCACCGCGGACTGCTTGTCGCCCTCGGCGGTGAGGATCTGCGACTGCTTGTGGCCCTCGGCGGTCAGGATCGCCGCCCGGCGGTCCCGCTCGGCGCGCATCTGCTTCTCCATCGAGTCGCGGATGCTGGCCGGCGGCTCGATGGCCTTGATCTCCACCCGGGTGACCTTGATGCCCCACCGGCCGGTGGTCTCGTCCAGCACGCCCGAGAGGTGCCGGTTGATCTCCTCGCGGCTGGTCAGCGCCCGCTCCAGGTCCAGCGAGCCGATCACGTTACGCAGGGTCGTGACGGTGAGCTGCTCGATGGCCTGGAGGAAGTTCGAGATCTCGTACGTCGCCCGGGCCGCGTCGATGACCTTGAAGTAGAGCACCGTGTCGATCGACACCACCAGGTTGTCCGAGGTGATCACCGGCTGCGGCGGGAAGCTGACCACCTGCTCCCGCATGTCGACCTTGGTGCGGACCGCGTCGACGAACGGGACCAGCAGGTTCAGGCCCGGGTTCAAGGTGCGCTTGTACTTGCCGAGCCGCTCGACCACGTCCTGGCGCTGCTGCGGCACGATCCGCACCGCCTTGACCAGGGTCACCATGACGATCAACGCCACGGCGACCAACAGCACCGTCACAAATTCCATGCCTTTCACCCTCTCGCTTCGGGCAGCTCGCCCGAGGTGGAAACGTCGTCATCCCATACCAGGGCCGTCGCACCCTGGATCTTGATCACCCGCACCCGCCGACCGGGGAGGAAGCTCTGCGTCGCGTCGAACGACCGGGCGGTCCACAGCTCTCCGTCGATCTTGACGAGGCCCTGGTCGGCGTCGACCCGCTCCAGCACCAGGGCGGTGGACCCCTCGATCGCCTCCACCCCGAACGGCTGCTCGCCGCTCTCCTGGGCGGAGCGGGCGTGCCGGCGGATCGCCGGCCGGGCCACCGCCACGGTGAGCGCCGAGACCACCGCGAACACCAGCGCCTGGACGGCGGTCGGCGCGCCCAGGGCCGCGGCCCCGGCGGCGGCGAACGCGCCGACCGAGAACATGATCAGGAACAGCGTCGTCGTGAAGATCTCGGCGACCGCCAACACCACACCCAGTACGACCCAGAACACCGCGTCCACCACCCAAGAGTGACACGTCGGAGCACACGCGGCCCCTCGACAAGATCAGTAAGCTCGGCGGGGAGCCATTCTGGGAGGACGGTGACAGCCGTCCCGCGAGCCCGTGGAGGAGCCGTGTCACTGCCATCCGAGACCGTCCGAGGGGTCGACGCCGCAGTCGCCCGGGCACAGTCCGCCGGGCGTACCCCGTCGCTCGTGCTCGGCGTGGTGCGCGACGGTGAGTTGGCCCACGTCGCCGCAGCCGGGGAGCACCCCCGCCCGGATTCCGACCGGCAGTACCGACTCGGCTCGATCACCAAGACGATGACCGCGGTGCTGGTCATGCAGCAGCGCGACGCCGGGACGCTGGCCCTGCACGACCCCCTCGACGCGTACCTGCCCGGCACCGGGGTCGGCGCGCTCACCCTGCGCCAGCTCCTCGGCCACGCCAGCGGCCTCCAGCGCGAGCCCGACGGCACCTGGTGGGAACGGGTCGAGGTCGGCGGCCTGGCGTCCGTGCTGGCCGGCGTGGGCGAACACAAGATCGCCTACCCGCCGCACCGGGTCTACCACTACTCCAACCTGGCGTACGGGCTGCTCGGCGGGGTGCTGGAGGCGGTCACCGGGACGGGCTGGTTCGACCTGCTCCGGCAGCGCGTCCTGGAGCCGCTGGGCATGACCCGCACCACGTACCAGGCCGCCGAGCCGTTCGCCCGGGGGTACGTGGTGCACCCGTGGCACGACACGCTGCGGGAGGAGCCGCGTACCGACACCGGGGCGATGGCCCCCGCCGGGCAGCTCTGGTCCACGATCACCGACCTCGGCCGGTGGGCCGCGTTCCTGGCCGACCCCGACCCGGCCGTCCTCGCCCCGGCGACGCTCACCGAGATGTGCGCGCCGGTGGCGATCAGCGACCTCGACTCGTGGACCGGCGGGCACGGCCTCGGCGTCGAGCTGTACCGGGTCGGCGACCGGGTGTACGTCGGCCACGGCGGGTCGATGCCCGGGTACGTCGCCGCGCTGGCCGTGCACCGCCCCACCCGCACCGCCGTGGTGGGCTTCGCCAACTCGTACGGCCTGCGGGTCGGCCACGTCGGCGGCCTCGGCCGGGAGGTGCTGACCACCGTCCTGGACGCGCTGCCGGACCCGGTCGAGCCGTGGCGCCCGGCCGACGCCCCGCCCCCGGCCGAGCTGACCGAGCTGACCGGCCGCTGGTGGTGGATGGGCGCGGAGGTCGAGTTCAGCGCCGACGCCGCCACCGGTGAGCTGCGGGCCGGCCCGGTCGGCAACCCGGTCATGCGGTTCACCCGGGAGGGCCCGGACCGCTGGCGGGGCATCTCCGGCCCGCAGGACGGCGAGATCCTCACCGTGCTCCGCGACGCCGAGGCCCACCCCGTCGCCCTGGACGTGGCCACCTTCGTCCTGACCCGCACCCCCGACGAAGAACCCTGACCCCCCGGTGCCGGTGCCGGTGCACTCACGGAAAGCGTGGTTGTGCCTCGGCGAACGGCCACGCTTTCCGTGACTGTGCGCGGCCGGGGGGTGGGTGGGGTCAGGACGGGGGGACGGTGACGAAGTCGATCAGCCGTTCCATGGCGTTGATCAACGGGGTCTCCACGTCGGCGAAGCTGTCCACCCGGGACAGGACGTGCCGCCACATGTCGGCCGGCTCCGCCACCCCGAGGGCCGCGCAGACCCCCTCCTTCCACGGCCGCCCCGGCGGCACCACCGGCCACGCCGCGATGCCCAGCGCGGCCGGCTTGACGGCCTGCCACACGTCGACGTAGGGATGGCCGGTGACCAGCACGTGCGGGGAGTTCACCCGGGCCACGATCCGGCTCTCCTTCGAGCCGGGCACCAGATGGTCGACCAGCACGCCGAGCCGCCGGGACGGGCCGGGGGCGAAGTCGCGCACCTGCGCGGAAAGCTCGTCGATGCCGTCCAGCGGCTCCACCACCACGCCCTCGACGCGCAGGTCGTCGCCCCAGATGCGCTCGACGAGGGCGGCGTCGTGCACGCCCTCGACCCAGATCCGGCTGGCCTTGGCCACCTGCGCCCGCACCCCGTCGACCGCGATCGAGCCGGACGCGGTACGTCGGCGGGCCGCCGGCACGGGCGCGCGGGCCGGGCGGCTCAGCGTGACCGGCCGGCCGTCGAGCAGGAACGCCGCCGGCAACAGCGGGAAGTTGCGCCGCCGGCCGTGCCGGTCCTCCAGCACCACCGCCCCGGACTCGAAGCCGATGACCGCGCCGCAGAACCCGGAGTCGGCGTCCTCGACCACGAGATCGGGTTCCGCGTCCACCTCGGGGGTCGTCTTCCGCCGCCGCCAGTCCCCCGCCAACACGTCCTCGCCGTAACGCCCCACCATCCCGCCACGCTAACCCCCGCCCCACCCCGGGGGCGCGTCAGCCGCGCCGATCATTGAGTCGAAGCACCCCCGCAAAAGGCGCACGAACGGAATATCCGGTCACCACGGGTCCATGATCGACGCTAACCGAAGCGGGGCACGCGGCAGTCGAGACAGGGGCGGCGCGTACCACGTACCCTCTCTTGCATGTCCTCCCCCGCAGCGGGCGCGGTCACCCTCGCGCCCCGCCGGTCGAGCCGGTTCGTTGCCTGGGTGCGCGCGTGGCGCGCCGGCCTCGTGCCCTACGACGAGGTCGCCGAGGAGATCGCCGGCGACGAGGAGCACCTCGTCTCGGACGCCCCCGGCACCTGGACCGACGTCCCACTGCGGGACGCGCTGCCCACCCTGGCGAAGCTCTCCCCGGACGAGATCCGGCTGGTTCTGCCCGCGCCCGGCGATCCTCGGGGGCTGCCCGGGCCGGGCGACTTCGCGGGCACCGCGCTGGTCACCGGCGAGGCGGTGGTGGCCGGCGGGATCGGGCTGATCCCGCAGGTGCGCACGCACACCTCCGGCTCGGGGATGACCTTCGAGACGGTGCTCTGGCGCTGCTACCCACTGCCCGCCGACGCCCCGGCCGCCTCGCTGGCCTCGCCCGGCGCCGCCGAGGCGGAGGCGGAACTGGCCAGCGCGCTCGCCGAGACCACCGCGGCGCTGACCCGGCTCGACGTGGCCCAGTGGCGGCCCGAGCTGGCCGGCGCGCTGGCCGCGCTGCGCCGCCCCGACGGGACCACCGACCTGCCACCGGGCTTCGACCCCCGGGCGCGGCGGCTGTTCGCCCGCGCCGCCGTGCTGGACCGGGTGCTGGCGCTGGCCGGGCACAACGCGCCGGGCGGCGCGATCAACAACTACGAGGCCCAGCAGCGCGACGCCGCGCTGCGCCCGCTCACCACCGCCTGCCGGCAGGCCCTCGTCGCCGCCTGCAACGCCCCGCTGCGCCCCTGACCCCCCGTCGGCCCTCAGTGCCCCGGCACCCGCCTGGCCCGGCCCCCGGCCGGGTCGGGTCGGCCTGGGAGTTGACGACCGTCGGGGTCAGATGTCGTCCATCAGGTCGGCCACCGAGTTGACGATCCGCGACGGGCGGTACGGGTACCGCTCGGCCTCGGCCCGGGTGCTGATCCCGGTCAGCACCAGGATCGTCTCCAGCCCGGCCTCCAGGCCGCACAGCACGTCGGTGTCCATCCGGTCGCCGATCATGGCGGTCGTCTCGGAGTGCGCGTCGATGGTGTTCAGCGCCGAGCGCATCATCATCGGGTTGGGCTTGCCGACGAAGTACGGCGCCACCCCGGTCGCCTTCGAGATCATCGCCGCGACCGAGCCGGCGGCCGGCAGCGCGCCCTCGACCGACGGGCCGGTGACGTCGGGGTTGGTGCAGATGAACCGCGCCCCCTCGTTGATCAGCCGGACCGCCTTGGTGATCGCCTCGAAGCTGTACGTCCGGGTCTCCCCCAGCACCACGTAGTCGGGGGCGAAGTCGGTGAGCACGTAGCCGACCGCGTGCAGCGCCGTGGTCAGCCCGGCCTCCCCGATCGCGTACGCGGTGCCGCCCGGCCGCTGGTCGCCCAGGAACTGGGCGGTGGCCAGCGCCGACGTCCAGATGGCGTGCTCGGGCACCTCGAAGCCCATCCGGGTCAGCCGGGCCCGAAGGTCACGCGGGGTGTAGATGGAGTTGTTGGTCAGCACCAGGAACGGCTTGCCTGAGGAGCGCAGCTTGTTGATGAACTCCGGTGCGCCCGGTACCGGCTGGCCCTCGTGCACCAGCACGCCGTCCATGTCGGTCAGCCAGCTCTGCACCGGCTTACGTTCGTGCATTCGTCGTCCCAGGGGATGTCGGGGCGGGGCCGTCGGACGGTGACCCGCACGGGTGTCGGAGGTGGCGGTCGGCGGGTCAGGGCCGGCGGGTCGGCACGCAGCACACCGTCGGGCAGGTGTCCCACAGCGGCAGCTCGCCGAGGCGGCGGCGCAGCCGCTCCCCGCCCGGTTCGGTGCGCTCGGCGACCAGCTCGCGCGCCATGGCCACGAAACGCGGGTCGGTGCCCGGGGTGCCGGCCCGGACGAAGTCCAGCCCGAGTTGTTTGGCCGTCTCCGCCGCCTCGGTGTCGAGGTCCCACACCACCTCCAGGTGGTCGGAGACGAACCCGATCGGGCTGACCACCACGGCGGTGGTGGTGCCGGCCTCGGCGAGGGCGGCCAGGTGGTCGTTGACGTCCGGCTCCAGCCACGGCACCTGGGGCGGGCCGGAGCGGCTCTGCCACACCAGGTCGTACGGCAGGTCGGGCGCGGCGGCGGCGTGCACCAGCCGGGCCACCTCCGCGAGTTGGGCGGTGTACCGGCCGCCGTGCGGGCCGGCGTTCTCGGCCGCCGAGACGGGGACGGAGTGGGCGGTGAAGACCAGCCGGGTGGTGGCCCGCGTCGCCGGGTCGAGCCGGCCCAGCGCCGCCCTGACCGCGTCGGCGTGTGGCTCGACGAAGCCCGGGTGGTCCCAGAACTGGCGCAGCTTCTCGATCACCGGGGCGTCCGGGCCGACCGCCGCGCGGGCCTTCGTGATGTCCTCCTGGTACTGGCGGCAGGAGGAGTAGCCGCCGTACGCGCTGGTCACGAGCGCCAGGGCGTTGGTGACCCCGTCGTCGCGCATCCGGGCCACGGTGTCGGCGAGCATCGGGTCCCAGTTCCGGTTGCCCCAGTAGACCGGCAGGTCGACGCCGTGGGCGGCGAAGTCCGCCCGGATGGCGGCGAGCAGGTCACGGCACTGCTGGTTGATCGGGGAGACCCCGCCGAAGTGCTGGTAGTGCTCGACGACCTCCGCCAGCCGCTCCGGGGGCACGCCCCGCCCCCGGGTCACGTTCTGGAGGAAGGGCAGCACGTCCTCGGGCCGCTCCGGGCCGCCGAAGGAGACCAGCACCAACGCGTCGTACGCCATGGGCCTATTCTTCCCCGCCCCCGTCGGCGGCCGGGCGACGCCCCCTGGTCCGGGGTGTGCAGGGGCGGGCCCCCGCGCCGGCGGGCCCGCCCGCGACGTCAGGCACCGATGGCGTGGTAGCCGCCGTCGACGTGGACGATCTCGCCGGTGGTCGCCGGGAACCAGTCCGACATCAGCGCCAGGCAGGCCCGGGCGGCCGGCTCCTGGTCGGTGAGGCTCCAGCCCAGCGGGGCGCGCTCGGCCCAGGCCTCCTCGAACTGCTCGAAGCCGGGGATCGACTTCGCCGCGATGGTGCGCAGCGGGCCGGCGGCGACCAGGTTGCTGCGGATGCCCTGCTTGCCCAGGTGCATCGCGAGGTAGCGGGAGGCGGACTCCAGCCCGGCCTTGGCCACGCCCATCCAGTCGTAGACCGGCCACGCCTTGGTGGCGTCGAAGGTCAGCCCGACCACCGCGCCGCCCGGCTGCATCAGCGGCAGCGCCGCCATGGCCAGGGACTTGTAGGAGTACGTCGAGACGTGCAGCGCGGTGGCCACGTCCTCCCACGGCGCGTCGAGGAACCCGCCGCCGAGGCAGCTCTGCGGGGCGAAGCCGATCGAGTGCACCACCCCGTCGAGGCCGTCGACGTGCTCCCGGACCTTGTCGGCCAGGCCGGCGAGGTGCTCGGCGTTGGCCACGTCCAGCTCGATCACCGGGGCCGGCTCGGGCAGCCGCCTGGCGATCCGCTCGACCAGGGAGAGCCGGCCGTAGCCGGTGAGCACGACCTGCGCGCCGTTCTCCTGGGCGAGCTTCGCCACGGAGAAGGCGATCGAGGCGTCGGTGATGACGCCGGTGACCAGCAGCCGCTTACCGGCCAGCAGTCCGGACATGTCGGGGTTCCTCCGTTGAGTCGGTGCGATGAGGCAGCGTCAGTGGCCCATGCCCAGGCCGCCGTCGACCGGGATCACGGCGCCGGAGATGTAGCCGGCGGCGTCCGAGGCCAGCCAGGCGACCACCGCGGCGACCTCGTCGGGGGTGGCGAACCGGCCGGCGGGGATGGACTTGAGGTACTCGGTCCGGCGGTCCTCGGGCAGCGCGGCGGTCATGTCGGTGTCGATGAAGCCGGGCGCGACGACGTTGGCGGTGATGTTGCGTCCGCCCAGCTCCCGGGTGATCGAGCGGGCCACGCCGACCATGCCGGCCTTGCTCGCCGCGTAGTTGACCTGACCGGGGCCGCCGTACAGGCCGACGACCGAGGAGATGAAGATCATCCGGCCCCACTTGGCCCGGAGCATCTTCGTCGAGGCGCGCTTGGCGCAGCGGAACGCGCCGGTGAGGTTGGTGTCCACCACCCGGGTGAACTGCTCCTCCGACATCCGCATGATCAGGGTGTCGTCGGTGATGCCGGCGTTGGCCACCAGCACCTCGACCGGGCCCAGCTCGGCCTCGATGGCGCCGAAGGCCGCGTCGACGGAGGCGGAGTCGGTCACGTCGCACCGCACCCCGAACAGCCCCTCGGGTGCGTCACCACTGCGGTGCGTCACCGCCACCCGGTCGCCCTGCTTGGCGAAGGCCTGCGCGATGGCCAGGCCGATCCCCCGGTTGCCGCCGGTCACCAGGACGGTACGGGCCACGGGTCCCCCCTCAGTTCGATGATCTCCCGGTCGGTCGGAGCCTAGGCGTTACCGGCAGGTAAGCGCTAACGCCGCCCGGGCAACCCCCTGGTCCGACACCCGGATCACCCCGTGGCGGCACGGCCACCTGGTCCCGGCTGCCGCGTCCCCGGCGGGTCGCGGACCGCCCGCCGGTCGGTGCCGCGGAGCCGCTCGGTCGACCCGTCGGCCGAGTGCCGTCCGGCGACCATCCCGGTGTACGATGATCCACGTTTGCGGGCCGTGCGGTCCGCGTTCCGGGCCCCGCCGACCGCAGGAGGTGATCGCTGTGCGAGATAGCGATCCTCCCAGTCGTGGCCGGGCCGAACGTCAGCCCCGCTGAGCCACGACTCAGCAGGTGAGCTGACCCAGCTCCGCTCCCCGCCTCCGCCCGGTCACCGGCCCCGCGCCGGACGACCGAGCCGCGCCGGGAGCCGCCCGGTCACGACTTCGTGTGCGCGTCCTGCCTACCCCTGCGGTCCCGCGACAACGCGGACCGTCGAGCCGCCACCGGAGCCTTCCCATGAGCCGTTACGTCGCCCCCCTGGGCTTCACCCTCGCCGCCGTCTGGGTTGCCGTCGTCTTCGTCCTCACCTCCGCCGGTCACTGACCGACCCCGCCCCACGCCGACCCCACGGGTCGACGCGGGCCGGGGCCGGTCAGATCAGGCGGGAGGACCACAGGAGACTCGTGGCGCCCGCGCAGAGGGCCAGCAGCAGCGCGATCCCGGCGTACCACTGGGTGATCTCGCGGGGCTCGGTGCGGAACCCTATCGAGCTGCCCATGTCCTGGTAGACCTGCTTGAGTTCGCTGACCGAGGCCGCCTCGTAGAAGTACCCGTCGGTGGTCTCCGCCAGGTCGGCCAGCGCCAGTCGGTCCACCGGCACCCGCTGGAGCTGCCCGCCGATGTCGACCTGGCCGGCGTCGGTGCCGAAGGCGATGGTGGAGACCGGCACGTTGGCCGCCTGGGCGGCGGCGGCGGCCTCCTCCACCGCCCGCCCGGAGGTGCGGAAGCCGTCGGAGAGCAGCACGATCCGGGCCGGCGGGATGCCCGCCGCGCCGTCGGCCGGCACCGACCGGATCGCCTCCAGGCAGGTGAACACCGCCTCGCCGGTCGCCGTCGCCTCGGCCAGCACCAACCCGTCGATCGCGCTGGTCACCGCGCCCCGGTCCTTGCCGGGCGGCACCAGCACGTTCGCCGACTTGGCGAACGAGACCAGGCCGAGGTTGTAGCTCTCCGGCAGTTCGCCGACGAACTGCTTGGCCGCCTCCTGGGCGGCCTCCAGCCGGTTCGGCGGCACGTCGTCGGCCTGCATGGACAGCGAAACGTCGATGGCCAGCATGACGGTGGCCCGCTCCAGCGGCTCCCTGGTGTCGATCGCCGGCCGGGCCAGGGCGGTGGACAGCACCAGCAGGCAGAGCAGGAACGCCACCGCCGGCACGTGCCGCCGCCAGCCCAGCCCCTTCGGCGCCAGGGTGCGCAGCAGGTCCACGTTGGTGAACCGCATCGCGTACGCCCGGCGGTGCAGCTGCCGCCACACGTACAGCGCGGCGAGGGCGAGCACCGGCAGCACGGCCAGCAGCCACCACGGTTGCAGAAAACGGATCATCGTGTCGTCCCCCGGGTGCGGGCGTGCCGCTGAGCGGCGACGAAGCGCACCATGTCGAGCAGCCAGTCGGTGTCGGTCCGCAGTCGCAGGTGGGCCGCTCCGGCGGCGCGGAGCTGGGCGGAGATCTCCGCGCGCTGGGCGGCGGCCGACTCGGCGTACCGACGGCGCAGCCGCGGGTCGGCGGTCTGCACCTCGTGCAGCTCCCCGGTCTCCGGGTCGACCACCGGCAGCACCCCCACGTCGGGCAGCTCCAGCTCGCGCGGGTCGACCACCTCGATCGCCAGCACGTCGTGCCGGACCCGCAGCTTACGCATCGGCCGCGCCCACTGCGGCGGCGGCGCGAGGAAGTCGGAGATGACCACCGCGACCCCCCGCCGGCGGGGCGGCCGGTTCAGCATGTCGACCAGCGCGCCCAGGTCGCTGCGCCCGGGCCGGATCTCGGTGCCGGCGATCGCCCGTAGCAGCCCCTGCGCCTCCTTCCGCCCGGACCGGGCGGGCAGCCGGACCAGCCGGCCGGGTCCGGGCGGCGGCGCGACCCGGCGGCGTCCGGCCGGGGCTGCCGCAGCGGCGCCACTGCCGACCACCGCCCCGATCCGGTTGCCGCCGCGCACGGTCAGGTGGGTCAGCGCGGCGGCGGCGGCCACCACCACGTCCCGCTTCAGCCATTGGCCGGTGCCGAAGTCCAGGCTCGCGGACAGGTCAACCGCGAGCCATGTCTCCAGCTCCCGGTCGGCGACCGTGCGCCGCACGTGCGGCGTCGTCGTGCGCGCGGTCACCGGCCAGTCCATCCGGCGTACGTCGTCGCCCGGGCGGTACTCGCGCGACTCCCCCGCCTCACTGCCCGGGCCGGGCAGCAGTCCGGCGTAGTCGCCCTGGAGCAGGCCGTCGAGCTTGCGGGTGACCATCAGCTGGAGCCGGGACAGCAGCGCGTCGCTGCGGGGGGCGGCGGGTGAGGGCGACCACCGCGTACCCCCGGTGGGGGTGGGTGAGGTCACGGCCGCTGCCCGGGCCACCCGGCGGCGGCCGGCGGCGGGCCGTTCGGGGTGGCCTGCTGGCGCGGGGCCACCGACGGCAGCGGGATGGTCGACATCACCCGGTGCACCACGTGGTCGGCCGGCACGTCGTCGGCGAGCGCGTCGTAGCTGAGCACCAGCCGGTGACGCAGGATGTCCGGCGCGATGTCCTGCACGTCCTGCGGGAGGGCGTAGTCCCGGCCACGCAGCAGCGCCAGCGCCCGGGCGGCCCGGACCAGTCCGAGCGAGGCGCGCGGGCTGGCGCCGTACTGGATCAGTTGCGCGACGTCGGGCATGCCGTGCTCGGCGGGGGCGCGGGTGGCCAGCACCAGCCGAACCGCGTAGTCGACCAGCGCGTTGTGCACGAAGACCTGGTCGGCCTTGCGCTGCAGCGCGATCAGGTCCTCGGTGTCGAAGACCCGCGTCGACTGCGGCGGGGTCACCCCCATCCGGTACACGATCTCCCGTTCCTCGGCGTCGGTCGGATACCCGACGACGATCTTCATCAGGAAGCGGTCCCGCTGCGCCTCCGGAAGCGGGTAGACGCCCTCCTGCTCGATCGGGTTCTGGGTGGCCATCACGAGGAACGGGTCCGGCACCCGGTGGGTCCGGCCGCCGATGGACACCTGCCGCTCGCCCATCACCTCCAGCAGGGCCGACTGCACCTTTGCCGGGGCCCGGTTGATCTCGTCGGCGAGCAGGAAGTTGACGAAGACCGGGCCCAGCTCGACGTCGAACTTCTCGCTGGACTGCCGGTAGATCCGGGTGCCCATGATGTCGGCGGGGACCAGGTCCGGGGTGAACTGCACCCGGGCGAAGGATCCGCCGACCACCTTGGCGAGGGTCTCCACGGCGAGGGTCTTCGCCACCCCGGGCACCCCCTCCAGCAGGCAGTGCCCCCGGGCGAGCAGCGCCACGAACATCCGCTCGACCATCCGGTCCTGGCCGACGATCACCCGCTTGATCTCGAACAGCGCGCGCTCCAGCAGCGTCGCGTCCTGAGCCGGGGTGGTCGTCGGCTGCGCCGATGTCGGGGGGGTGTCCGGCGCGCTGCCGTTCGGCGTCGGGGTGTCGGGCGTGGTCGGCTGGGCCACCGGTCCTCCACAGCATGATCGATTGTCGCGGCGTGGTGCGTGTCAAGACTCGCATGCCCGGCTGAGTGCCGAGGCGGGGAGAAGCCGTTTTCCGCCACGCCGTCCCACCGTCCCGAATCGCCGATCACGGGTTTACACCAGGGGGTCCGGCGTGTGTACCATTCACCCCGTCGCCGGGCGGCTCCCCCCGTGGCCGCCCGGCGCTCAGTCTTCTCGCCGCGCGCCTAGACTGGCCCGGATGAGCCTCCCCCTCCCCGCCGACGCGGCACCGATCTGCTCGGCCCGAGGCTGTCGCGCGCTCGCCGAGTGGGCACTGCGCTGGAACAATCCCCGCCTGCACACCGCCGACCGGCGCAAGACCTGGCTCGCCTGCGCCGACCACCGGGCCTCACTCGGCGACTTCCTCGACGCACGCGGCTTCCTTCGGGAGGTCACGCCACTGGCCGGATCGCCTACGCTCGACTGGTGAACGCGCAGAGCGGACCCTCCCGGTGACCGGCGACCCGGTCGGCGGCCCACCGGCCGTCCCACCCGGCCCGCACCCCGCGCCACCGCCGGCCCCGGCCCGGTCGGCGCCGTTCCCGCCGGGCCCGCTGGAGCCGTGGCCGGACACCGTGCGGTGGCAACCGGTGTCCGGCGACCTGATCTGGGTGGAGCTGCTGCGGCTGGCGGGGCTGCTCGGGGTGCTGCTGCTGGGTCTCGCCGTCGGTTGGGCGTTGAGCGGGCACTGGCTGTTCGGCGCCGCCCTCGGCGCGGTCGTGCTGGCCGGCGCGTGGCGAATCGTCGCCATCATGCGCGCGGTGCATGTCTGGGGGTACGCCGAGCGCGAGAACGACCTGCTGGTGCGACACGGGCTGCTGGTCCGCCGGCTGTCCATCGTGCCGTACTCGCGAATGCAGTTCGTCGACGTCAGCGCCGGCCCGCTGGAGCGGGCCTTCGACCTGGCCACGGTGCAGCTGCACACCGCCGCCGCGGCCAGCGACGCCCGGGTGCCGGGACTGCGCCCGGCGGAGGCGTCCCGGCTGCGCGACCGGCTCACCGCGCTCGGCGAGGACCGCGCGGAGGGCCTGTGAGCCAGGGCCAGCACCACACCGACCCCACCGGCGCCCCCCACCCCCCGCAGTTCCCGACCCCCGCGCCCGCCGTGCCGCCCACCGGCCCCCCGCACGGGCCCGAGGAGGCCGTCGCCCCGCCCGGCGGGCCGGGGCAGCAGCTCCCTGACCAGCAGGCCGGGGGCGGGGAGCCCCGGCAGCGGTTGCATCCGCTGAGTCCCGCGCTGCACGGGGCCAAGTCGCTGGTCGTGGTCATCGCCGGGCTGTCCTGGTCGACCCTGTCCCGGGTCGGCTTCAGCTGGTTCGCGGCGATGGTGGTCGTGCTGGCCCTCGGCGCGACCGTGCTCGCGGTGGTCAGCTGGTACAACACCGGCTACCACGTGGTCGGCCGCGAGCTGCGGGTGTACGAGGGCCTGCTCTGGCGGCGCACCCGGGCCATCCCGCTGGAGCGCCTCCAGGCCGTCGAGGTGGTCCGCCCGCTGCTCGCCCAGCTCACCGGGCTGGCCGAGCTGCGGTTGGAGGTGGTCGGCGGCGGGAAGACCGAGGCGCCACTGGCGTACCTGGGGGTGGCCGAGGCCGCCGCCCTGCGGCAGCGACTGCTCGCGCTCGCCGGCACCGGGGCCGCCCCCGGGCCCCAGCCGGCGACCACGGCGACGGACGGACCCGGGGTGGAGCACGCGGCCTCGCCGGTCCCGCCGGGGCGGGCGCTGCACGGCGTGTCGAATCGGGACCTGCTGGTCAGCCAGCTGCTCACCCCGCAGGCGTTCCTGCTCCCCCTCGGCGTGGCCTTCGTCGTGGCCCAGTTCCTCTCCGAGGGCTCCTGGTCGTTCATCGCGGTGGCGAGCACCCTCACCGCGATGGCCGGCGTGCTGCTGCAACCGGTACGCCGCGTCCTCGACGACTGGAACTTCCGGCTGGCCCGGGACGAGGGCACCCTGCGGATCCGCAACGGCCTGCTGGAGACCCGGGCGCAGACCGTGCCGCTGAGCCGGGTGCAGACGGTCGGGGTCACCTGGCCGCTGCTCTGGCGCGCCAAGGGCTGGCTTCGGCTGCGGCTGGAGGTGGCCGGCTACGCGGCCGGCGAACCGGACGACCGGAACCGGCCCGACCGGCTGCTGCCGGTGGGCGACGCGCACACCGGGGAACGGATCGTGACGGAGGTGCTGCCGGGGGTGCGGCTGAGCGGGCTGGCGACGAGCCTCCCGCCGGCCCGGGCCCGGTGGCTGCGCCCGCTGAGCCGCCGGGCCGTCGGCGCCGGGCTCGACGAACGGGTCTTCGCCGCCCGGTCCGGGCTGATCACCCGGCAGCTCACCCTCGTGCCGTACGCGCGGATCCAGAGCGTGCGGGTGACCCAGGGCCCGGCGCAGCGGCGGCTGCGGCTGGCGACCGTGCACGCGGACACCGCGGGCGGCGCGGGTGCCGCCGCCCTCGACCGCGACCTCGCCGAGGCGTGGTGGCTGGCGGCGGAGCTGACCGCGCGGGCGCAGGCCAGCCGCAACCCCGGCTGAGCCGGCCCAGCGCGGCCGGGACACCGGCCGCAACGGGTCCGACGGCAGCCGGCGCAGGACCCTCAGCGCACGGCCGGGACACCCGGCCGCAACGGGTCCGACGGCAGCCCGTGCAGGGGCCTCAGCGGGTGGCCGGGACCGCAGGAGGATCGCCGGCGGCGGTCCCGACCGGCTCCGGAGGGCCGCCCGTCGGCTCCGGACCGCCCTGGGGGTCGCCGGTCGGCTCCGGCCCGACAGGCGACCGGCGCGACCGACGGGCCGCCCACCAGCGCTCGGCCAGGCCGACCACGAGGAAGGTCATCCCCACGTACGCCCAGCCGACCAGCACGTCGATGACGTAGTGCTCCCCGGAGTAGACGAGGGTGAAGGTCATCGCCAGCGGGTACGCCAGCAGCAGCGGCCACCACCGGCGGCGGGTCGCCCCCAGGAAGAACAGCACCACGAACAGCGCCCACGCGGTGTGCAGCGACGGCATCGCGGCCACCGGGTTGGAGGCGACCTGCCCGGCGTTGAGCAGGTTGCCCGCGCCGTGCATGCCGAACGCCTTCCAGCCCCGGGTGGAGATCCGGGCCACTTCGGTGAGCAGGCCGTTCTGCGCCGCCCACCAGGGCGGGGCGGCCGGGTAGAGGAAGTAGGTGACCAGCCCGGCCGCGCAGAGGAATCCGAAGCGCCGCATGTACGCGGCCCACCGGCGCCGATTCCGCATCCAGAGCACCGCGGCGGCGGCGAGGGTCACCACGAAGTGGGAGAAGTAGACCCAGCTGGCGAGCACGTCCCACCAGCGCACCTCGGGCCGGTAGAAGTGCTCCTGCAACCAGACGGTCGGCACCTCGCCGCCGGTCGCCCAGCCGAACATGAACCGGTCGGCGACGATCAGCTCCATCGCGTGCGGGGTGGCGCCGTTGTCGGCGAACCCCCGGGACAGGTTGTAGGCCGCGAGGAGGAGCACCACCGGCACCCAGTCCCGGGCGAACAGCAGGTGGGCGCGCCACGGGCGGTGCGAGTTCCAGGCGACGGTGCCCGCCCAGATCCAGAGGAACGCGTACGCCGGGTCGGTGGGCAGGCCGATGCCGAGCCAGCCGGCCACGAAGGCGACGGTCCAGACCGACATGGCGATCACCCGGCGGCGACCGCCGTCGGGCGGGGCGGGCGGCGCGGGCGGTCCGGCGGGGGCGGGGGTCTGTGGGTCAGTCACGACGGCCATCGCCGTCCAGGTTAACGGCGGCACCGCGACCCGCCGACGGCGACCACCTAGGGTGGGCGCATGCAGGAGCAGTCGGAGCAATCCTTCGCGCCGGGCCTGTCGGCCCGGGTCGAGCTGACCGTGACCGACGCCGACACCGCGCGGGCCCTCGGCTCCGGCGACGTGCCGGTGCTGGGCACCCCCCGGGTGCTCGCCCTGGTCGAGGCGGCCACGGTCGCGGCCACCGCCGGCGGCATGCCGCCGGGCCGGACCACGGTCGGGCTCCGGGTCGAGCTGGACCACCTGGCCCCCACCCCGGTCGGCCGCACGGTGGCGGCGCACGCCCGGCTCGCCACGGTCGACGGGCGACGGCTGCGGTTCGAGGTGAGCGTCACCGACGGCGCGGAGACCGTCGCCCGAGGGCTGGTGGACCGCGTGCTGGTCGACCGGCAGCGCTTCGTCGAACGGGCCGGCGGGGCCCGGCCCGGCGCGCCGGCCGGCGGGGGGCCCGCCGACGCTCCGGCCGGCGGTCGCCCCGGTGGTGACCGCGCGGCGGCGGCCGGGTCGTGACGCTGCGGTTCGTCGAGGTCGCCGACGGGGTGCACGTGCTGCGGGAGCCACTGCTCGACGTCAACGTCACGCTGGTCGTCGGCGACGGCGCGGCGCTGGTGGTGGACACCCTCTCCACCGCCGGGCAGGCCGCCGAGCTGGCCGCCGCAGCCCGTGCGGTCACCCCGCACCCGTGGACGGTGGTGAACACCCACCACCACTTCGACCACTGCTTCGGCAACGCCACGCTCGCCGCCGACCCGCCCCGCCCGGTGTACGCGCACGAGGTCGCCGCCGCGGCGCTGCGCGAGCGCCCCGACGAGCTGCGCCGGGCGGCGTACGAGGAGATGCGCGGCGAGCGGCCGGGGCTGGCCGTCGAGCTGGCCGGCACGGCGCTGCTGGCCCCGACGAATGTCGTTCGCGGGGAGACGGTGCTGGACGTCGGGGGCCGGCGGGTGCTGCTGCGCCATCCGGGGCACGGGCACACCGACGCCGACCTGATGGTGCACGTACCGGACGCGGACGTGCTGGTCGCCGGGGACCTCGTCGAGCAGGGCGGGCCGCCGGCGTTCGAGGAGTCGTACCCGTTGCGGTGGCCCGACGCGGTGGCCGAGCTGCTGCGGCTGACCACCCCGGGCACGGTCGTCGTGCCGGGGCACGGCGAGCTGGTCGACCCGGAGTTCGTCCGGGCCCAGCACGGCGAACTGGTCGAGCTGGCCCGGCTGATCCGGGTCGGCCACGCCGGGGGCGCCCCGCCGGAACGGGTGGCCGCCGAGGCCCCCTTCGGTGCCCGCGCCGCCCTGTTCGCGGCCCGCCGGGGCTACGCCGAACTCGACGGCACCGTCTGACCCGACCGGGTCAGTCGGCGGGGCTGATGAGGGCGGCCAGGCGGGTCAGGTGGGGCAGGGCCTCCGTCAGGGCCCGGCGGGCGGCCGGGTCGAGGGCGGCGAGGGCGGCGGCGAGCAGCTCGGCGCGGTGCCGCTCGTAGTCGGCCATCCGCTGCCGCGCGGCGTCGGTGAGGCGCAACCGGACCAGCCGCCGGTCACCCGGGTCCCGCTCGCGGTGCAGCATCCCGGCGCCGGCCAGGTCGCCGACCAGGGTGCTCACCGTGTTCGGCGCGGTGCCCAGCCGCCGGGCCGTCTCCTTGACGCTGATGTCCGGGTGGGCGCGGACCACCAGCAGCAACTCCACCTGCGCCTCCGGCAGCGCCGGCCGGTTGGCCCGCCCGAGGGTCGAGCGGCGCAGCAGCCGGTGCAGCTCCGCCACGGCGGCGCCGAGCCGCGCGGGGGTCTCGTCGGTGGACACGAGTCACCTACTTCACAGCGCAATATCTCTGATGACAGAGCTAAGGTTACCCGGATCCGACTTCTTCTGGGGGCCCCGTGGCGCGTGTGGTGCAGTCGACCGGCAGTCCGACGCCGGTCACCGGTCGGCGGGGCTCCGGCGTACCGGCCCCCGGCGGGCGGACTGCGGCACCCGGGGTGCCGCCCCGGCGCGCCGGGGCACCGAGATCGGGGGCCGCCGACCGGGGCACCGGGATCGGACTGCTGGTGCTGCTCGGGGCGCTCACCGCCGTCGGCCCCCTCTCGCTGGACATGTACCTGCCGGCGTTCCCGGCCATGGCCGACGAGTTGAGGGCCAGCCAGGCGCAGATCCAGCTCTCGCTCACCACCTGCCTGATCGGCATGGCCCTCGGCCAGCTCGTCACCGGCCCGCTCAGCGACCGGTGGGGCCGCCGCCGGCCGGTGCTCGTCGGCCTGGTCGGGTACGCGCTGCTGGCCCTGGTCTGCGCGGTCGCCCCGAACGCCGGCACGCTCGCCGCGGCCCGCTTCATGCAGGGCTTCGCCGGCGGCACCGGCGTGGTGGTGGCCCGGGCGATCGTCCGCGACCTGTACGCCGGCCGGGCCGCCGCGAAGTACTTCTCCCGGCTCACCCTGATCTTCGGGGTGGCCCCGGTGGCCGCGCCCGGCGTCGGCAGCCTGGTGCTGCGGTTCGGGTCCTGGCGGGCGGTCTTCGTCACCCTCGCGGTGATCGGCCTGCTGCTCGCCGCCGCGGCGGCCTGGCGGCTGCCCGAGACACTTCCCGCCGAGCGGCGCAGCACCGGGGGCCTGGCCGGCATCGCCCGGACCATGGGGTCGCTGCTGACCGACCGGGTCTACCTCGGGTACGTGCTGACCCAGGGGCTGGCCTTCGCCGCCCTGTTCGCGTACATCTCCGGCTCGCCGTTCGTCCTCCAGGACGTCTTCGGCGTCTCCAGCGGCACGTTCAGCCTGATCTTCGGCCTCAACGCGCTCGCCCTGGTCGCCGCCGGGCAGGCCAACGCCCGGCTGCTCGACCGGTTCAGCCCGCGCGTCCTGCTGGTCGCCACCCTGCTGGTCGGCGCCGTGGCCGCCGTGGGCGTGCTGACCGGCGCGGTGGCCGGCAGCCTGTGGCCGCTCGCCGTGGCGTTGTTCGTCTTCGTCGGCACGATCGGCATGGTGATGCCCAACAGCACGGCGCTGGCGCTGGACCGGCACGCCGGCCACGCCGGCACGGCCGCCGCGCTGCTGGGGGCGCTCCAGTCGGTGATCGGCGCGCTGGCCGCTCCGCTGGTCGGGCTGGGCGGCGAGGGCAGCGCCGTGCCGATGGCGGCGGTGCTGGCCGGCGCCGCCGCGCTCTCCCTGGCCGCCGTGCTCACCCTGGCCCGGTCCGGTCGGCCGTAGGCAGCCGGGGTCGGGCCGGAGCCGGCCGGGATCAGCCGGCGAAGCGGCGTAGCACCTCGGCGCGGGTGGGCATGGCCACCGCGCCGCCGGGGGACTCGCAGACCAGCCCGGCGACCCGCAGCGCGAACGCGACCCGCCGGTGCCAGTCGGCCGGATCGGTCGGCTCGCCGTCGACCAGCAGGTCGGCGACGAGCGCCCCCATCACCGAGTCGCCGGCGCCGGTGGCGTCCACCGCGCGCACCCTGGGCGCGGGCACGCGTACCGGATCGGCGCCCGCGGCGGCGATCACCGCGCCGGCCGGGCCGAGGGTGACCACCACGGTCGAAGCCCCCAGTTCGCGCAGGTACGCCGCGACCCCCTCGACCGGCTCGCCGGGGTAGAGCAGCTCGGCGTCGGCGGTGCTCAGCTTGACCAGGTGGGCGGAGGCGGCGAACTCGGCCACCGTCTCGCGCAGGCCGGCCAGCGCGGCCGGCCCGTCGAGCAGCCGGGGCCGCACGTTCGGGTCGAAGACCCGCAGCCCGGGGGCGATCCCCCAGGCCCGGCGCGCGGCGGCCAGCACCGGCGGCCGGAGCAGCACGATCGACCCGCAGTAGACGACGTCGGCGCCCGCGACCAGCTCGGTGTCGAGGTCGTCGGGACCGAGCAGGCCGTAGGAGGGCGGCTCGCCGTAGAACCGGAAGTCGGGCTCGGGACCGGCGAAGGTGGCCACCGCCAGCGCGGTCGGGACGGGAACGGTCGCCACCCCGGCCAGGCCGACGCCCGCCCCGGTCAGGAAGTCGCGGATCCGCCCGGCCAGGACGTCGTCGCCGAGCGACCCGACGAACTGCACCGCACCGCCGAGCCGGGCGACGGCGACCGCCACGTTCAGCGGCCCGCCGCCGACGGCCTGCCGGTAGACCGGCTCGCCGGCGTACTCGGTGTCGAGCAGGTCGACCAGTGCCTCGCCGAGCACCACCGCGTATCCCATTCCGGTCCTCCGTCCACGCCGCGCGTCGAACGATCTTGTCGTACCAGGCTGGCACAGTACGCGCCACGACGAGCGCTGAAGCCACCGTATTGGCCTACCGGCGGGCGGGCGAGGCGAGGGGCTGCGAGACCCAGCCGCCGCCCGGCCGCGAGCACCTCGCCGAACTGACACATCGAGCACCAGCTATTGCGCGCCGTCGGCGTCCGTGGTGGGATGGCGCTTGCCGGGCGGTGCGGGGGCTGCCGTGCCGCCGGCGCCGGGTTCACATCCACGCGAGGGCACCGGTCCGCGAGTCGGACCGCGACGGCGCACGTACGCCGGCCATCCGCCGGGGCACGTCCGCCTCGACCGCCGTATCCGCGTCACAGCGGGGCGGGCGGCACTGCCGCCCCGCGTTGCCCGCGGGGCGCCCGCGTCCCGCGAGTGAGGAGAACCCGTGTCCCACCGTTCGCGTACGGCCGCGTTGCTCACCGCGGCCGCCACTCTTCTCATGGGCGCCGTCGCCCTGACGGCGGGGCCCGACCCCGCCGTCGCGCACGGCGCCGCGATGACCCCCGGCAGCCGGACCTACCTGTGCTGGAAGGACGGCCTCAGCCCCACCGGTGAGATCAAGCCGATCAACCCGGCCTGCACGGCGGCGGTCGCCCAGAGCGGGGCGAACTCGCTGTACAACTGGTTCAGCGTGCTGCGCTCCGACGCCGGCGGCCGGACCGTCGGCTTCATCCCCGACGGCAAGCTGTGCAGCGGCGGCAACCCCGGCTACACCGGGTACGACCTGGCCCGCACCGACTGGCCGCTGACCCACCTGACCGCCGGGGCCCGGCACAACTTCAAGTACAGCAACTGGGCCCACCACCCGGGCACCTTCTACTTCTACGTGACGAAGGACAGCTGGAGCCCGACCCGGGCGCTGGCCTGGAGCGACCTGGAGGAGCAGCCCTTCCTCACGGTGACCAACCCGCCGCAGAACGGCGGGGTGGGCACCAACGAGGGGCACTACTACTTCAGCGGCAACCTGCCGTCGAACAAGAGCGGCCGGCACATCATCTACTCGCGCTGGGTCCGTTCGGACAGCCAGGAGAACTTCTTCGGCTGCTCCGACGTGGCCTTCGACGGGGGCAACGGCGAGGTCACCGGGGTAGGCAACGGCGGCTCGCCCAACCCCACCACCCCCGCACCGACCACCCCGCCGCCGAGCCCGACGACTCCCCCGCCGAGCCCGACCAGCCCGCCGCCGAGCCCGACCACTCCGCCGCCGCACAGCGGGGACTGCATGGCGGTCTACAAGGTGGTCAGCGCCTGGTCCGGCGGATTCCAGGGCGAGGTCACGATCATGAACCACGGCGCGACGCCGTTCGCCGGCTGGAAGGCGACCCTGGTCTGGCCCAGCGGTCAGACGGTCAACAGCCTGTGGAGCGGCTCGTACACCACGTCCGGGTCGACCACGACGGTGACCAACGCGGCCTGGAACGGCACGGTCGCCCCGGAGGGGACGACCTCGTTCGGTTTCCTCGCCAACAGCCCCGGGGCCAACGCCCTGCCCACGGTGAGCTGCGCCCGGGCGTGACCCAGCCCGGGTGAACCGGGGCCCCCTGCCACGCGGCGGCAGGGGGCCTCCTCACCGGCTCAGCGGACCATGGAGCCGACCACCGGCTTGGTCAGCAGCGCGGACTGGTTGCGCTGGATGCCCGGGTCGAGCGTCTTGGCCACGAAGATCGCGTGCCAGATGCAGAAGATCAGCACCGTCCACACCTTGCGGGAGTGGTCGGCCTCCTCCCGCTTGTGCTCCTCCAGCAGCCGCATCGCGTACGACAGGTCGATCAGCTCGCCCGCGCCGGAGTTGGAGATCACCCAGCGGGCCCACTCGTACATCTCGCCGCGCAGCCACACCCGCGTCGGGGTGGGGAAGCCGAGCTTCCTGCGGTTGACGATGGCCGGGGGCACCACGCCCTGGAGGGCCTGGCGCATGGCGTACTTGGTGGCATCGGAGCGCGGCGGGAGCTTCAGGTCCACCGGGATGGTGGCCGCCACGTCGAACACCGCCCGGTCCAGGAACGGCACCCGGACCTCCAGCGAGTGCGCCATCGAGATCCGGTCGGCCTTGACCAGGATGTCGCCGCGCAGCCAGGTGTACAGGTCGACGTACTGCATCTTGGTGACGTCGTCGAGCTCGGCGCACTCGGCGTAGATCGGGGCGGTGACGTCGGTGTAGCGCACCGAGGGGTCGTAGCGGCGCATCAGGTGCTGCTTCTCCTCCTCGGTGAACATCCGGGCGTTGCCGTAGTAGCGCTGCTCGATCGGGGTGGTGCCGCGTTCCAGGAAGCTCTTGCCCTTCACCCCCTGCGGGATGGCCTTCGAGACCGCGCGCAGGCCCTTCTGCACCCCGCCGGGCAGGCCGTTGACCGTGCCGAGGGAGAGCGGCTCCCGGTAGATGGTGTACCCGCCGAAGAACTCGTCGGCGCCCTCGCCGGAGAGGACCACGGTGACGTGCTCGGCGGCCTTCTTCGCCACGAAGTACAGCGGCACCAGCGCCGGGTCGGCCACCGGGTCGTCCAGGTGCCAGACGATCTTCGGCAGGGCATCGATCATGTCCTGCGGCCCGATCTTGGTCGGCATGATGGTCACGTCGAGGTGCTGGGCCGATTCCTGGGCGACGTCGATCTCCGAGTACCCGGGGACGTCGTAGCCGACGGTGAAGGTGAGGATGTTCGGGTTGAACTCCCGGGCCAGGGCGACCACGGCGGTGGAGTCGATGCCGCTGGACAGGAACGAGCCGACCGGCACGTCCGAGCGCATGTGCATCCGGACGCTCTCGCGCAGCGTCTCCCGGATCTCGTGGTAAAGCCGCTGCTCGTCGCTGACCGGGGCCGGCCGGAACACCGGCCGGTACCACCGGCGCACGTCGATCCGGCCGCCCGGGGTCCAGGTCAGGTACTCCCCCGAGCCGATCCGGTTGATCCCCCGGTGCAGGGTGCCGGGCTCCGGGACGTACTGGAGGGTCAGGTAGTGGCTCAGGTTCGCCGGGTCGATCCCGGCGTCCCCGGCGTACGCGGACTGCGCGAACGGCAGCAGCGCCTTCTTCTCCGAGGCGAGGTAGAGCCCGTCGGCGGTCTCCAGGTAGTGCAGCGGCTTGATGCCGAAGTAGTCGCGGGCGCCGAACGCGCGGCGCTCCTGCCGGTCCCAGATCACGAACGCGAACATGCCGCGCAGCCGGGTGAGCACCTGCTCGCCCCAGAAGTGGTAGCCGGCGACGATCACCTCGCCGTCGCCGGCGGTTGCGAACTGGGCCCCGTAGGTGCGCACCAGCTCGTCGCGCAGCTCGATGTAGTTGTAGATCTCGCCGTTGAAGGTCAGCAGGTAGCGTCCGCCCGCGTACGGCAGGGGCTCGTGGCTGGACGCCACGTCGATGATCGCGAGCCGCTTGTGCCCGAACACCCCGTCCGCGTACTGGCCGGTCGCGTCGCCCACCACCTCGACACCTGTCTCGTCCGGTCCGCGGTGGTGCAGGCACTCCAACGCCCCCGCGATGTGGTCGCGGTGGGCGGCGGCGTTGCCGTTCGCGCTGAAGAAGGCCAGGAGTCCGCACATGCCGGTCATCTTTCCACGCGGCCGGGACCGATGTCGCAGGCACCGCAGGCACTCCACATCCGCGCGCGAGGGGTAGCGTCTGGGCCAGCGGCGTGGCGGAGGGAGCGGATCATGAGCGAGAAGCGAGCGGGCGACCAGCCTACGGGCGGAACCGAGCCTGTGGACGGCACCGAGTCACACGACCCGGACTTCCCGGAGGCGTTCCTGTCGTTCATGCGCCAGGGCTGGCGGGACACGGCCCTACCGGTCGGCCCCCGGGTGGAGGTGCCGAACCACGCCAAGCGGCGGGCCGCGCTCTCCGCGGCCTTCCCGGGCGAGACGCTGGTGATCCCCACCGGCGAGGAGAAGGTACGCGCCAACGACACCGAGTACCGGTTCCGACCGGGCAGCGACTTCGCGTACCTGACCGGCGACCACGACCCGGACGGCGTGCTGGTGCTGCGCCCGAACGGCTCGGGCCACGACGCCACCCTGTACACGCGGCCCCGGTCCTCGCGGGAGACCGACGAGTTCTTCCGCAGCCGGCACGGCGAGCTGTGGGTGGGCCGGCGGCAAACCCTGGCCGAGAAGTCGACCGAGCTGGGCCTGCCCACCGCCGACCTGACCGAGCTGGACGCGGCGCTGGCCGAGCTGGCGCCGGGGCGTACCCGGGTGCTGCGTGGCTTCGACGCCCGGGTGGACTCGGCCGTGCGCCCGTACGACGGGCCGCGCGAGGAGGGGCAGCCCGCCCGGGACCGGGAGCTGGCGATCGCGATCTCCGAGGCCAAGCTGATCAAGGACGAGTGGGAGATCGCCCAGCTCCAGGACGCGATCGACGCCACCGTGCGGGGCTTCGAGGACGTGGCCCGGGTGCTGCCGGCCGACCGGGCGGTCTCCGAGCGGCTGCTGGAGGGGATCTTCGCGCTGCGCGCCCGGCACGACGGCAACGACGTCGGCTACGGCTCGATCGTCGGGGCCGGCGAGCACGCCACGATCCTGCACTGGGTGCACAACCACGGCGTCACCCGGCCGGGCGAGCTGCTGCTGATGGACATGGGCGTGGAGAACCGCAACCTCTACACCGCCGACGTGACCCGGGTGCTCCCGGTCGACGGCCGGTTCACCCCGCTGCAGCGGCAGGTCTACGACATCGTGTACGCCTCCCAGCAGGCCGGCATCGACCTCATCAGGCCGGGGGTGCAGTTCAAGGACGTCCAGCTGACGTGCATGCGAGTGCTGGCCGAGGGCCTGCGCGACCTGGGCCTGCTGCCGGTGAGCGTGGACGAGGCGATGGACGAGAAGTCGACGGTCTACCGCCGGTGGACGCTGCACGGCTTCGGCCACATGCTCGGCATCGACGTGCACGACTGCGCGAACGCCCGCAAGGAGACGTACCGCGACGGCGCGCTCGGCGAGGGCTACGTGCTCACCGTCGAGCCGGGGCTGTACTTCCAGCCGGAGGACGAACTGGTCCCCGAGGAGCTGCACGGCATCGGCATCCGGATCGAGGACGACGTGCTGGTGACCGCGACCGGCGCGGTCAACCTCTCGGCCGGGCTGCCGCGCCGGGCCGACGAGGTGGAGACGTGGCTGGCCGAGCAGCGCGAGGCGGGTCCGCGCCTGCCCGGCTGATCCTCAGGTACGACCACGGCGGGCTCCGCCGCCGGTACGCGACGTTTCGACCGTCGACGGCACCGGTGGCGGGGCCCGCCGCCGTTTCCCCCTGCGGCACCTTCGTGCACGGCATCACCCGACTGCGGACTCCCGCCCGATCCGAGAACAATGCGGGGTTTTTTCGGATACGTCCTCCTCGTGAGGAACGCTCTCATACGGTGGGGATCAGAAGGCTGCAACCGATTTGTAGCTGGTCGCGCCCCTTCGGGCGGTGCGGCCCCGTCTGGTAGCAGGAGAGGGCGGAAGGTTCTGATGTCCAACGACGAAACGACTCCCGGCGGCGGGGTGCACGACACCCCGCCGACGAAACGACGGCGGGCTCTCTGGGTCGCCACCGGTGTTGCCGGCCTGACCGGCGTCGTCGGTCTGGCGGCGCTCGGCGGACTGGCCACCCGCGACGACAAGTCCGACGACGCGAACCGACTGTCGGATCAGCACTCGGCCACCGCGAAGCAGAACGTCAGCGACGCCGGCCGGGCCGACGAGGAACGCGGCAAGGAGAACGGCGGCCGGGATCCCGGCAAGCAGGACGACTGGAGCGATGCCGAGTGGTCCGGCCAGAACGACTCGTCCGGCAAGGACGATCGGCCCGGCAAGGACGACCAGTCCGGCAAGGACCGGGGCGGCCGGGGTGAGCGTGACGAGGAGGGCCGGGTTCGTGAGGTGCCCTGCGACGACGACGCACTGGTCGAAGCGGTGGTACGGGCCAACAACGAAC
>NZ_JBEOWQ010000026.1:0-86161 GCF_040296145.1 Micromonospora sp. NPDC002296
CGGTCCGGTGGCCGTGGTCCGGGGACCGGGCGGACCGGGCGCGGGTGAGGGTGAGGGTCTCGGGGACCTTCCACCCGATCACGACGGCGGCGGCCAGGGTGGCCGCCGCGTCGACCAGGAACAGCGCCAGGAAGCTCGCCTCGGCGAGCAGGCCGGCCAGCAGCGAGGCCACGGCCATGCCCAGGTTGAACGCCCAGAACTGGAGGTTGAACGCGCGGGAACGGCGATGCTCCGGCACCACGTCGACGATCGCGGCGACGAAGGCCGGGCTGGGCATGGAGTGCACCACCCCGACCAGGGCGGACAGCGCGGCGATGGCGGCCAGGTGCCGGCTGAAGGCCAGCCCGACCATCAGCCCGGCGGTGGCCAGGTGCGCGGCGAGCAGCGTGGCCCGCCGCCCCCACCGGTCGGCCAGCACCCCGCCGAGCAGCACGCCGACCGCGCCGCCGGCCCCGTAGGCCCCGACCACCGCGCCGGCCAGCGCGGTGCTCGCCCCGCGTGCCTCGGTCAGGTACAGCGGCAGGAAGAGCATGGCGAACGCGCCGGCCCGGTTGATCAGCAGACCCGCCCAGAGGTACCAGAACGTGGCGGGGAGTCCGCCTGCGGAGTCATGCCACCAGCGCCGCAGGGGATGCATCCGACCTCCTGGTAAAGCTTGTTGACAATTACGGCGTCGACGGTAGGAAATTCGGGGCCGGGCGCGCCAGGGTGTCCCTGGTCACCGGGTCGGGGCGACCCGGTCGGGCTCCGGGGCGTACCCCTCGGTGGCGGACCCGACCGGCTCGGCTGGCGCGGTGGCCGCGGCCTCGGCCGCCTGCGGCGTCAGGGGGCGGACGACGGTGACCGGCTCCACCGGCGCGGCCGGCGGGCGTAGCGCGACGGCCCGCCGCTCCCGGGCCGGGCCGGAGACCAGGTGGCCGACCGCCATCACCGCGCCGATCACCGCACAGCCCAGCCAGAGCGCGCCGTTGCCGGCCTGCTGCCGGATCAGGCCGCCGAGCAGTGGGGCGGTGGCCCCGGCGAGCTGCCAGGACAGCGAGAACACCCCCTGGTACCGGCCGCGCAGGTCGGCGGGGGAGAGTTCGGCGATCAGGGTGGAGTTGGACGGCGAGTTGAGCATCTCGCCGAGGGTCCAGACCAGCACGGTCAGCGCGTAGAACCAGGCGACGTCCGCGAACGCGGTGAGCCCGAAGCCGACCCCCATCACCACGGAGGCCAGGGCGAGCACGTGCGAGCGGCTGCGCCCCCGGATCAGCCGGGGGACGAAGAGCTGCCCGGCCACGATCAGCACCCCGTTGAGCGCGATCACCGTGCCGTAGGTGGACGGGCTCAGGCCGTCGTCGCCCATGGCGATCGGCAGCATCGAGATGTGCTGGAGGAAGACCAGCGCGCCGAGCAGGTTGAGCGCGACGAAGCCCAGGTACACCCGGTCGGTTCCGATGGTGCGCAGCGCGCCCCGGGGGCGGGCCGCCCCCGGGGCGCGCGCGACCGCGACGGCCGGGACCCGGGTCTCCCGCACCTTGACGAAGATGATCACGGCGGTGGCCAGGGTGGTGACCGCGTCGATCACGAACAGCAGCAGGTAGCTGGCCTCGGCGGCGAGCCCGGCGAGGATCGCGGCGCTGGCGAAGCCGAGGTTGATGGCCCAGTAGTTGAGCGAGAACGCGCGCAGCCGGTCCCGCTCCGGGACGACGTCGATCATCATGGCGCCGAACGCCGGCCGGGCCGCCTCGGCGAACAGGCCGAGCAGCAGCGCGCCGACGGCGACCGCCCAGAGTTCCCGGGCGAAGCCGAGGGCGAGCATCATGCTCGCCGCGCCGAGGTGGGCGGTGAGCAGCGTGGGTCGCCGGCCCCACCGGTCGGCGAGCGTCCCGCCCAGCGTGGTGCCGACCGCGCCGCCGACGCCCCAGAGGCTGAGCACCAGGCCGGCCGCGAGCTCGTCGAAGCCGCGCTCCTGGGTGAGGTAGATGGCCAGGAAGATCAGGACGAACGAGCCGAGCCGGTTGATCAGGGTGCCGGTCCACAGGTACCAGAAGGTCCTCGGCAGTCCGCCGGTGGTGTCCCGGAACCAGCCCCGCATCGTCCGCACGCTCGCGCCCCCGCCTTGGTAATGACCGACCTATCTAGTGCGCCTTACAAACTAGTCCCGCCCGTGATCGCCGGTCACCAGCTTTTCCACGTGGTGGTCGTCACCGCCGGTCCCCGCGTGTCCGCCGGGGGCGTACGGCAGGATGATCGGCATGACTGCGAGCGAAGGGCCCACCATCGGGACGCTGGTCCTGCTGCGGCACGGCGAGAGCGACTGGAACGCGAAGAACCTCTTCACCGGCTGGGTCGACGTCGACCTGACCGCCAAGGGCGAGGTCGAGGCGCGGCGCGGCGGGGAGCTGATGCGCGAGCACGGCCTGCTGCCGGACGTCGTGCACACCAGCGTGATGCGCCGGGCGATCCGCACCGCCGAGCTGGCGCTGAACGCCGCCGACCGGCACTGGATCGCGGTGCGCCGGTCGTGGCGGCTCAACGAGCGTCACTACGGCGCGTTGCAGGGCAAGGACAAGAAGCAGACCCTGGACGAGTACGGCGAGGAGCAGTTCATGCTCTGGCGCCGGTCGTACGACACGCCGCCGCCGCCGATCGCCGACGACGACGAGTGGTCGCAGGTCGGCGACCCCCGGTACGCGCTGCTGCCGACCGAGCTGATGCCGCGCACCGAGTGCCTCAAGGACGTCGTCGAGCGGATGCTGCCGTACTGGTACGACTCGATCGTGCCGGACATCCTGGCCGGCCGGACGGTGCTGGTGGCCGCGCACGGCAACTCGCTGCGCGCCCTGGTCAAGCACCTCGACCAGATCAGCGACTCCGCGATCGCCAAGCTGAACATCCCGACCGGCATCCCGCTGCGCTACGACCTGGACCCGCAGCTGCGCCCGCTCACCCTGGGCGGGACGTACCTCGACCCGACCGCCGCCAAGGCCGCCGCCGCCGCGGTCGCCAACCAGGGCCGCTGACGACGCCGGAAGGGGCCCCTGCCGACGCCTCGTGCGCGGCAGGGGCCCCTTCCGGACCGGCTCACTCGGCCGACCCGGCCCACCTGGTTCGCTGGGCCGGACCGGCTCACTCGGCCGATGCGGCGGGCTCCCCCGTGATCAGGTAGACGACGCGCTCACCGGCGTTGACCGCGTGGTCGGCGAACCGCTCGTAGAAGCGGCCCAGCAGGGTGGCGTCGATCGCCGTCTCCACCCCGTACGGCCAGTCGTCGCCGAGCAGCACCGCGAACAGGCTCCTGTGCAGGTCGTCCATCGTGTCGTCGTCGCGGTCCAGCTCGGCGGCGAGGTCGGCGTCGGGCTCGGCCAGCACCTTGCCGATCTTCTCGGCCATCCGGTCGGCGATCGACGCCATGTCGGTGAAGACCGGCCGCAGCTCCGCCGGGACCGCCGGGGACGGGTGCCGGCGCAGCGCGGTCTTCGCCACGTGGTCGGCCAGGTCGCCCATCCGCTCCAGGTCGGCGGCGACGTGCAGGGCGGTGATCATGGCCCGCAGGTCGGAGGCGACGGGCGCCTGCCGGGCGAGCAGGTCACAGACCCGCTCCTCGACGTGCCGGTAGAGGTCGTCGATCTCGGCGTCCCGCTCGATCACGGTCTCGGCCGCCTGACGGTCGGCGGTGAGCAGGGCGCGGGTGGCCTCGCGCATGGCGGCACGGATGGCCTCCGCCATGTCCACCAGCAACTGGCTGACGATCTGGAGGTCGGCCCGGAACTCGTCGCGCATCATCACGTCCTGTGGTCGGTGGTCGACGGCCCGGCGGTCCGGGCGTCGGCGCAGGGGTTGAGCAGGTGCGCGACCACCGTAGGTCGGGGGAGATGCCCGGAGGTGAACGCCGGTGAACGGCGCGGGACCGAGGAGTGAACATTGCCGGAAGCGAGGGCGTTTCATCCCGTTTATGGCGATAACCCGGTGAACAATGACCCTACGATCGCCGGGTGGAATGGGCGGTGACGGCGGCGATGGTCGTGGCGCTGGTGGCCGGGCTGGCCATCGGGGCGCTGCTGCCCCGGCTCGTGGGGGCGTGGCGCCGCCGCGGCCCGACCGCCGGGAGCAGCGGGTTCGGCCGCCTGCTCAGGATCAGGGGGAGGCCCGCGATGGTCGACGATCAGCAGACCGTCCTGTCCAGCCTCGGCCGCCGGACGGTGGACTCGCTGCGCGCCGGCGTCGTGGTGCTCGACACCGACGACGTGCCCGTCCTGGTCAACCCGGCGGCCCGGGCGATGGGGCTGCTGCGCACCGGGGCCACCCCTGGCACGATCGCCGCGCACCCGCTGATCCGTACGCTGGCCGGGCAGGTGCGCCGCACGGGCGCGCGGCGCGAGATCGAGCTGGACCTGCCGCGGGGCCGCGACAACGCCGGCCCGGGCCCGCTCGGCGTGCACCTGCGGGCGATGGCGGTCGGCGGCGGGCACGTGGCGATCGAGGCGGCCGACGTGACCGAGTCGCACCGGCTGGCCCAGGTCCGCCGGGACTTCGTGGCCAACGTCAGCCACGAGCTGAAGACCCCGATCGGGGCCCTGCAACTGCTCGCCGAGGCGCTGCTGGACGCCACCGAGCCGGCCGGCGCGGCGGCCCCCGACCTCCCCGAGGACCTGGTCGCCGCCCGCCGGTTCGCCGAGCGCATCCAGCACGAGTCGACCCGGCTGGGCCGGCTGGTGCAGGAGCTGCTGGAGCTGACCCGGCTCCAGGGGGCCGAGCCGCAGCCCGCGCCCGAGCCGGTCGCGGTGGACTGGGTGGTCGCCGAGGTGCTCGACCGCACCCGCACCAGCGCCGCCGCCCGCCGCGTCGAGGTGATCATCGAGGGTGAGCGCGGGCTGACCGTGTACGGCAGCGACTCCCAGATCGCCACCGCCGTGGCCAACCTGGTCGAGAACGCCGTCAACTACTCGGGCGAGGACACCACGGTCCGGGTCACCGCCCGGGCCGACGGCGAACACGTCGCGATCTCCGTCGCCGACCAGGGGATCGGGATCGCGCCGACCGACGTCGAGCGGGTCTTCGAACGGTTCTACCGCGCCGACCAGGCCCGGTCCCGGGCCACCGGCGGCACCGGGCTGGGCCTGGCCATCGTCAAACACATCGTCAGCAACCATGGCGGACGGGTCGAGGTGTCGAGCACTCTAGGGGGTGGGTCGACGTTCACCCTCCGGCTGCCCGCCCGTCCACCGGACGACCTCCTGCCGACAACGCCGTCCGGTGGGATCGAGGCCGGCCCGGCCGAGCTCCGGCAGGCCTGACCCGCGATGAAAGGACAAACCCGTTGAGCCGCGTTCTGGTGGTCGAGGACGAGGAGTCGTTCTCCGACGCCCTGTCGTACATGCTCCGCAAGGAAGGCTTCGAGGTCTCGGTCGCGGCCACCGGACCGGCAGCCCTCACCGAGTTCGACCGGACCGGCGCCGACATCGTGCTGCTCGACCTGATGCTGCCCGAGATGTCCGGCACCGAGGTGTGCCGGCAGCTCCGCCAACGCTCGCACGTGCCGATCATCATGGTCACGGCGCGGGACAGCGAGATCGACAAGGTGGTCGGCCTGGAGATCGGGGCCGACGACTACGTCACCAAGCCGTACTCGCCCCGGGAGTTGGTCGCCCGTATCCGGGCGGTGCTGCGCCGGCAGAGCCAGGAGGCGACCGACTCGGGCGCGCCGACCCTGGCCGCAGGCCCGGTGCGGATGGACATCGAGCGGCACGTGGTCACCGTGGACGGGGGCAGCGTGCAGCTCCCGCTCAAGGAGTTCGAGCTGCTGGAGCTGCTGCTGCGCAACGCCGGCCGGGTGCTGACCCGGGGGCAGCTCATCGACCGGGTCTGGGGGGCCGACTACGTCGGCGACACCAAGACCCTGGACGTGCACGTGAAGCGGCTGCGCTCGAAGATCGAGCCGGAGCCGTCCGCACCACGGTTCATCGTCACCGTCCGCGGCCTGGGCTACAAGTTCGAGCCGTGACCGCGCCGGGGAGCCCCGGCGTGCGGGGAGGCCCGGCCGACCGACCGCCGCAGGGCCTCAGCCGCTGGCCGGGTGCGGGGCGACCTGACCCTGGCGGAGCCGGGCCGCGCACAGCTCGGCGAGCTTCGCGTACGCGGGCGCGCCGATCAGCGCGGTCAGCTCCGGGCCGTACGAGACGTACATCGGCTCGGCGCCGACGTGCGCGTCCGTCGACGAGGTGCACCACCAGTCCAGGTCGTGCCCGCCCGCGCCCCAGCCCCGGCGGTCGAACTCGGTCAGGGTGGAGATCAGCACCTTGGTGTTGTCCGGGCGCTTGTGCCACTCCTGGTCCCGCCGGACGGGGAGCTGCCAGCAGACGTCCGGCTTGTACTCCAGCGGGTGCACCCCGTCGCGCAGCGCCTGGGCGTGCAGCGCGCAGCCGCCGCCGGCCGGGAAGTCGGCGTCGTTGAGGAACACGCACGGGGCGTCGACGTCGCGGGTGGCGGTGCGCCGGGCTGGGTTCTCGCCGTCGATGGTGTCCTCGGAGGTCCAGTTCCTGAACCCGCGCCGGAAGTGCTGCCAGGTCCCCGGGGTGAGCCGCCTGACCGCCGCGCGGACCCGCTTCTCGTCGTCCGGGTCGGTGAAGAACGCGCCGTGCGAGCAGCAGCCGTCGGCGGCCCGGCCGGCGACGATGCCGTGGCAGCCCTTGCCGAAAACGCACGTCCAGCGGGACAGCAGCCAGGTCAGGTCGGCCCGGACCACGTGCGTGGCGTCGGCCGGGTCGACGAACTCGATCCACTCCCGGGGGAAGTCCAGCCCGACCTCCCGGCTGCGCGGGTCGTCGGGTTCGTCGACCAGGGCCCGGATCTCGATCTGGCTCGTCACCCGGCCCAGCGTACGCCCGGTTGCCCGGTCCCACCGGCGAGCCGACGATCCGACCAGGCCCTACTGTCTTCAGCATGCGACTGGGAGTCCTCGACGTCGGGTCCAACACCGTGCACCTGCTGGTGGTCGACGCCCACCACGGCGCGCACCCCTGGCCCGCGCACTCCGAGAAGGTGGTGCTCCGGCTCGCCGAGCAGATCGGCCCCGACGGCGCGCTCACCGAGGCGGGGGCGGACGGCCTGGTCAAGGCGGTGGGCGCGGCCCGGGCCGCCGCCGCCGGGCTGGACGCCGCCGACCTGATCGCGTTCGCCACCTCCGCCGTGCGCGAGGCCACCAACGCGCAGGAGGTGCTGGCCCGGGTGCGCGACGAGACCGGCGTACGCCTGGAGGTGCTCTCCGGCACGGACGAGGCGCGGATGACGTTCCTCGCGGTGCGGCGGTGGTTCGGCTGGTCGGCCGGGCGACTGCTGGCGCTTGACATCGGCGGCGGGTCGCTGGAGATCGCCGCAGGCATCGACGAGTACCCGGACGTCGCGGTGTCCCTCCCGCTCGGCGCGGGCCGGCTGACCCGCGACCGGCTCCGGGTCGACCCCGACAGCGACACCCCGCCGTCCGTCGAGGCCGTGGAGGAACTCCGGGAGTACGTCGACGGGCTGCTCGACCCGGTGGCGGAGAAGATGGCCGAGATCCGCTGGGAACGCCCGGTGGCCACCTCGAAGACGTTCCGCACGCTGGCCCGGCTGGCCGGCGCGGCCCCGTCCGGTGCCGGGCTCCGGGTCCGGCGCAGCCTGACCCGGGACGGCCTGCGGCAGGTGCTCGGCTTCGTCCGGCACATCCCGCCGCGCCACCTGTCCGAGCTGGAGGGGGTGAGCGTCGGGCGGGCACACCAACTGCTGGCCGGGGCGGTGGTGGCCGAGGCGGTGATGCGCCGGCTCGACGTGCGGTCGCTGGAGATCTGCCCGTGGGCGCTGCGCGAGGGGGTCATCCTGCGCCGGCTGGATCAGCTCACACCGATGTGAGAAACCGTGGCGTTACGCGGTGGTTTGCGACCGCTCGTCACGATGCCGCAACCGGGCCGGGCTACGCTGGCTTGTGTGACTTCCCGCGTGCCGGTGCTCCTGTCCACTTCCTCGGTCTTCCCTGAGCGGACCGCGGCGGCGTTCCAGTTGGCCGCGGCGCTCGGCTACGACGGCGTCGAGGTGATGGTCTGGACCGACGCCGTGAGCCAGGACGCCGGCGCGCTGCGCGGCCTGGCCGAGCACTACGGGGTGCCGGTGCTCTCCGTCCACGCGCCCTGCCTGCTGGTCACCCAGCGGGTGTGGAGCCCCGACCCGTGGGAGCGGCTGCGTCGGGCCGGTGAGCTGGCCGAGACGCTGGGCGCGCCGACCGTCGTGGTGCACCCGCCCTTCACCTGGCAGCGGGACTACGCCCGCAACTTCGCCGAGGGGCTGGCGACGATCGCCGACCGGTTCGACGGCCTGCGCTTCGGGGTGGAGAACATGTACCCGGTGCGGATGGCCGGCCGGCAGTTCGTCCCGTACGTGCCGGGCTGGGACCCGACCGAGACCGGCTACCCGTCGTACACGCTCGACCTGTCGCACTGCGCCGCGTCGCACACCGACGCGCTGGAGCTGGCCGACCGGATGGGCGGTGCCCTGGCCCACGTGCACCTCGGCGACGGCACCGGCGAGGGGCGCGACGAGCACCTGGTACCGGGGCGAGGCACGCAGCCCTGCGCCGAGCTGCTCCGGTCGCTCGCCGGGCGCGGCTTCACCGGCTCGGTCGCCGTGGAGGTCACCACCCGGGGCGCGAAGAGCCGCGCGGTCCGCGAGGCCGACCTGCGCGAGGCCCTGGAGTTCGCCCGCGCCCACCTCACCGCCCCGTCCCCGATCGACGCCTGACCGCCCCGGCGCGGCCCGGCACCCGGCCCCGAGCCGTCGGCGGGTCGGGTCAGCTCACCGGGCTGAGGGACTCGTCGGCCGGCGCGGCAACCTGCTCGCCGATCGCCGCGCGCTTGCGGGCCCGGTGCGCGGCCACGTGCGAGCGGGTCGCGCAGCGCTCCGAGCAGAACCGCCGGCAACAGTTCGACGAGGTGTCCAGGTAGACGTTGCCGCAGCGCTCGTCGGCACAGACCCCGAACCGGGCGCTGCCGTACTCGCAGAGCCAGACCGACAGCCCCCACACGGCGCCGGCCAGGTACTCCGCGCTCACCGACGCACCCCGGCTGGTCACATGCATGTGCCAGTCGCTGGAGTCGTGGCCGGAGATGCGCGGCTGAACCGGGTACGCCTCCAGCAGCGTGTTCAGCTCGGCCACCGCCTGGGGGTCCCGCCCGGAGGTGCCGTAGTCGAAGATGTCGCGCAGGCGCTTCTGTGCCCGCCGGAAGATCGCGAGGTCCCGCTCCGCGACCTCGTCGCGCATCCACGCGTTCTCGTCAGGGAAGATGGCCCGCAGGTCGTCGAGGTCGTCCAGGCGGGCGTTGACGAGGTCAACCCCGGTCCGGGCGTACGCGTCGAAGTTCACGCCTTCAACCGTAGACGACTCCGGGGAGTCGCGGTGTGTCGATGTAGTGCGGCAGGAACCGGGCGTAGCCGTCGGTGATCAGACTCCGGCTCTCCCGGACCCCCGCGCCGGCCGGCTGCCCGTCGACGATCCAGCTGCCCAGCACCACGTGGTTGCCGGCGAACTCCGGCAGGGCCCGGAACTCCTGGTAGCAGAAGCCCTCGTCGCCGTAACTGCCCGGATTGGTGATCTCCTTGCCGCCGGTGACGATCCGCACCGAGCCGCCCTCCCGGCCGAGCAGCGGCTTGGCCACGTACTCGGTCATGCCGCGCGGCGAGTCCAGGTATGCCGGCAGCAGGTACTCGTGGCCGGGGTACAGCTCCCACAGCACGGCGAGCAGCGCCTTGTTGGACAGCAGCAGCTTCCACGCCGGCTCGATCCAGGTGGTCGGGGTGCCCGGGTCCAGCGCCAGCCGGCCGTACGGCTCGGCGAGCATCCACTCCCAGGGGTAGAGCTTGAAGCAGGTGGTGACCGGCCGGTCGGCGGCGTCGACGAAGCGCCGGCCGTCCCAGCCGACGTCCTGGATCGGCAGCAGCTCCGCCGCGAGCCCGGCCTGCCGGGCCGTCTCGGCCAGGTACCCGGCGGTGATCTGGTCCTCGCCGGACTCCTCCTCGTTCGACCAGGCCACGTGCACCTGCTTGTCGTGCAGGTCGGCGCCGAACCTCGCCCAGGCGGCGACGAGCCGCTCGTGCAGGCTGTTCCACTGGTCCGCCTCGGGGCGGGTCTGCTCCAGCCAGTACCACTGGACGATGCTCGCCTCGACCAGCGACGTCGGGGTGTCGGCGTTGTACTCCAGGAGCTTCGGCGGCCAGGTGCCGTCGTAGCAGAGGTCGAAGCGGCCGTAGAGGCTCGGCGGCGCCTCGCGCAGCGACCGGGCCACCGCCCCGGCCGCCCAGGCCGGGATGCCCAGCTCGGCGTACCGGTTGCGGGCCACGATGTGCTCGGCGGCGGCGACGGACATCCGGTGCAGCTCCGCGGTCGCCTCCTCCAGCCGGAGCACCTCCTCCAGGCCGAAGACGTACGCCGCGGTCTCGTCCCAGTACGACATGATCCCGCCGTCGGGCAGTTCGGTGTCGATGTAGACCAGGCCCTGCGAGCGGACGGTGGCGTCCCAGTCCGGGCGGGGGGTGACCGCCTCGCGCCGCACGTCAGCCCCCGCAGGAGGCGAGGTGGGTGCCGAACCCGCCGCGCTCCGGCACGGCCGCCGTGACCGGCCCCGGCTCGGTGCGGGTGGCGGCGGCGGGCACGTTCATCGCCAGCGCCACGGTCGTCCCGCCACCGACCGGCCCGAGCGCGCAGTCGTCATCGTCGTCGGAGGACATGTTGCAGCCGGAGAGGGTGAGCGCGAGGGCGGTCAGCGCGCCGAGCTGCACGGTGGCCGACCGGAGTCGGCGTCGAGGACGTTCTTCCACGTGGATCGTTGTAGTCGATCCGCGCCACCTCGGCAGCCCCGGGGCCCGGGGTCGACGTACGGTGCCCGCCTCCCGACGCGGGGACACGCCCGGGCGTTACCCTCGGCTCATGCTCCGTTCCGTCATCCTTGCCGCCTCCCGGTCAACCCAGGTCGAGCGGCTCGTCGCGACGGCCCCGTTCACCCGGGACGTCGTCCGCCGTTTCGTCGCCGGCTCCGGCACCGACGACGCGTTACGCGCGACCCGCGAACTCGTCGCGGACGGCCTCGCGGTCACCATCGACAACCTCGGCGAGGACACCGTCACCCCCGAGCAGGCCACCGCCACCCGGGACGAGTACCTGAGGCTGCTGAGGCTGCTCTCCGGCGCCGGGCTCACCCCCGCCGCCGAGGTCAGCGTGAAGCTCTCGGCGCTCGGCCAGATGTTCGACGAGCAGCTCGCGTACGACAACGCGCGGGCGATCTGCGCGGCGGCGGACGAGGCGGGCACCACGGTCACCCTGGACATGGAGGACCACACCACCACCGACTCGACACTGGACGTGCTGGCCAGGCTGCGCAAGAGCTTCCCGTCGACCGGCGCGGTGCTCCAGGCGTACCTGCGGCGGACCGAGTCGGACTGCCGGGAGCTGGCGTCGGTCGGGTCCCGGGTGCGGCTGTGCAAGGGGGCGTACAAGGAGCCGGAGTCGGTGGCGTACCAGTCCGCCCGCGAGGTGGACAAGTCGTACGTGCGGTGCATGAACATCCTGATGTCCGGCGACGGGTACCCGATGCTGGCCACCCACGACCCGCGCCTGATCGCCATCGGCGAGGACCGGGCCCGCTGGTTCGACCGGGGGTCCGACCGCTTCGAGTTCCAGATGCTCTACGGCATCCGGCCGGAGGAGCAGGCCCGGCTGGTCGGCGAGGGTTACCGGGTCCGCACCTACCTGCCGTACGGCACCGACTGGTACGGCTACCTGATGCGCCGGCTCGCCGAGCGCCCCGCCAACCTGGCCTTCTTCGGCCGGGCCCTCGTCTCGAAGAAGTAGGCGGCCCCGGACGGCCGTGGCGGCGCTCGCCCGAACGGCCCGGAGGTCGTAACCTTCGCCGGGTGACCGATGGGCTGGACAGGTGGGACGAACCGCGGCGACGCAAGCCGTGGCCGCTCCTGGTCGCCCTCGGTGTGGTCCTCCTGCTGCTCACCTGCGGCCTCCCCGCCGTGCTGCTGGTCGGCGTCCTGCACGAGGCAGCCGGCCGGTCCGTGGTCGGCAGGCTCGGGCCCGCCGCCGCGGCCGACCCCGCCACCCTGGCGGCCGGTCAGCTCGGCGAGCGGATCGCCGTCCAGCTCGACCGCCAGGCCACCGCCCTGCTCGGCGGTGACCGGGCCGGGTTCCTCGCCGTCGCCGAGCCGGCCGCCCGCCCCGCCCTCACCCGCCGGTACGACGCCCTGCGGGCGCTGCGGGTCACCGTCTGGCGGCCCGAGCAGACCGGCCTGCCGACCCTGGTCCCCGGCCGGCCCGACGAGTGGCGGATCATGGTCCGCTTCCAGTACTGCCTCGTGGTGCCCGGCTGCCGGCCGAGCCCCGTGCTGATCAACACCCGGTGGCGCGACGCCGCCGGGGCGCCCCTGCTGGTCGCCATGGAGGAGTCCCGGTCCGTCGAGACCGGCACCCGGCCGTGGGAGGTCAGCGAGCTGGTGGTCGCGGTCGGTCCGCGTACCGTCGTGGCCACCACCCCGGCGCTGCGCGGGAAGCTGCCCGGCCTGCTCCGCCAGGCCGAGGCGGCGGCCCGGGCCGCCGACGGGTACGCGGTCGGGGGCGCGCCGCCCGACCGGTACCGGGTCTTCTACGCCGGCCGCGCCGAGTGGCTGAGCTGGTACGGCGGCGGCCGGCCGACGTGGACCGGCGGGTACGCGGTCACCGTCGGCGGCGGCCACTACGAGGTGGTGCTCAACGCCGACGGACTCTCCGCCACCGGCGCTGACGACCTGCTCCGGCACGAGTTGACCCACGCCGCGTCCCTGCCCGAGCGCGGCTACCCGGGGACGTCCACCTGGTGGCTGGTGGAGGGGATCGCCGAGTACGCGGGCACCGGGGCAACGCCGGTCGGCCGGTACGAGGGGCTTGCCGAGGTGCGCAAGATGCTCGCCCCGGGCGGCGGCTGGAACGGCCGGCTGGACGACCTGGCCCCGGCCGACGACGCCCCCGCCCAGCGGGTCGGCGGCAGCTACGGCGTCAGCTACCTGGCCGTGCGGCACCTCGTCGACCGGTTCGGCGAGCAGCGGGTCCTGGCGTTCTTCAGGGCGGTGGTGCACGACCGGCGGACGCCGGAGAAGGCGTCGGTGCAGGCGTTCGGCGAGTTCTGGACAGGGCTGCACGACGAGTGCGTCGGCTACGCCCGTTCGGCGGCCGGCTGACCGTGCCCACCGGGCAGGCCACCGGCCGACAGCAGTCTCTCCGCCAGCGCGCGACAGCGGCTCCCGAGCTCCGGGGGATCGAGCACCGTGAAGTCGTGCCCCAGCAGGACCATGTGCATGAGCACGAAGTCGAGGCTGCCGGCGCCGCTGAGCACCTCGCAGAGCTCGGTTCCGCGCCGTCGTACGACGGCCGCCGACGCCGGGATCTGCGCGCGCACCGTGTCGGCCGACGCGTGCACGAGGAAGCGCGCCCGGTGCGGGTAGACCCGGCTCGCCACACCCTCCTGCACGTACGTCGCCGCGTCGGGCGCCGCGCGCGGGCGGAAGCGCCAGGTCCGTGCCGCCACCTCGGTCATCCGGTCGACGCGGAAGCTGCGCCAGTCGTCGCGGTCGAGGTCGTAGGCGAGGAGGTACCAGCGCCGGTCGGAGGCGACCAGGCGGTAGGGCTCGACCCGCCGCCGCGCCTCGCTCCCGGACGGGTAGCCGAAGCCGGCCTCGACCCCGTCGCGGCAGGCTCTGGCCAACGTCATGAGCACCTCGGGGTCGATCGGCGGGTGGCCGCCGCCGAAGGACTCCACCGAGCCGGAGAGCGCGCGCACCTCGTGCCGCAGCCGGCTGGGCAGCACCCGGTCGAGCTTGGCCAGCGCCCGGAGCGCGGCGTCGCCGGCTCCGGCGACCCCGCCACCCGCGCCGGCGAGCAGCGAGACCGCGGTGGCGATCGCCTCCTCGTCGTCGAGCAGCAGCGGCGGCAGGTTCTGTCCCGGTCCGAGCTGGTAGCCGCCGCCGACACCCTGGCTGGCATGCACCGGATAGCCGAGCTTGCGCAGCCGCTCGACATCACGCCGTACCGTGCGCGGCGTGACCCCGAGCCGGTCGGCGAGCTCGGGGCCGGTCCAGACCTGGCGCTGCTGCAACAGCCCGAGCAGGGTCAGCACCCGCTCCGTCGTACCCCGCTCGTCACCGCGCGCCACGCCCATGTCGCCCACCCTGCCAGGGATAGCGGACCGAATCTGTCCGCCAGGGGTGCCAGGGTGGCTTCATGGACGCAGACGCACTCGACTGGAACCGGACGCTGCGCGAGCAGTTCGAGTTCCACTGGAACCATCAGCTCCGAGCCCGGCTCGCCGGCCTCACCGACGACGAGTACTTCTGGTCGCCGGTGCCGGACGCCTGGAGCGTGCGCCCGCGCGGCAGCTCGACCGCGCCCGTGCAGGGCGGTGCCGGGGACTTCACGATCGACTACGCCTTTCCCGCGCCGGTCCCCGCGGCAGTCACCACGATCGCCTGGCGGCTCGGCCACGTCATCGTCGGCGTGCTCGCCACGCGCAACGCCGCGCACTTCGGCGCGCCGGCGGCGTCGTACGAGACCTGGGAGTATGCCGGCAGCGCGGCCACCGCGCTCGACCAGCTAGAGGCCCAGCTCGACGTGTGGCTGGCCGGGGTGCGCGACCTCGGCGAGGCCGGGCTCCGGGTGCCGGTCGGCGCGAAGGAGCCCTACCCCGAGTTGCTCATGGCCGATCTGGTGCTGCACATCCATCGCGAGCTGATCCACCACCTGTCCGAGGTCTGCCTGCTGCGCGACCTCTACCCGCATTCGGAACCCGCTACGAACGGAGCAATCCGATGAGCCGCCACATCCAGGTCACCTTCGACGCCCATGACCCGCGGGCGCTGTCGTTCTTCTGGCGCGACGTACTGGGCTACGTCCATCCCGGCCCGCCCGGGGTCGACCTGCCGGAGGACGCCGACCCGCTGGCCGCGTGGGACGACTTCCTCGCGCGGATCGGCGTGCCGGAGGAACAGCGCAACACGAGTTCGGCGGTCGAGGATCCGGAGGGGCACGGTCCACGGCTCTTCTTCCAGCGGGTGCCGGAGGACAAGGTCGCCAAGAACCGCGTCCACCTCGACGTCCGGGTGGCGCCCGACCTGCGGGGAGAGGAGCGGATGGCGGCGCTGGAGGCCGAGTGCGACCGGCTCGCCGCGCTGGGAGCGACGCGGGTACGTCGCTACGAGCCCGACCCCCCGATGGGCGCCGGCTTCATCGTGATGACCGATCCCGAGGGCAACGAGTTCTGCCTGGACTGACTGTCGCGGCTCAGCCGTGGTCGCGGGGACTGCGGCCGGGGTGTGGCCGGCGGTGGCGCGGTGCTCCAGCCCTCATGATCGACCGCTGTCGGGGCTGCCGGGTGGGCCTGAGACACTAGGCGCGCTCCCAGCGCGGAGCCCTGGTTCGCGTCCGGAAGCGAGCCAGGGCACCCGTCCGGTGGCTCCGGTGGCGCCGCCGGAGCCACCGGACGCCTTCCGCGCTCGCAGGTGGCCGCAGCACCGTGTCCCGGGCGTGACGTCGCGGTCCCCCGGGCGGGATTTCCCCATGCCGCTGACATCGGGTCGATCACGGGCGGGACGGGACGGCGGGGTCGTCCGGGCGGAAAACGCCAGGTGGCCGGCCGGGAAACGGCCATCCGGCATGATCAGTTGTGGGAAGGGATCGCGCCGGTCACAGCCGTCCCGCTACCGTACTGGTAACACGCGCGTAGCCCGTCCTGGCGGGAGCATCCCGTCCGGCGGCACGCGCCGGGCATGGGATGGGTCGGTGAGCCATGGCCGGGTCACAGTCCGACGGGCGGCTGTCGGAGGTCAAGTTCCTCACCGTCGCCGAGGTGGCGTCGGTGATGCGGGTGTCCAAGATGACGGTCTACCGTCTCGTGCACAGCGGTGAATTGACCGCCGTGCGGGTCGGCCGGTCGTTCCGGGTGCCCGAGCACGCGGTGCACGAGTACCTGCGGGGCGCCTTCCAGGAAACCGCCTGACCCGTCCCCGGCCACCCGGTCGGATGCGACGTAACGGGCATCGACGGGGGCGCGTTGGTCCTGCTGACGCTCTCCGGCTACCCTGGACCGGACCGTGACCTGACACCGGTGCGCCCCACCGCCCGCCAGTCGGTCCGGTCCGTTGTCCGCAAGCGGTCGTCGGCGCCACTGCGTGGTGTCATCCGGTCCGCCCCGCACGTTGCAATCGAAAGGCTGTCGTCGTATGGGCTCGGTGGTCAAGAAGCGCCGCAAGCGCATGGCTAAGAAGAAGCACCGCAAGCTGCTGCGCAAGACCCGCGTCCAGCGTCGCCGTCTCGGCAAGTGACCCGGGCCGGGCCCTGGCCCGGCATCGACGTCGCTCGCCAACTGTCGACCCTCGGAGGCTCAGTTGATCAGGCCGCGGTTGCCCCGGCTCGATCTCCCCTGCCGAGGTAGGTGCACGACATGACCCCCGGTGGCACCTCAGGTGCCCCGGGGGTGGTTGTCGTCACCGGGACCGGCCGCTACCTCGGCGCCCACGTCGCGGCCCGGCTCGCCGCCGACCCGCGGATCGAGCGGGTGATCGGCGTCGACCCGGCCGACCCGAACCCGGAGCTCGCCGGCCTCCTCGGCGGCGTCGAGCTGATCCGGATCGACCTCGACTCCCTCGGCGGCCTCCTCGCCGACCTCGACGTCGACGCCGTCGTGCACCTCGCCCTCGCCACGGCCCCCGACCAGCAGCAGGGCGGGCGATCGGCGATGAAGGAGCAGAACGTCATCGGCACCATGCAGCTCCTCGCCGCCTGCCAGCGGGCGCCCCGGCTACGCAAGCTCGTGGTCCGCTCGTCGACCGCCGCGTATGGGGCATCGTTCCGCGACCCGGCGGTCTTCACCGAGGAGACCGAGCCGCGCGAGGTGCCGCGCGGCGGCTTCGGCCGCGACATCCTCGACATCGAGGGGTACGTCCGCGGCTTCCGCCGCCGCCGTCCCGACGTCACGGCCACCGTGCTGCGGTTCGCGCCGTTCATCGGCTCCACCGCCGACACCACGCTGACCCGGTACTTCTCCCAGCCGTTCGTGCCCACGGTGTTCGGGCGGGACCCCCGGCTGCAGTTCGTGCACTTCGACGACGCGCTGGAGGTGCTGCACCGGTCGGTGGCCGAGGACCACCCGGGGACGTACAACGTGGCAGGGCCGGGCGTGCTCGCCCTGTCCCAGGCGATCCGGCGGGCCGGCCGGGTGGGCGTCCCGGTGCTCGAACCGGGCCTGTCCGGGGCCGCCGCGATGGCCCGCAACCTCGGCTTCGGCCGGTACGGCCTGGACCAGGTCGACCTCTTCGTGCACGGCCGGGTGGTCGACACCTCCGCGCTGGAGCGCGAGTACGGCTTCACGCCCCGGTCGACCGTCGCCGCGTTCGACGACTTCATCCGCGCCCACCAGGGCGGGGTGGTGGTCACCCGGGAGTACCTCGCCGCCGCCGAACGGGCCGTCCTCGACGGCATCCGCCAGGTGCGCGCGGCCGTACGGGAGCAGCCGTGAGCCGGCCGGACGAGCAGGGCGGGAGTGCCGGGGCCAACGGCCGGTACGACGTACCGCTGGTCGTGGCAGGCCAGGACGGGGAGCCGGCGCGGCGCAACGGCCGTCACCCGGCCTCGGACGCCGCCCCGACCTCGGACGCCGCCCCGGCCTCGGACGCCGCGTTGATCCCGGACGCCGCCCCGGCCTCGGACGCCGCCCCGACGGGTGAGCCGGTGGATTCCGGGTCGCGGGAGCCGGCGGTCCCGGACGGGCCCGGCGACGTGTGGGACCGGCGGGTCGCCTCCGGACTGGCGTTCCTGCGACGCCGGTTCTCCGGCGACTACCCCGTGGACGAATTCGGCTTCGACCCGGACCTGACCGAGTCGGTCTTCCACCCGGTGCTGCGGATGCTCTACCGGGACTGGTTCCGCACCGAGGTCACCGGCCTGGAGCACATCCCGGCGGACGGGGCCGGCCTGGTGGTCGGCAACCACTCCGGCACGGTGGCGCTGGACGCGCTGATTCTCTCGGCAGCCCTGCACGACCAGCACCCGGCCCACCGCTACCTGCGGCTGCTCGGCGCCGACCTGGTCTTCCGGATGCCGGTGCTCTCCGCGGTCGCCCGCAAGACCGGCGGGACGGTCGCCTGCAACCCGGACGCCGAGCGGCTGCTCGGCTCCGGCGAACTGGTGGGCGTCTTCCCCGAGGGGTTCAAGGGCGTCGGCAAGCTCTACTCCGACCGGTACAAGCTGCAACGCTTCGGCCGGGGCGGGTTCGTCTCGGCGGCGCTGCGTACCGGCACCCCGATCGTGCCGGTGGCCATCGTGGGCGGCGAGGAGATCTACCCGATGCTCGCCGACATCAAGCCCCTCGCGCGACTGCTCAAGCTGCCGTACTTCCCGGTCACGCCGACGTTCCCGTGGCTCGGCCCGCTGGGGATGGTGCCGCTGCCGAGCAAGTGGCTGATCGAGTTCTGCCCCCCGATCCCGACCGCCCACCTCACCGACTCCGCCGACGACCCGCTGGTCGTGTTCAACCTCGCCGACCAGGTGCGGGAGACCATCCAGCAGACCCTGCACAGCCTGCTGGAACGCCGCCCCGACCCCTTCGGCCCCTGACGCCCTTGGGGTGGGGGTGGGTCAGTGGGGGTTGCGGCGGCGGTGCAGGGCCAGACCGGCGCTAACCGCGCCGGCCAGCACCCCGGCCGCTGCCGTCGACGGCAGGGCGATCCTGACCGCCCGCCGACCGGTGCGGAAGTCCCGTACCTCCCAGCCCTGCTGCCGGGCCTGCCGCAGCAGGGCGCCGTCCGGGTTGATCGCCACCGCCCGGCCGACCGTGGAGAGCATGGGCAGGTCGTTGGCGGAGTCGCTGTAGGCGGAGCAGCGGGACAGCTCCAACCCTTCGACCTCGGCGAGCTGGGCCACCGCCTCGGCCTTGGCCGGGCCGTGCATCAGGTCGCCGACCAGCCGGCCGGTGTACGCGCCGTCGACCACCTCCGCAACCGTGCCGATCGCCCCCGTCAGGCCCAGCCGGGCCGCGATCACCCGGCCGATCTCGACGGGCGCGGCGCTGACCAGCCAGACCCGCTCACCGGAGTCGAGGTGCCGCTGCGCGAGGCGGCGGTTGCCGGCCCAGATCCGGGGGGCCATCAGCTCGTCGAAGATCTCCTCGGCGAGCCGTTCCACGTCGTCCACCCGCCAGCCCTCGACGAAGGCCAGCGCGGCCTCCTTGGCCTGCGACATGTCCCCGGCATGCTCGGTGGCGAGCACCCGGAACCGCAGCTGCTGCCAGGCGAACCGGGCCAGGTCGCCGGTGGTGAAGTACTTCCGGGCGGCGAGCCCGCGGGCGAACCAGTAGATCGACGCGCCCTGCATCATCGTGTTGTCCACGTCGAAGAACGCGGCGGCGCCCGGGTCGGGGGCGATCGGGGTGGCCGGCGCGGCCTCGGTCTCCGCCCAGCCGGCCGTGTGACCGTGGCGGTCGGTGCTGACCGTCACCTTGCGGGTACGGGCCACGTGACCTCCCTCGCTCGACGACCACGACCAGTGCCTTCCGCGAGGGTAACCGGGCCGGGTGCCCCTCCCGGCCGGTCGAGCGGGAACTGTGGCGCACAATGCCCATCCGCTGGTGAGAGGCCCTTGTCGGCACCCCGTGACGGACTGGGCCGAGGCCGTCGCGCGGCGCGGCGGCGGATTGGCCGGTGGGTGGCTCAGCGGTCGCCGGGACAGGCCGCGGGGGTCGGGCCGAGCGCGTCGCTGCCGGCGGGGGCGGGCAGCCCGCAGTCGATGGCCGCGCGCAGGGCGTCGGAGCGCTTCCGGATCGCGTCGAGCAGGGCGAGCGACCGGCGGACCCGGTCCCGCTCCGCCCGACTGGCCCCGTCGAGCAGGTCGCCGACCGTCCGGCGCTGCCCGGCGACGAAGGTGTTCACCGCGTCCAGGCCGGACGGGTCGGTGCGCTGCGCGGCGGCGCTGGTGAGCAGCCGTACGCCCTGGCGGCTGTCCGAGTCCATGTCGTCGAGGACGGCCTCGAACCCGAGCCGGTCCCCGCGCAGCGCGGCGGCCTCGTCGAGTCGGGTGCGGGCGAAGTCGAGGAAGAGCTGCCCCCGGCTGAGGTCCGAGCTGGCCAGCGCGAGCTGGGCCCGTTCCGTGGAGCGCTTCATGCCGTACAGGGCGTCGCCGGGCACCGCGTTCTCGCTGGCGGCGGAGATGCCGGAGACGGCGATGGCGCCGGCGGCCACCCCGACCAGGATGGCGCCCCGGGCGCGGGCCCGGCGGGCGGTCACGGCGGGCAGGAACGAGCCGCGCTGCCCGGCGCCGACCGCGCCCCGGTGGCCGGCCGGCCCCGCCTCGGTCGCCCCGGTCGCCGTGGCGCCGACACCCTCCCGCTCGGCCGTGGCGACGAGCATCGCCCGCAGCCCGGTGCGGAAGCCGGTGTCTATCTCGACGGTCGGGGGATCGGCGCTGAACTGTCGGCTGACCGCGACGAGCGCGGCGAGCTGGTCGTCGGCCCGGGACCTGACGTGGTGACGTCGGCCGCCGTTGGCTTCGTCGAGAAGCTGCGCGAAGCGCTCGGCGCGCCGGCGGGAGAAGAGGTCACTGTCCACCGCAGGCACCTCCTCTCGCTGGTCACGGCCGGTCGGCCGCTGTCCTCACCAGCGACCGGCGGCAGCGCGCGCCGACGAACGAAAGGCCGTGGCCGGCCGCGCTGTCCGGACCGTGGGGCCCGGGGATGCCGGGGCAACCACCGGTCGCACCCGGAGAAACGCTCCGCGCCGGGCACGGGTTACGGGGCTGGCGGGAGCGAAACCACGAAGAGTGATGGGCGTCACGCTGTGGTGAGCGTCGATCCAACGGCCGGGGGCGGGTGAGCAGGGCAGCCTTCGCTGGCTGGGACGTCGACCGGAGGCCCCGCGTGGCGCGGCGGCCGGGTCGGGGCCGACCGGGAAACGGGGTCGGGCTCGCTGCGGCGGTCGGATCAGGGCTGGAAGCCGTCCGGCAGGAGCCGGGCCAGGGCCCGGACCGCCCGATACTGCAACGCCTTGATCGCGCCCTCGTTCTTGCCCATCGCCCGGGCGGTCTCCGCGACCGAGAATCCCTGGAGGAACCGCAGCACGATGCACTCCTGCTGCTCCGGGTTGAGCTGCTTCACGGCGGTGAGCAGCGCGACGTTGGTGATGTGCTCGACGACGGCAGCCTCCGGGCTGCCCTCCGGCCCGCGGTCCTCCCGGTCGGCGTCCAGCACGTCGCCGGTGGTGACCTCCAGCCGGTACCGCCCGGACTTGAAGTGGTCGGCGACCAGGTTCCGGGCGATGGTGACCAGCCACGCGCCGAGGTCCCGGCCCTGCCAGGTGAAGCTGCCGATCCGCTTGAGGGCGCGCAGGAACGTGTCGGAGGTGAGATCCTCGGCGAGCTGTCGGTTGCCCACCCGGAAGTAGACGAAGCGGAAGACCGTGTCCACGTACCGGTCGTAGATCAGCCCGAAGGCCTCGGACTCGCCGGCCTGGGCGCGCTCGATCAGCGCCCAGACCTCCGTGGCCGGGTCGGACGGGTCGGGCCGGCTCGGGTAGCCGGTCGACGTGCCGCCAGGCCCGGCCGGCGGGCCGGCGGGTGGCCCGGCGGGCACCGCCGGCAGCACCGCGGTCTCGGTCGCCGCCGGGTCGGTCGCCGGTGGCGTGTCGCCGGTGCGCCGGCCCTGGGCCGGCATCACCGGCCTGGCCGGCGATGCGACCCGGCCGCCGTTGCCTCCGGGCGCGGCCGGGCGAGGTGGGGCCTCGTTGTGGTGCGAGCCGCTGGGCGGGCGTCTGGACGCTCCGTCGCCGCGCACGGGTCTGCTCCACATGTCGTCCGAGCCGCGCGACGCGCCCAGCCGTTCGTTGAGGGCGGCGCGGGCCGCCCCGGCCAGCCCGCCCGGTCGCTCTGCGTAGCCGAAACTGGTCACCGTGCCTCCCCGGTCCGGTCCCACTCCGGCCGCCGGCCCGCCGCCGCGCGGGCGGGTCCATGGTGGCCGGGCAGGGTCCTTCCGGGACATGCCGACGGGCGGCAGATCCCATTGAGGTGCTGGTCCAATGCGCTCACAGGCACGGGGGCCTCCTCGGGCTGAGGGGTGTCGACTCACGGCAAATGGGGTGAGCCGACCCGAGTGATGATAGGGCCAACGTCACCCGCGCGTGGCAAGTCCGTTACACAGAGCGGAAGTATTTCCCGGCCCGTCGCGCCGATGGCGGACCGGTTGTCCGTCGCGTGTGGTTGACTTTCGCCCGGGGAGCTGGTCCGCAATGGAACCCCAGCTCACCGGGCTGATGCCGGCCCCTCCGGCGGGCGGCCGGACGGCGTGCGACCGGGCCGGCGGGACGGTGCCGGCGTGGGCCCGGACGCGGCGTCGGGCATGGCCGGTGAGCGGAGGCTGTGCCAGACTCTGCCACCGCGCCGGACGTGGCCGACGACTCCGCGCCGAACCTCGTCGACCGGCTCCGCCGGGGCGGCGGTCGACCACGGCGGCCGGCCGCGTTGCGTCGGCGGGACACCACCCTGACCTGATCACAATCGGACGCCTCGGTGACCGCGGCCGCGCACGCCCTGGCCGCACCCGGCCGCCGGCCGTCCCGGCACCCCGCTCACCCTCCGTGCCGACCGACGGCCACCGCCCGCCGGCGGCTGGCGGGCCTCAACGTCCACCCGCACGTGGTGGAGGCGGTGCCCGCCCGCATCCGGGGGTGGCGGAGTCGGCGGTACCGGGTGTGCCGCACCCGCGGACCGGGGAGACTGTCCGGGCGTACGTGGCGCCGGCGCCGGGGCGCCCCGGTGACCGGGGAGGAACTGCTCGCACACTGCGCCCGTAACCTGGCCCGGTTCAGGTGCCCGACCGCCGTCGAGTCCGTCGACGCGCTGCCGTACTCGGCGATCGGCAAGGTGCGCAAGACCCAGCTCAGGCCGGCACCCGGCGGCGCCGGCCGACATCCGCACGGAGGTTACCGATGTCCAGTGACGCCCGACTCGCCCTGATCACCCGCCCTGGCTGCCACCTCTGCGAGGACGCCAAGGTGGCGCTCGACCGGGTGGTGGCGGTCACCGGGGACCGGTGGATCGAGCGGGACGTGACCGGCGACGTGGAGCTGGAGCGCGAGTACGGCGACCGGCTGCCGGTGGTGCTGCTCGACGGCAAGGAGCACGGCTACTGGCGGGTGGAGGAGGAGCGGCTGCTGCGGGACCTGACCACCCCGCAGCTCTGAGGCCCCGCGCCGCCGGTCCCAGCCCTTCCCCGCCCTTCCCCGCGCGTCGGGGCGGGTCCTATCGTGCTGGGATGACCCCTGCGCGCCCCCATCTCGTGTGGGACTGGAACGGCACCCTGCTCAACGACCTCGACCTGGTGGTGGCGGCCACCAACGCCGTCTTCGCCAGCGTGGGCGGCCCGACGGTCAGCGCGGACGAGCACCGGGTGCGGTTCCGCCGCCCGATCGCCGACTACTATGCCGAGGTGCTCGGCCGGGCCGTCGACGACGCGGCGTTCGGCGAGCTGGACCGGATTTTCCACGACGCGTACCGCAGCGGGCTGACCACCTGCGTGCTCGCCGACGACGCGGCGGTGGCGATGGCGGCCTGGCCGGGCGGCCAGTCGCTGCTGTCGATGTGGTTCCACGACGAGCTGGTGCCCGCGGTGCACACCCACGGGCTGACCGACCGGTTCGCCCGGGTGGACGGGCTGCGCGCGACGGTCGGCGGGGACCGCAAGGCCGAGTCGCTGGAGCGGCACCTGACCGAGCTGGGGGTGAACGGCCGCGACGTGGTGCTGATCGGGGACTCGATCGACGACGCCGACGCCGCCGAATCGGTCGGCGGCCGGGCCGTGCTCTACACGGGTGGGTTCACCGACCAGGCCCGGCTGCGCGCGTCCGGGCACCCGGTGGCCGACACCCTCACCGAGGCGGTCACCCTCGCCGCCACCCTCCGATGACCGGGGGCCGTCAGGTGCGCAGGTAGGTCAGCACGGCCAGGACGCGGCGGTGCTGGGTGGTGTCCGGGGGCAGGTCCAGCTTGGTGAAGATGTTGCGGACGTGCTTCTCCACCGCCCCGTCGGTGACCACCAGGGCGCGGGCGATGGCCGTGTTGGAGTGCCCCTCGGCCATCAGGGACAGCACCTCGCGCTCGCGGGGGGTCAGTTCGCGCAGCGGGTCGTCGCGCCGACGGCGGACCAGCAGCTGGCCCACCACCTCCGGGTCGAGCACGGTGCCTCCCGCGGCCACCCGGGCCAGCGCGTCCATGAACTCGTCGATGTCGGCCACCCGGTCCTTGAGCAGGTAACCCACCCCGCCGCCGCCGGCCCCGCCGGTGGTGGCGAGCAGGTCGTCGGCGTACGACACCTCGACGTACTGGGAGAGCACCAGGACCGGCGTACGCGGGACCAGCCGGCGGGCCTCCACGGCGGCGCGCAGCCCCTCGTCGGTGTGCGACGGCGGCATCCGCACGTCGACGATCGACACGTCCGGACGGTGGGTCACCACCGCCTCGACCAGCGCGTCGCCGTCGCCGACGGCGGCCACCACCTCGTGCCCCTGTTCGGTGAGCAGCCGCACCAGCCCCTCCCGGAGCAGCACGGCGTCGTCCGCGATGACCACCCGCATGATGCTGATGTCTACCACGTCCGGGCAGGGAGCCGGGCCGTCGACGCTCACAGCGGCAGTTCCGCGCGGACCTCCGTCGGGCCGCCGGCCGGGCTGACCACGTCCAGCCGGCCACCGGCCGCCCGCACCCGGTCGGCGATCCCGGCCAATCCGTGCCCCTTGGCCAGGTGCGCCCCGCCGTGGCCGTCGTCGGTCACGCCGACGGCCAGCCGGCGCTCGTGCCGGGTCACCGCGACCGCGCACTCCGTCGCCCCGCTGTGCTTGGCGACGTTGGTGAGCGCCTCGGCGACCACGAAGTAGGCGGTGCTCTCCACGGCCGGGTCGAGCCGTCCGCCGGGGACCTCCAGCGCAGGGTCGATCCGCAGCTCGACCGGGACCAGCCCGCGGCCGGCCAGGGCCGCCAGGGCGCTGGGCAGCCCGCGGTCTACCAGGATCGGCGGTGCGATGCCCCGGGACAGGGCGCGCAGTTCGGCGAGGGTGTCGCGGGTCTGGGTGACCGCCTCGTCCAGGGTCCGGCCGGCCGCCTCCGGGTCGGTGGCGAGCTGCTGGCGGGCCCGGCTCAGGTCCATCGCCAGCCGGACGAGGCGCTGCTGCGGGCCGTCGTGGATGTCCCGCTCCAGCCGGCGCAGCGCGGCGGCCTCGGCGGAGACGGCGGCCCGCTTCTGCTCCTCCAGCACGGTGATCCGGTTGCGCATCTCGGCCACCCCGGTGAGCAGGGCGCGGGCGAAGCCGGCCTGGAGCCGCGCGCACCCCCGGACCACCATCGGCAGGGTGATCAGGAAGAACACCCCGATCGCGGTGTTCAGCCCGATCCGGGCGGCGGGGGAGTCGCCCAGGCCGAGGAGCTCGTTGAGGCCCTGGTTGTCGGGGCTCTGCGGCAGCGCCCAGTCGTACGCCCAGTAGAGGCAGCCGAGCAGGGTGCCGGCCCACCAGGTGACGGTCACCACGAAGGTGAGGAGGGACACGATCAGCTTGAGGATGCCGTGGGCCAGGTCGAGCCAGGACTGGGCGTCCCGGATCGGCATGAAGATCCGCCGCCAGGCGCCCGCCCCGGGTTCGGGCTGCCGGTAGTCCGGCCGGATCCGGGCCTGACCGAGCACGGCGGTCAGCCGCAGCCGTTCGATGTCGGCCAGCCCGCGGGCGGCGTACAGGGTGCCGGCGAGGACCGGCAGGCCGATCACGGTCACCACCAGCCCCAGGCCGAGCGCCAGACCCACCAGCAACACCACGAAGCTGGCCAGCGCCAGGGGCAGGCCGAGCAGCACGTAGTTGGAATCGTGCATGAGCTGGCGGGGGACGCTGGGCGAGATGGCGGGCGGGTCGGTGACGGTAGCGGCGGTCATGGTTCGAGGCTAGGCAGCCGGCCCGGCCGGCCCCATCCCGTCGCCCGGCCTTTTCGCCGTATGGCCAGCCCTACCAGGCGTCGCCCGGCCGGCGCGCGATTGGTGAGGGAAGTCGGGATTGAGCAATAATCGGCGGGGCGGTGCGGGGCCGCCGGATCGATCTTGTGGAACGGAGGGGCAGGTGGCGGCGGGTTGCGTGTCTTCAAGATCGCGATTTGTGCGTGTCTTCACAAGCGCCTACTCTGTAGTTCCGACGCGTCCTGCTAGCACAGCCGGCAATCTCGGTCGTCAGCGGGAGTCCCGATACGGCCGGCCTCTTGAGCTGGCCGAGGATCGCACCGCACGGAGTCTCATGAGTCAGCAGCACCGTCACCCTGGCGCGCCCGGCCGCGCCGGTGCCGTACCGGCGCTTCCGGACCTGCCCGAGGCGACCGTCGCGCGGCTTCCCGAGTACCTTCGCGCCCTGCACAACCTCGCCGAGTCCGGCCACGAGACCGTCTCCAGCGAGGGCCTGGCCGCCGCGGTCGGGGTCAACTCCGCCAAGCTCCGCAAGGACCTGTCCCACCTCGGCTCGTACGGCACCCGGGGGGTCGGCTACGACGTCGCCCTGCTGGTCGACCAGATCGAGTTCGTGCTCGGGCTCACCCAGCGGCGGGCCGTCGCCCTGGTCGGGGTGGGTAATCTCGGTCACGCCCTGGCCGGCTACGCCGGCTTCGCCAGCCGCGGTTTCCGGATCGCCGCGCTGCTCGACGCGGACGCGTCCCGGGTCGGCGAGGAGATCAACGGGATGGTCGTGCGGCACGTCGACGAGCTGCCCGCCGTCGTCGCCGAGGAGTCCATCGCGATCGGCGTGATCGCCACCCCGGTGCCCGCCGCCCAGGCGGTCGCCGACCAACTCGTGGCCGTCGGCGTGACGAGCATCCTCAACTTCGCGCCGTGCGTACTCTCGGTGCCGGAGGGAGTCGACGTGCGCAAGGTCGACCTCGCCATCGAGCTCCAGATCCTGTCCTTCCACGAGCATCGCAAGGCGTCTCTGACCGCGCTGCCCGCCACCGGCGGCTCCGCCCTCACCGCCCTGCCCGGCGGGCTCGCGGCCACCGATCCCCAGGAGGCGATCGGCACGTGAAACTGCTCGTCGTCGGCGCGTCCTACCGCACCGCTCCCGTCGCCACCCTCGAACAGCTGGCTGTCGCCCCCGCCGACCTCACCCGCACCCTGGACCGCCTGCTCGCCCAGCCGTACGTGAGCGAGGCGGTGCTGGTCTCCACCTGCAACCGGGTGGAGGTCTACGCCGCCGTGTCCGGCTTCCACGGCGGGCTCGGCGACATCTGCGCCGTTCTCGCCGAGCATGCCGGCGCACCGGCCAGCAGCCTGGCCACTCACCTCTACGTCCACTACGACGCCGTCGCCGTGGACCACGTCTTCCGGGTCGCCGCCGGGCTGGACTCGATGGTCGTCGGCGAGGCGCAGATCCTCGGCCAGCTCCGTGACGCGTACCACTGGGCGACCGGCGCGGACTCGGCCGGCCGCCTGCTGCACGAGCTGATGCAGCAGGCACTGCGGGTGGGTAAGCGGGCACACGCCGAGACCGGGATCGACCGGGCCGGCCAGAGCGTGGTGAGCGCCGCGCTCGGCCTGGCCGCCACGCACCTCGACGGCGAACTGGCCGGGCGCCCGGCCCTGGTGGTCGGGGCCGGTGCGATGGGCGCGCTGGGCGTTGCGAGCCTGTCCCGGCTCGGCGCGGGCCCGCTCACCGTGACCAACAGGGGGGCCGACCGGGCCGTGCGGCTGGCCGAGTCGTACGGGGCCGGCGCGGTGCCCATGGCCGAGCTGACCGACGTGCTTTCCACAGTGGACATCGTAGTGGCCGCTACAGCGGCGACCGAACCGGTCCTCACCCGCGACGTGGTCAGCCGGGCGCTCGCCGACCGCGACCCCGACCGGGGGGCACTCGTGCTGCTTGACCTCGCCGTCCCGCGCGACGTGGAGGCCGGCGTGGCCGCCCTGCCCGGCGTCGAGGTGATCGACATCGACCGGATGGCGGCGATCCTGGCCGACGGGCCGGCTGTCGCCGACGCCGCGGCCGTCGAGCGGATCGTGGCGGGCGAGGTCGAGTCCTTCCTCACCTGGCTGCGCGGCGCCGACGTCGCCCCGACCGTGGCCGCGCTGCGCAGCCGGGCCGAGGACGTGGTGACCGTCGAGCTGCGCCGGCTGGCCCAGCGCCGCCCCGACCTCAGCGCCGACCAGCGCGCCGAGGTGGCCCGGACGGTGCACCGGGTGGTGCAGCGGCTGCTGCACCAGCCCACGGTGAAGGTCCGTCAGCTCGCCGCCGAGCCCGGCGGCGACCAGTACGCCGCGCTGCTGCGCGAGCTGTTCGACCTCCAGGTCCCGCAGACCTCCCCGGTCGACACCGTCCCCGACGTGGTCGACACCGACCCCACCCCGTATCCCGGAGGCGAGAGATGACCGCCCCCCTGCGCCTCGGCACCCGGGGCAGCGCGCTGGCGATGGCCCAGTCCGGCCACGTCGCGGCCGCGCTCACCGAAGCGACCGGCCGGAAGGTGGAGCTGGTCGAGGTGGTCACCGCCGGTGACCGCTCGGCCGCCCCCGTGCACCGGCTCGGCGTCGGCGTGTTCGTCTCCGCGCTACGCGACGCCCTGGCCGCCCGGACCATCGACTTCGCGGTGCACTCCTACAAGGACCTGCCCACCGCGGCGGCCCCCGGGCTGCACATCGCGGCGGTGCCGGCCCGGCAGGACCCGCGCGACGCGCTGGTCGCCACAGGCGGGCGCACCCTCGCCGAGCTGCCGCCCCGCGCGGTGATCGGCACCGGCGCGCTGCGCCGCATCGCCCAGTTGCACGCGCTCGGGCTCCAGCTCGAGGTCACCCCGATCCGTGGCAACGTGGACAGCCGCCTCGCGCGGGTCCTCGGCCCGGAGGCCGACCTCGACGCGGTCGTCCTCGCCCGGGCGGGGCTGGCCCGGCTCGACCGGGCCGGCGTGATCACCGAGACGCTCGACCCGATGCTCATGCTGCCCGCGCCCGCCCAGGGCGCGCTGGCCGTGGAGTGCCGGGTCGACGACCCGGACCTGGTCGAGCTGCTCGCTGTGCTCGACCACGCACCGTCCCGGGCCGCGGTCACCGCGGAACGGGCGTTGCTGGCCACCCTGGAGGCCGGGTGCAGCGCACCCGTGGCCGCCTATGCGGAACTCGCCGAAGGTGACGTCGGCGAGGAGATATACCTGCGCGGGGCGGTGATCAGCCCGGACGGTTCCAGAGACCTTCGGCTGTCCCGCACCGGAACGCCCGCCGACGCGGCGGAGATCGGCAAGGCACTCGCCGCTGAACTCCTCGACCTCGGCGCCGACTCGATCCTCGGCCTAGACGGACACGCCGGCCCGGGGACCCAGCAATTTGGGAGCACAGAATGACCCGCACCCGTAAGCCCGTCGGTCGCATCGCGTTCGTCGGGGCCGGTCCCGGCGACCCGGGCCTGCTGACCCGCCGGGCGCACGACGCCCTGGTGGACGCCGACCAGGTGGTGTACGACCGGGGAGTCCCCGAGTCGTTGCTCGACGCCGTCCGCGCCCAGGCCCGGTCCGACGCCCAGTTCACCCCGGCGGAGGGCGTGCCGGGAGACGTGGCGAAGGTGCTGATCTCGGCCGCTCGCTCCGGCCAGAACGCGGTGCACCTGGTCGCCGGTGACCCGTTCGGCCACGACTCGGTGGTCAAGGAGGTGCAGGCGGTCGCGCGTACCGCCGCGCACTTCGAGGTGGTCCCGGGCGTCGGCCAGGCCGAGGGCGTCGCCACGTACGCGGGCGTGCCGTTGCCGGGCGTCCGCACCGCCGCCGACGTCGAGGACGTCACCACGCTGGACTTCGACGCGCTGGCCGCGGCCGTGGGCCGGGGCTCGCTCGCGCTCGCCGTGGACGCCGGCGACCTGGCCGCGGTCCGTGACGGCCTGCTCGCCGCCGGGATCGACGGCACCACCGGCGTCGGGGTGACCGGCGACGGGACCGGGGACACCCAGTACACGACCACGTCGACCGTCGACTCGTTCGTCGCGGCGGCGCTCGGCTTCACCGGCCGGGTGGTGCTGACCGTCGGAGAGGGCGTCGGCCAGCGGGACAAGTTGAGCTGGTGGGAGAACCGGCCGCTGTACGGCTGGAAGGTGCTCGTCCCCCGGACCAAGGAGCAGGCCGGTGCGATGAGTGCCCGGCTGCGCGCGTACGGGGCGATCCCGTGCGAGGTGCCGACGATCGCGGTCGAGCCGCCGCGCACCCCCGCCCAGATGGAGCGGGCGGTCAAGGGCCTGGTCGACGGCCGGTACGCCTGGGTGATCTTCACCTCGGTGAACGCCGTCCGGGCGGTCTGGGAGAAGTTCGCGGAGCACGGGCTGGACGCCCGGCACTTCGGCGGGGTCAAGATCGCCTGCATCGGGGAGGCCACCGCCGACGCGGTCCGCGCGTTCGGCATCCAGCCGGAGCTGGTCCCCGCCGGGGAGCAGTCCTCCGACGGGCTGCTGGCCGAGTTCTCGCCGCACGACGAGATCCTCGACCCGGTGGGCCGGGTGCTGCTGCCGCGCGCCGACATCGCCACCGAGACGCTCGCCGCCGGGCTCACCGAGCGCGGCTGGGAGGTCGACGACGTGACCGCGTACCGGACGGTGCGGGCCGCCCCGCCGCCCGCCGAGATCCGGGACGCGATCAAGTCGGGCGGATTCGACGCGGTGCTGTTCACCTCGTCCTCCACCGTCCGGAACCTGGTCGGCATCGCCGGGAAGCCGCACGCGCGTACGGTTGTTGCCGTCATCGGGCCCAAGACGGCGGAGACCGCGACGGAGTTCGGCCTGCGGGTCGACGTGCAGCCGCAGCACGCCTCGGTGCCGGACCTGGTCGAGGCGCTCGCCGCCTACGCCGTCGAGCTGCGCGAGAAGCTTGCCGCCATGCCGGCCAAGCAGCGCCGCGGCTCGAAGGTGCAGGGGCCGACCGCCCTGAGGTTCCGCTAGTCGCCAGGGAGGCCCCCCATGTCGTACCCCGAGATCCGGCCCCGCCGGCTGCGCCGCACCGCAGCCGTGCGGCGGCTGGTCTCCGAGACCCGCGTCGACCCGGCCGAGCTGGTCGTGCCGATGTTCGTCAAGGAGGGGCTGACCGAGCCGCGGCAGATCGCTTCGCTGCCGGGGGTGCTCCAGCACTCCCGGGACTCGCTACGCAAGGCGGCGGCCGAGGCGGTCCAGGCCGGCGTGGGCGGGATCATGCTGTTCGGCGTGCCCGCGTCGCGTGACGAGCGCGGCTCGGGCGGCGTCGACCCGGCGGGCATCCTCAACGTCGCCATCCGGGACGTGGTCGCCGAGGTGGGCGACGCGACCGTGGTGATGAGCGACCTGTGCCTGGACGAGTTCACCTCGCACGGGCACTGCGGGCTGCTCACCGGAGAAGGCGCGGTGGACAACGACGCCACCCTCGCCGCGTACGCGGAGATGGCGGTGGCCCAGGCCGACGCCGGGGTCGGCATGGTCGGGCCGTCCGGGATGATGGATGGCCAGGTCGGCGTGGTGCGTCGGGCCCTGGACACCGCCGGGCACACCGACGTCGCCGTGCTCGCGTACGCGGCGAAGTACGCCTCCGCCTTCTACGGCCCGTTCCGCGACGCGGTGGAGTCGGCCCTCGACGGCGACCGCCGCACCTACCAGCAGGACCCGGCGAACCTGCGGGAGTCCCTGCGTGAGGTCGCGCTGGACGTCGCCGAGGGCGCCGACCTGGTGATGGTCAAGCCGGCCCTGCCCTACCTCGACGTGGTGGCGGCGGTCCGGGCCGCCGTGGACGTCCCGGTCGCCGCCTACCAGGTCTCCGGCGAGTACGCGATGGTCGAGGCCGCCGCCGCGAAGGGGTGGATCGACCGGGAGCGGGTGATGCTGGAGACGCTCACCTCGATCCGCCGGGCCGGCGCCCAGATCATCCTCACCTACTGGGCGGTCGAGGCCGCCACCCTGCTCGACCGGCGTTACTGACCCGCTCCGCGCCGGCCGGCGAGGACGATGCGGCGGCATTGTGCGCGTGCTGGAGCCGGGCAGGGGGTGGATGACGCACCCCGACCGGCGGGTGCTGGAACACGATGAGCGCGGCGTGTCGCCGATGCCGGAGCCGGTGGCGGTGGCGGTGCCGGTGGCGCGCGGTTGCACCGCCCTCGCCTGATCGTCGCAGGTACGAGAGCGGGCCCTTCAGTTCCCCAATCCGCCACTCGGCGTTACCTTGACTAATCTCCGCCCACCCCTCCTTGGTCCCCTTTGCTCTGCTGTAGCGGAGGCAACAGTTACTCAGTGTCCACGCTCGCGCACAGGGGCCCACGTGGCCGATTGGGCATCGATCCTACTCGCAGCTGGTGTTGCCTGGATGGCGGCAGAGCAAAGTGCGAGCGGGGGGTGTTGGAGGGTCGGGTTGGCGTAACGCAGAGTGGTTTTCCGGCTCGGCTTGCTTTCATTACCCAGCGTGTCGAGAGATGCCCCGCAATAGGATGCGACGCGTGGACGATGGCAAGTTGTCCACAGGTTTGTCCACAGGGATTGTCGACCGCCTGCCGGGGTCGGCAGGCTTTCGGTATGGCTTCCGCACTTGATCCACCACCGACCGGTCCGACGGTCGGGCCGTTCCCCATCGCCGGGCTGGTGCGCAAGGCTCGGCGCATCGCCGGCCTGGGGCAGCGCCAGATGGCGCGCTTCGCGAAGGTGGCGCCGTCGACCGTGGGCCGGGTGGAGACCGGTGCCATGACGCCCAGCCTCGCGGTGCTGGAACGACTCTTCGGCGCGGCCGGCCTTTACCTCGCCGTCGTCGACCAGGACGGCCGGGTGATCCAGCCGATGGCGGACTGGGACGACACCCGCGACGGTGCGGGGCGACGCTACCCGTCCCACCTGGACACAATTCTCGACCCCGAGCCGGGCGACTGGTGGGCCGACATCTACGGCCTGGCCCGGCCACCAGAGACGTTCCACCGCTGTCCGGTGGACCGCGAGGCGCGTCGGCGGCGTAGCCAGTGGGAGGTGAGGGTGGCGCAGTACCGCAACGTGCCACCGCCGAAGGACGTGCGGGAGCGGTACTGAGACGGCCCCCGCCCGGGGGTACCCGGGCGGGGGCCGTCGTCGGCCGGAGCAGGGTCAGTCGTCGTTGGCGATGGTGCCCACGGCGAGCGGGTCGGCCAGGCGCAGGCCCGGAACGCCGGCCACCAGGAGGTTCACCTTCTCGTCGGCCTCCCGCTTCCGGTCACCGCGCACGGTCACCGCGAAGGTCAGCGAGGTCTGCCCCGCCGCGAGCGTCTTGCAGCCGACGTACGGGTCGTAGTCGGACCCCGCCTGCGCCGTGGTGCCGAACGTGGCGGCGCAGAGCAGCACGGGCTGGGACAGCGGCCGGGACACGGTGACGGTGAACGTCAGCGGGCGGGTGCCCTTGTCGCCCTCGACCACCGTCGCGTCGCCGACGCTCAGCGACGCCCGGGACCGGAACCGGGCCACCTGCGGGTCGTGGTCGCTGGAGCCGCGGGACCCGTCCCCGGTGAACTCCGCCGGCCAGTCGGCGTTGATGTGCGCCGCCCGCACCTGGACCAGGTCGTCGCGCAGCGCGTCGTTGACGAACAGGTGGTCCAGCGTCTGTGCCTGCCCCTCGAAGCTGTACGAGTACGCGGACGACGGCACGTCGGCGACCAGATCGTCCCAGAGGCTGTGCAGGCCCGCGTCGTACAGCGAGGCGAGCTGGTCCGACGGGGTCGGGTCCGCCCCGGTGGCGATCGGGTCGTCCGGGCGGGGGAAGACGTTCAGGTCGCCGCCGTAGACCACCCGGGAGTTCCGGTCCGAGTTGTGGATCGCGGTGACGAGCGCGGCACCGTACGCGGCCTGCTCGGCGCGCTGCCCGACCCGGCTGTCCGGCCCGGACGAGAAGTGGTTGCTCAGCGCCCACAGGTGGTACCCCTCGGCGCCGCCGGGGGTTGCCCGGACCAGGAACTTGCCGAGCTGCGGGGCCCGGGTGTAGACGTTGTTTCCGTCCTTGCCGGTCGAGGTGTCGGTGTCGGCCGGCAGCACCGCGTTGAGCGCCTTCGGGTTCTGCACGTCCGCGTTGGACGGCAGACCCGCCGACCGGTACGGCACCACCGGCGCGGAGCCGAGCAGCGGGTCCGCGGCGGTCGCCGCCGCCAGCGACAGCCGGTCGGTGCGGTACAGGAACCCGGCGGTGATGCCCCGGGCGTCCGCGCCGGTCCGGTCGTACGCGGCGGCGTACGCCGGGCCGCCGGCGGCGGCGATGGTCAGCGCCAGGTCCTGGAGGGTGTCCGGGGCGCCGTCGGCGTTGTCGGTGTCCCCGCAGACCAGCTCCGTGCCGGAGACGGAACAGATGTCCTGGTCCTCGGCCTCCTGCACCAGGATCAGGTCCGGCGCGTGCAGGTCGGTGCGGATCTGGTCGGCGAGCGAGGCCAGGTGCTCCCGGTAGTCGGCCTCGCTGGCCGGCACGTAGTCGAACGGCGGGCGGACCCCGGTGCAGCCGGGGTTCCCGGTGAAGTCGCAGCCGTCGAACGGGTCGTCCCGGTGGTCGTACAGGTTCTCCACGTTGTACGTCGCGATCGCGATCTCCTGCGACCGGTCGGCCGGCTTCGGCGGGTTGTTCCGCGACGGGTCGGCCCCGGCGGCGAAGACGGCCTTCTCGACCTGGACGCCGTACTTCTCGAACGAGTAGTAGATCGCGCCGTACGCGTCCTCACCGAGGGTGTCGAAGGTCCTCGACGGCGGCAGGATCGCGGTGCTGTCCCCGGCCGCGCCCTTGACGCCCATGCTGCCCAGCATGATCCGCTGGCCGTTGCCGTCGTCGAAGCGCCGGGTCGGGTCGTTGTCCAGCGGGTGCGCGTCCCGGAACACCCGGCGGGCGTACTGGTCGGCGCGGTCCAGCAGCGGGTCGTCCCGGTCGACCACCCAGGTCTCGGCGTCGGCCGTGGACGGGAAGACGCCCCGCCCGCTCACCGCGCCGCTGCCGGCGCGGACCCGCAGCCGGGCACCCTCGTGCCGCTCCCAGAACCGCTGCGCGGCGGCCATGTCGGCCGGGGGCACCGCGTCGTCGACCGCCACGACGGCGTTGACGTCCAGCCCCGAGGCGACCCTGCGGACCAGGGAGGCGCCGGAGAGCTGGGTGGAGTTGAAGTACTCCGACACCCGGGCCCGGAGCACCACCTCGTCGCCGACGGTCGGCACGTAGCCGCCGGGCAGCGAGGTGAACGAGCCCACGAAGACGAAGATGCCGTCCGAGGACGTCGGGTCGGCGTCGGTGGCGTCGGCACGGCTCTGCAGGAAGAAGCCGCGCTGCTCCGCCCCGGCCGAGGTGCGGGCCAGGGTGAGCTGGGTGATCACGCCCTGGACGTCGTACAGGCTGCTGCTGGTGCCGTTGCCGGAGGCCGGCGCGAGCGGCGACCGGTCGGCCGGGCCGGCCTCGGCGTCGGTGGTCGGGCCCTGCACCTCGCCGACAGTCAGCTCCCGGGTCACGGTCACGGCCAGCGCGCAGGTGGCGGTGCCGCCGTCGGCGTCGGTGGCGGTCAGGGTCACCGTGTACGCCCCGGCGGCCAGGTCCGCGCTGGTGGCGACGGTGGCGCGGGCGGTGCCGCCGACGCCGTCGGCCGGGGTGAAACCGGTCCGGGTGATCGAGCCGGTGGCCGGGGCCGGGCTGACCGAGGTGACCGCCAGGCCGACGATCGTGTCGTCGGGGTCGGTGGCGGTGACCTCGCGACTGGCGGCGGTGCCGGCCGCCGTGGTCAGCGCGCCGCCGCAGGTGACGGTGGCGGGCTGGTCGACCGGCCCGCCACCGTCGACGGTGTGGGAACCGAGCCCGTCGAAGGTGTCGGTGGCGAAGCCGGCCCACTGGGCGGCCGGGGCGAACGCGTCCGACGGGTCGGTGTCGCCGGAGGTCACCGTGGGCAGCCGGCGCAGCGTGTTGTCGGCGGTGCTGGTGAGGCCGCTGCCCCACTCGGTGCCCGGATCGACGCCGACCTGGCCGATCGAGTCGACCACGGCGTCGCCCCTGCGCAGCACGATCGCGTCGTCGCCGTTGAACAGGCTCGCGGTGGTGGTCTGGTCGGCCTGGGCGAGGATCGCCGGGGCGGCGGAGGCCGCGGCGAACACGAACGTGTCGGCCGGGGCCACGGTGCCGGTCAGCGCCAGGGTGGTCGCCGTGGTGCTGCCGTTGAAGTGGAGCTGGAGCTGGTAGCCACCGGCGGCGAGGTCGACAGGGGCACCGGTCCCGTTGTACAGCTCGATCGCCTTGTTGTTCGACGAGCCTTCGACGTACTCGGAGATGAACAGGTCGGTGGGCGCGGCGCTGGCCGCGGGGGGTGCGATGCCGATGACCGGGATGGTGACGGCAGCGGCGGTCGCTAGCGCGGCGTATCTGCGGCGCGTGCGCATGGGGCCTCCACGATGGGTGGACGGGAATCAACGCACGTTAAGGCGCGGCGCTGTCCGCCGTCCATCCCCCGAGGGCGCATTGGTGAATACCCGACCCACGCCCTACCGCGCCGGGTCGTCGGGTCAGCGGGCCGGGTCGAGGTGGTGGACCAGTTCGGCCACGTCCACGCTGTACTCGCACCACTCCCGGTCGGACCGGTACCCCAGCTCGGCGTTGACCTTGAGCATCGCCTCGTTGGCCTGCGCGTTCCAGGTCTGCACCTCGGTCAGCTCCGGCTCGGCCGAGCGCAGCTCCAGCAGCATCCGCGCCTTGATCGCCCGGTCGATGCCGTACCCCCGGTGGTCCTGCGCCACGATCGTGTCGTACTGGTCGGCGCGGGTCGGGTGCTGCGCCGGCACCACCACCTCGGTCAGCCCGGCCACCTCGCCGGTGCGCTCGTGGATGGCGAGCACGATGTACGGCTTCATCCCTCGCCGGTGCAGCGTGTCCAGGCTGTCCCGCAGCCGCTGCGGGTCGTACGAGCTGGGGCGAAGCTCGCCGTCGTCCACGTCGCGCACCTCGGCCTTGGCCCGCGCGTACGCGTCGATCAGGTCGTCGGGCGGGCCGCCGGGGCAGAACTCCAGCCGGTACCCCGCGCCGACGGCGGTGGCCATCTCGGCCAGCGCCGTCCAGTCCACCGCGGACAGGTCCAGCACACTGCGGTTCTCGACGTACTCCCGGGAGAAACCGAGCGCCTCGTAGAACGCCACCGCCGGGGTCTCGCCGACCACCTCGACCCCGATCGACCGGAACCCCTCCTGGTAGACCCGGCGGGCGGCCAGCCGGACCAGGTCCCGGCCCAGGCCGGTGCGGCGCGCCGTCGGGTGTACCAGCACCTCCAGCACGCCGATGTCGCCGAGCAGCAACACGTGGACGTGGCCGAGCATCGCGCCGGGCCCGCCCCCGGCGGTCGGTTCGGCCTGGACCACCCAGGAGATCCGCCGCTCGCCGGGCATCACCTCGGAGAGGTACTCCCGCAGGGAGCTCTCCTGCCACGGCGGATCCTGCGGGAGGTCGGCCGCCAGCACCGCGTTCAGCGTGTCCAGCAGCGACGCGATCTCGGCGGACGACGCGGTCCGGGGATCCCACTCGCGCACCATCACCCGTCTAGCTTGCCGCTAACGGCAGCGTGACGGAAGTGTCCAGTTCGCCAATGTATGCGGATGATCACGTCATGTGCGACTGGCCAACCCGTACTCGTTGGCCTTGTCGAAGACGTCCTGGGCGTACCGGCGTACGTCGTTGTACGACAGGATGGACCCCCACCAGTCGCCCGGGACGGTCAGATTCCGGCCGCCCTTGCACAGGTAGTTGCCGGCGGCCAGGGCGGCGTCGTCGAGGTCGTGCGGGTCCTTGCGGCCGTCGTTGTCCGCGTCCGCGCCGATCTCCTGCCAGGTGGTCGGGATGAACTGCATCGGCCCGATCGCCCGGTCGTAGACGGTGTCCCGGTCGTAGAGCCCCCGGTCGGTGTCCAGGATCTTCGACCGGCCGCCGTTGCCGTCGAGCGGATCGCCGATGATCTCCGGGAGCGCCCGCCCGTCCGTGCCGAGGCTGGCGCCGTTGGCCTGGCCGTGCCGCGACTCGACGTACCCGATCGCGGCGAGCGTGGTCCAGCTCAGCCGGCAGCCGGGGTTGCTCTGCGCGAGGACCAGCTCGGCGTAGCCGTACGCCTGCACGGCCACCGGCGAGATGCCGGCCTTCGCCCCGGTCTGTTGCGCCCACCCGGCGAGCGCGTCGGCGGGCCGGCCGGTCATCACCGGTCCGCCCGGCAGGCCACCCAGGCCCGGGGTCGCGCCGGGCAGCGCCGTCGCGCCGGGCGGCAGCTCGGTGCCGGTGACGCCGGGCACCACCCCGCCCGGTGGCGCCGCCGTGCCGCCCCCCAGATTGGTGGCGGTCGCGTCGACCGCGACCGGACGGGACTCCGGCGCGGTCGCCGGCACCAGCAGCGCGCCGGCCGCGGCGGTCGCCCCGACCAGGGCGAGCAGGAACAGCCCGGGCAGGGTGAGCCGGCCGCTCGGGCGCCGGGACCAGGCCCGGGTGGTCCGGGCGGCGGCGAGGGCCACCTGCCGGGGCGGCGGCATGCGTACGGCGTGGGCGAACGGCACCCGACGCCGGGACCTCCGCGCCGGCCCGTCTCCGGCCACGACCGTCGCGTCGGCCTTCTCGGCCTTCTCGCCTTTGCCGGCTTTCTCGCTTCCACCGGCCTTGTCGGTCCCGGCGTCCTTCTGGTCCGCGTCGGCCTTGTCGGTCCCGGCGGCTTTCCCGTCGGCGTCGGCCTTCCCTGCGGCGTCGACCTTCGAGGGGCCGTCGGTCTCCACTGCGGCGCCGGCCGTTCTCCCCGTCGGGTCGGCGGCGTCGGCCGTTGCTGCCGTGGTGGCGACCGTCGCCGATGGGCCGGGCTCCGGCTTCTCCGCCGGGTGGGTGGGGTCGCTCTGTCCAGCCGTGCTCGCGGCCGTTGCCGTCGCGCCGGCCTTCGGCCCGGTCGCCGCTGCGGCGTCGGTCGGCCCGGTCACCGCTGCGGCGTCGGTCTGGCCGGCGTCGGTCTGGCCGGCGACCGCCGGTCCCGAGACGTCGGCGGGCCGAAGAGCGGCGGGTTGGGGTGCGGCATCGGTGGGTTCCGTCGACCGCAGCCAGGGCCGGCGGGGGCGCGGCAGCCAGCCGCCCGCCGGGCGCCCGCCCGGGTCCTCGGGCGGCGCGGCCGGCCGCAGGGGTCGAACCGTCGACTTGTCCTCGCCGTCCACCACCCGTCGAGTATCACCCATGTCCCGCGTCCCGTCAGGACCGGTCGTACTCTTGTGCCATGCCCCGGTACGAGTTCCGCTGTCGCGCTTGCGGCGACACGTTCGAGATCAACCGTCCGATGGCGCTGGCCGGTGAGCCGGCGCCCTGCCCGCAGGGGCACGACGACACGGTCAAGCTGCTCTCCGCGGTGGCGGTGACCGGTCGGGGCGGCGCCGGCACGTCCGCGCCGGCCCCCTCCGGCGGGGGCTGCTGCGGCGGGGGCTGCGGCTGCTGATCCCGTCCGCTCCGGCCGCCGGTTCCGCCCGGCGGCACCGTCGGAGCAGGGCCGACGCTCGTCGTGCTCTTCGCGCGGGGCGTACCGCCCGACCTGCCGGTTACGGCCCTGGATGGAACCTTGGGGCTGATTCCGCCCGGCCGTTCTCACGATGCGTGACGGCGCGGACATGGGGCAGCATGAACCCGTCGTAACGGGGGCGGAGGTTCGACTTATGTCGCCAGGGAACCACCTCCCGAGCGGTTGGGTGACCTTCGTGTTCACCGACATCGAGGGTTCGACACGACTGGCCCAGCTGCTCGGCCCGGAGTACCGCCCGGTGCTGCGGGAACACCGCCGCCTGCTGCGCCACACCCTGGCCGGCACCGACGGCGCGGAGCTGCTGACCGAGGGCGACTCGTTCTTCATCGCGTTCCCCGACGCCGGCGCGGCGCTCACCGCCTGCCTCACCGCACAGCGCGCGCTGTCCACCCACGACTGGCCGGCGCCCGAGGCCGCGCCCCGGGTCCGGATGGGCCTGCACACGGGCTGGGCCGAGCCGCGCGACGGCGAGTACGCCAGCGCCGAGGTGCATCGGGCCGCCCGGGTCGCCGCCGCCGCGCACGGCGGGCAGGTGCTCTGCTCGGGTTCCACCGCCCGGTACGCCGACCCACTGCCGGCGGGCGCGTCCCTCATCGACCTCGGGCTGTACCGGCTGCGCGGCTTCGACGACAGGGAACGACTGTTCCAACTCGTCGCGCCCGGCCTGGAGCGGCAGTTCCCCCGGCCGCGCACCGCCGACGCGGTGGCGCACAACCTGCCGACCCAGGTCACCTCGTTCGTCGGCCGGGAGCCCGAACGGGCCGACCTGCGCCGCCTGGTCGAGCGGCACCGGCTGGTGACGGTGCTCGGCGCGGGCGGGGCGGGCAAGACCCGGCTCGCCGTCGAGCTGGTCACCGGGATGGTGGAGGACCACCCGGACGGGGTCTGGTTCGTCGACATCGCCGCGGTGACCGACCCCGGGCTGGTGGCGTTCGCGGTCGCCGCCGTGCTCGGGCTGCGTCCGGAGCCCGGCCGCCCGATGGTGGACACCCTCGTCGAGTACGCCGCCGCCCGCCGGATGCTGGTCCTGCTCGACACCTGCGACGCCCAGCCGTCCGCCTCGGCCGAGTTGATCTCCCGGCTGCTCACCGGCGGGGGCGGGACCCGGGTGCTCGCCACCAGTCGCGAGTCGTTCGGCCTGCCCGGCGAGGTGGTGTGGCGGATTCCGCCGCTGTCCGTGGAGCCCCGGCCCGACGGCGCGGAGAGCGATGCGGTGGCGCTGCTGCTGGACCGTACGGTGGCGGCGCGGGGCGGGCGGCAGCCGGCTCCGGCCGAGGCGGCGGACCTGCGGCGGGTGGTGCAGCGGCTGGACGGTCTCCCGCTCGCCATCGAGCTGGCCGCCGCCCGGCTGCGGGTGCTCTCCGTGGGGCAGCTCGCCGAGCGCCTGGACGACGTGCTGGGCACCCTGGACGCCGGCCGGGACGACCTCGGCCCGCCCCGGCCCGAGCCCGGCTGGACGGGCAACCAGCAGGACACCGTCGACCTGGTGGCGGCGTCCCGGGGCAATGCGCCGCCCACCCCGGCCGTCCGGGCGATGCGGCGCTCGGCCCGGGAGCGGCACCTCACCATGCAGGCCACCGTCACCTGGTCGTACCGGACGCTCGGGCCCAGGGCGGCCCGGCTGCTGCGCTGGCTCGCGGTCTTCGCCGGGCCGGTGGACCTGCCGACGGTGGAGTGGCTGCTCGACGACGATCCGCTCGACCCGCTGTCGGTGCTGGTCGACAAGTCGATGATCCAGGCCGAGCCGCACACCGCGGGGGGCACCTACCGGATGCTCGACCCGATCCGGGCGTACGCGGCGCGCCGACTGGTGCAGGCAGGGGAGGAGCGGGCCGCCCGGGACCGGCACCTGGCGTGGTCGGCGCACGCGCTGCGGCGGGCGCACCTCGGCCCGGACGGCCGGCGGGTCACCCTCTCCCTGTACGCCCTGGACCCGCTCGCCGGCGAGCTGCGGGCCGCCCTGCGCTGGTGTGCCACCGGCGGCAGCGCCCGTGCGGGGCTGCGCCTGGCCGGTGGACTGGACCAGTGGTGGCGGGAACGTGGGCTGGCCCGGGAGGGGCGGCTCTGGCTGTTCCGGCTGTACGGCCGGTTGGCCGAGACCGGCGAGGTCGTCCCGGAGGACGAGCTGGCGGCGGCGTACCACATGCACTCGCTGCACGCCGGCGCGGACGGCGAGTTCACCGAGGAGCTGCGCTACTCCCAGCGGGCCGAGGCAGTGGCCCGGCAGGCCGGCGACACCGGCCTGCTGGCCCGGGTGCTGGCCGGGCGGGCGGGGCCGCTGATCGACATGGGACAGTTCGCCGAGGCCGAGCGGGTCTGCCGGGAGGTCATCGACTGGGCGCACGAGCGGGACGTCGTCCCCGACGCGCTGCTCGCCGTGTTCAGCCTCGCCGAGCTGCTCTGGCGGCGCGGCGCCCTGGCGGAGGCGGCGGAACTGCTCGGCGCGGCCCGTCCGGTCGAGGCGGCCCGCCCGGCCGACCGGGGGCGCCGGTCGGTCGACATGCTGCTCGGCATGGTGGCGCTGGCCCGGTGTGACCTGGTCGCGGCGCACGAGCACCTGCTGGTCGCGCTGCGGTCCCGGATGACCCACGGGTTCCACCGCCGGGCCTGCGACACCCTCAACGCGATCGCGGTGCGGTGTGCCGCCGGTGGCGACCCGCTGACCGCCGCCCGGCTCTTCGGTGCGGCCCAGGCGATCCGGGCGAGCATGCGGTCGACGCCCGGCCTCTGCGGCCCGTACTGGCTGGAGCAGCAGGCGGGGCTGCGCCGGGCGCTGGGCGACGCGGCCTTCGACGACGCGTACGGCGAGGGCGGGGAGCTGCGGCTGGAGGAGGCGGCGGCGCTGGCGCTGGCGGTGGAACACCCCGACCTGGGCGCGGACTCGACCCGGTTCCAGAGCGCCAACCCGGCCGTCCCGCGCCAGCTCGGCGCCCGGACCGGACCGCCGCCCGGCGGGCCGCCCGGAACGCGCCTGACCCGAGCCGCCCACCCGCCGGCGGCCGGTGACATCAGTTGAGACGGGTGAATGCCCCGGGCCGCTGGAGGCGGCCCGGGGCATTCGCTCCTGCTGTCAGCGCACGAAGCGCGGCAGGCTGACGAAACTCTCGTTGTACAGCCGGTCCAGCGTGGTCACGTGGTACGTGTACCGCTGGCCGGCCTCGGCGGTGGTGTCCACCCAGGACTGCACCGCGCCGGGGGTGGCCCGGACCGTGCCGACCAGGTGGGACGCGTCGGCGAAGCCGCACTTCCCGACCAGGCCGTTCCCGTCGAACCGGTAGATCGCGTACGAGGCCGCCTTACCGAGCGGGCCCACGCCGTCGGCCAACTGCCGCCAGCTCAGCCGCACGCCGTCGTCCTGCCGTTGCGCGCCGGTCACCAGCGGGGGCAGCAGCGGCTTGGCCGACAGGTGCGGCATCGCCGGCACCAGGGCCGGGCGGGAGTAGTGCTCGGCGGCGTAGATGTCGGTCGCGCCGAGCCGGTTCGCCCGCACCTGCACGGCGGAGAAGTGCGAGTTGCCGAGCACCTCCGGGTACGACCGGTTGAGCGTCAGGTGGTCCGACAGTTCGCGCGGGTTCTGCCAGAACGCCCCGTACGCCGGGTCGCCGCTCTTGTAGTCGGCCTGCCCGATGTAGAGCTGCACGCGGGTGCCGCGCACCGTCTCGGCCCACCACGGCACCAGCCGGGCGTAGTCGGCGGCCGGGTACTGGCCGATGTACCAGTAGAGCTGCGGCACGATGTAGTCGATCCACTCCTCCTTCACCCACTTGCGGGTGTCGGCGGAGATGATGTCGTACGACTGGCTGCCGGTGGTGTCCGAGCCGAGCGGGTCCGCCGACTTGTTCCGCCAGATGCCGAACGGGCTGGCCCCGAACTTCACCCACGACTTCGCCGCCTTGATCTTGGCGCTCATCTCCTGCATCAGCAGGTTGATGTTGTCGCGCCGCCAATCGGCCCGGTCGGTGAAGCCCCGGTTGAACTCGGCGAACGTCGCGTCGTCCGGCACCTGGTGGGTGCCGCTCGGGTACGGGTAGAAGTAGTCGTCGAAGTGCACGCCGTCGACGTCGTACCGCGTGACGGCGTCCATCATCGCGGTCTGGACGAACTCGCGGACCTCAGGAATGCCGGGGTTGTAGTAGAGCCGGCTGCCGGCGACCCCGGCCGGCGGGTACGCGAAGGTCCACTCCGGGTGCTGCCGGGCCGGGTGGTTCGGGGCGAGCTTGGCCAGGTCCGCGCCCGCGCCGCCGGGAGCCGGCATGGAGACCCGGTACGGGTTGAACCAGGCGTGGAACTCCAGGTTGCGCTTGTGCGACTCGGCGACGAGGAAGGCCAGCGGATCCCAGCCCGGGTCCTGCCCGCGCACCCCGGTCAGGTACTCCGACCACGGCTCGTGCGGCGAGGGCCAGAGCGCGTCGGCGGTGGGCCGGACCTGCACCACCACCGCGTTGTGGTTCAGCTTCTTCGCCAGGTCGAGCAGGCCCAGGTACTCCGCCTGCTGAGCGGCGATCCGGTCGGGGGCGGTCTGGGACGCCTTGCTCGGCCAGTCGATGTTGACCACCGACGAGATCCACATGGCCCGGAACTGTCGCTTCGGGGTGGCCGGGTCGGTGGTGCAGGAGGTGGTGGTGGCGGCGTCGTTCGCGTCGGTCCCCGCCGCGCTGGCGGCCGTGGGGGAGACGGCGACGAGCGCCCCGAGCAGAGCTACGGCCAGCCCGGCGGCTCTGAGCCGAGTTGCCTTCATCCGGTGCGTCCCTTCGTTGGGGCTCGGCGTGACGGGGTCGGGTGGCGACGGACCCCGCGCGGCCGACCCCGGCCGTTGCGCGTGGCACACACCATCGGCAACATTCGCCGATGGGAATCTGTCGCTGGTAGGAAATTTTCACACCGGGCAGGGGTGGCGCAAGCCCTCCGGCCAGATCCGCGCCGACCGGCCGCACGATCGCCCCGGGCGTGACCCACCCATCCGCCGGACCGTGACCTCACCGATACCGACGGTCGGGATTCGCGGCTCGGCCGGCTGGGTAGCTTGGCCGGTCACCGGCCGCCGCGGTGGTGGTCGCACGGCGGGAGGGGTGAGCGCGGTGTCCGTGCTGCGTACCAAACCGATCAGGGACGTGATGGCCCAGGGCGAGGCGGACGGCAGCGACGGCGGGCCCGGCTTGAAGCGCCGGCTCGGCGCCGTCGACCTGACCGGCTTCGGCATCGGCATCGTGATCGGCACCGGCATCTTCACGCTCACCGGCATCGAGGCCCGGGACAGCGCCGGTCCGGGCGTGGTGATCTCGTTCGCCATCGCCGGGGTGGTCGCCCTGCTCGCCGCCCTCTGCTACGCCGAGCTGGCGTCCAGCGTCCCGACCGCCGGCAGCGCCTACACCTACGCGTACGCGACCATGGGCGAGATCGTCGCCTGGATCATCGGCTGGGACCTGCTGCTGGAGTTCGCCCTCGGCTCGGCGGTGGTGGCCCGGGGCTGGTCCGGCTACCTCGCCGAGCTGTTCGGCCTGCCCACCGCCTGGTTCGGCGAGGAGGGCAGCGTGGTCAACCTCGGAGCGATCGGCATCGTCCTGCTGCTCGGCGTCGTGGCGATCATCGGCATCCGCGAGTCCGCCCGGGTGACCAACCTGCTCGTGCTGGTCAAGGTGGCCGTCTGCGTGTTCGTCGTGGTCGCCGGCCTGTTCTTCGTGAAGGCCGCGAACCTCACCCCGTTCATCCCGCCGGCCGAGCCCGCCGGGGCCGGCGACGACGGCATCAAGCAGCCCGTCACCCAGGCGTTGTTCGGGCTGGAGCCGTCCGTCTTCGGGTTCGTCGGGGTGCTCAGCGCCGCCGCGGTGGTCTTCTTCGCGTACACCGGCTTCGAGGCGGTCGCCAACCTCGGCGAGGAGACCAGGCGGCCCAAGCGCGATCTTCCCCTGGGCCTGCTCGGCACCCTGCTGATCTCCACCGTGCTGTACATCGGCGTCTCGCTCGTGGTGGTCGGCATGGTCCCGTACACCGAGATCGACCGGGGCGCCCCGATCGCCTCCGCCTTCAACGCGGTCGGCGCCGGCTGGGCCGGTGTCCTCGTCTCCATCGCCGCCGTCGCCGGCCTGACCAGCGTGGTCCTGGTGCAACTGGTGGCCATGGGCCGGATCGGCTTCGCGATCAGCCGGGACGGGCTGATCCCGCCGTCGATCGCCAAGATCCACCCGCGCTGGGGCACCCCGTACCGGATCTCGGCCGTGATGACCGTGGCCGTGGCGCTGCTCGCCGGCTTCCTGCCGCTGTCCGCGCTGGCCGACCTGGTCAGCATCGGCGCGCTCTGCGCGTTCGTGCTCGTGTCGGTCGCGGTGCCGATCCTGCGCCGTAAGCGCCCCGACCTGGAACGGCCCTTCCGGGTCCCGTTCTCCCCGGTGCTGCCGATCGTCTCCGCGCTGGCCTGCTTCTACCTGATGCTCAACCTGTCGGTGGAAACCTGGCTCCGGTTCCTGATCTGGATGCTGCTCGGAACGCTCATCTACTTCGGCTACGGCTACCGCCGCAACCGCCTCGCCACCCAGAACCCCTCCCACCCCAACCCCTGACCACCCCCCCACCCCGGATGGGTCAGCTGAAGAAGCGGGCGAGGTGGCGGGTGGGTGGTGGGGTGGCGTTCGGGGGAAGGGGGGTGAGGTCGGCGAAGATGCTGGCCCCGTCGCAGCCCACGTGCAGGGGGTACCAGCGCGGGGCGCCCGGCGGGCGCTGCAGGCAGATTCCCTTGAACGTCTGCACGTCGAGCAGCCGGACATGGGTCGGGTCGGCCACCGCGTTCACGTGTCCCCACCAGGGGCTCATCACGTGCAGCACGCCGCCCGGCCGGAGCACCCGGTGACACTCGTCCACCAGGGGCAGGAAGTCGATCAGGTGCTCCAGGATGTGCACCGCGAAGAGCACGTCCACCGAGTCGTCGGCCAGCGGCAGCGAGCCGGACAGGTCGGCCACCGCGTCCACCCCGGGGGCGGGGAAGAGGTCCAGCCCCAGGTTTCCCGGGTACTGTTTGGTGCCGCCGCAGCCCAGGTCGACCACGACCGGGTCCCGGCCGGCCATCCGGACCCGGCCCCAGACCCCGAACACGCCGGCGAGCCGGCCGACCAGGTCCCGGACCAGCCGGAGCTGCGCCGCGTCGTCGACCTCGCCGGTCAGGTGGGCCACCCCCTGGTCGAAGCGCACCCGCACCGCGAGGTCGCGCAGCCGGTCGTCGTGGGACGCCTGATCCGCCCACGCCTCGGCGAGAAAGTCGTCGACCGCCCGCAGCCGTTCGGCCGAGGGCGGGGTCAGGGCCATCGCGACCATGGGCCACCTCCGCCGGCCGCGTTACCCGGATCCGCCGGGGCTATGCCCGCCGGGGCGCACCGTTCCGGGCGGGCCGGCGGCGGTCGGCCGGAAAACGGCGGGTCAGCCGGGGAGGCGGCGGGCCGGGCGGCCGGGGCCCCGGATCCGCTGCCGGGGCGACGGGGTGGCCGCCTTGGGCCGCTTGAGGTGGTACCGGTGCAGCTCGCTGCTGCCCGGCATGGACGGGTCCTCGCTCATCGACACCAGCTCCCAGCCCTGGTCGCCGGCCCGGTTCAGATGGGCCAGCGACGTGTCGCCGTACGGCGTGACGTCGACCATCGAGCCGTCCGGGCCGTACCAGACGAAGACGATCTCCCAGCCGGTGTCGGTGCTGGCCGCCTGGCGACGGCGGACCAACAGCGCGTACTCCCACTTGAGCATGGGGTCATTGTCACCCCGGGACCGCCGGTCGGCACGCCGTCAGTCCTCGGTGATCCGTCCCGCGTCCACCCGCACCCGGCGGTTGACGGCCACCGCTTCGAGCATCCGCCGGTCGTGGGTGACCAGCAGCAGCGTCCCCGGGTACTCGGCCAGCGCCGCCTCCAACTGCTCGATGGCCGCCAGGTCGAGGTGGTTGGTCGGCTCGTCGAGCACCAGCAGGTTCACCCCGCGCCCCTGGAGCAGCGCCAGCGCCGCCCGGGTCCGCTCGCCGGGCGACAGCGACGCCGCCGGCCGCAGCACGTGGTCGGCCCGCAGGCCGAACTTGGCCAGCAGCGTCCGCGCGTCGGCCGGCGCCAGCTCCGGTACGGCCAGCTGGAACGCGTCCAGCAGGGGCTGGCCGCCGAGGAACAGCCCCCGGGCCTGGTCGACCTCGCCGACCACCACGCCGGGGCCCAGCGCGGCGTGCCCGGCGTCCAGCGGCAGCCGGCCCAGCAACGCCCCGAGCAGGGTGGTCTTGCCGGACCCGTTCGCCCCGGTGATCGCCATCCGGTCGGCCCAGTCGACCTGGAGGGTCACCGGGCCGAGGGTGAAGTCCCCCCGGCGTACCACGGCGTCGCGGAGCGAGGCCACGACGGCGCCGGCGCGGGGCGCGGCGGCGATCTCCATCCGCAGCTCCCACTCCTTGCGCGGCTCCTCGACCACGTCCAGCCGCTCGATCAGCCGCGCGGTCTGCTTGGCCTTCGCCGCCTGCTTCTCGCTCGCCTCGGAGCGGAACTTGCGGCCGATCTTGTCGTTGTCGGTGGCCTTGCGCCGGGCGTTCTTCACGCCCTTCTCCATCCAGGACCGCTGGGTGCGGGCGCGGGCCTCCAGCCCGGCCCGGGTGTCGGCGTACTCGTCGTACTCGTCGCGGGCGTGCCGGCGGGCCACCTCCCGCTCCTCCAGGTACGCCGCGTAGCCGCCGCCGTAGTGCCGGACCTGCTGCTGGTGCAGATCCAGCTCCAGCACCCGGGTCACCGTGCGGGTGAGGAACTCCCGGTCGTGGCTGACCAGCACCGTGCCGGCGCGGAGCCCGGTGACGAACTGCTCCAGCCGGTCCAGCCCGGCCAGGTCGAGGTCGTTGGTGGGCTCGTCGAGCAGGAAGATGTCGTACCGGCTGAGCAGCAGCGAGGCCAGCCCCGCGCGGGCCGCCTGCCCGCCGGAGAGGCCGGTCATCGGGTGGTCCAGGTCGACGGCGAGGCCCAGCTCGGCGGCCACCTGTTCGGCCCGCTCCTCCAGGTCCGCCCCGCCGAGACCCAGCCAGCGCTCCAGCGCGTCGGCGTACGCGTCGTCGGCCCCCGCCGACCCGGCGGTCAGCGCCTCGGTGGCCGCGTCCAGCGCGGCCTGGGCGGCGGTCACCCCGGTCCGTCGGGCCAGGAAGTCCCGTAACGTCTCGCCCGGCCGGCGCTCCGGCTCCTGCGGCAGGTGCCCGACCGCCGCGGTGGGCGGGCTGAGGGTGACGTTGCCGGCCTCGACCGGCAGGAGCCCGGCAAGGGTACGTAGCAGCGTCGACTTGCCCGCCCCGTTCACCCCCACCAGGCCGACCACGTCGCCCGGGGCGACCACCAGGTCCAGCCCGGCGAAGAGCAGCCGCTCCCCGTGCCCGGCCGCGAGATCCTTGACCACCATCGTCGCGCTCATGAGAAGGCGAGCCTATCGGGCGCGCCCATCGGCGTTCGGTGGCCGGTCCGTCGGTCGGTTCCCGCACCCGGCACCCGCGCCCGCCTCGCGCGGGGCAGACTCACCGACGTGGCGACGACTCTGGCGATCGACTGCGGCGGCGGCGGGATCAAGGCATCGGTGCTGGACGGGGCGGGGACGATGCGGGCCCGGCCGCTGCGGGAGCCCACTCCGTACCCCCTGCCGCCCGCGCTGTTCGTGAAGACCCTGCTGGACCTCGGCGGCCGGCTGCCCACGGCGGATCGGGTGACCGTCGGGATGCCCGGCATGCTCCGGCACGGCGTGGTGGTGGCCACCCCGCACTACGTGACCCGGGCCGGCCCCCGCAGCCGGGTCGACCCCGACCTGTTGGCCGAGTGGTCCGGCTTCGACGCGCGCACGGCGGTCGCCGACGCCTTCGGGGTGCCCGCCCTGGTGCTCAACGACGCCGAGGTGCACGGCGCCGGGGTGGTGGCCGGCACCGGCCTGGAGCTGGTGCTGACCCTCGGCACCGGGCTGGGCAGCGCCGTCTTCGACGGCGGCGTGCTCGCCCCGCACCTGGAGCTGTCCCACGCCCCGGTGCGCTGGGGCACCACCTACGACACGTACGTGGGGGAGCCGGAGCGCCGCCGCCTCGGCGACGCGTTCTGGTCCCGCCGGATCCGGCAGGTGGTGGACGGGCTGCGCCCGGTGTTCCACTGGGACCGGCTCTACCTGGGTGGGGGCAACTCCCGGCTGATCCGGCCCGAGCAGCTCGCCCGGATGGGCGACGACGTGGTGGTGGTGCCGAACACCGCCGGGATCGTCGGCGGCGTCCGCGCCTGGGACCTGCACAGGGGAAGGACGCCGGCCTGACCGTGCCGTCGTCGGCCCGGTCCGGCGGGTTTCGCCGCAGGAACACTCGCGTTCCGCGCGGTGTTGTGCCAGCGTCGGATCAGTGACGGCGCGAGACGAGGAGGTGGGTCATGGATCTTCTGGCGGAGTACCGGCGGGCGACCATGTTCTTCGAGATGGGTGACGCGTCCGGAGCGGTTCGGCTGCTGGAGCCGATCGTCGAGGCCGAGCCCGGTAACTCCTCGGTACGGCAGCTGCTGGCCCGGGCGTACTTCCAGACCGCCCAGCTCCACCGCGCCGAGGAACAGCTGCGCGAGCTGGTCGACCGGGACCCCAGCGACCACTACGCGCATCACGTGCTCGGCCGGACGCTGGAGCGGATGAACCGCCCGACGGACGCGCTGCGGCACCTGCGCATCGCCGCCGCGATGCACGCGACGAACGCCGACTACACGACCGCGCTGCGCCGGGTGGAGAACCGGGTCAGCGGCGGTCACTGACCGCGCCGGGCAGGGGGAGGGGGAACTCAACCCCTTCCCTGCCCGGGCCCGAAGCCCGAGGCCCCTCCCGGCGACTGCGGGCCTACCATGGGCTGCCATGGGACGTGCACAGGTGGTGGAGGCGGCATGAAGCTCAAGCTGGACCTGCACGACATCTTCAACAAGGGCCAGGACATCGACCGCGCGCTGCGCGGGATCATGGACGAGGCGGTGGCGAAGAAGGCCACCCTCGTCGAGATCATCCCCGGCAAGGGCTCCGGACAGCTCAAGAAGCGGGTGCTGCGCTTCCTCGACCAGAAGGACGTCAAGCAGCTCTACCACCGGGTGGAGAAGGACTCGAAGAACTTCGGCCGCCTCTTCATCCACTTCCGCTGGAAGTAACCCACCCCACCCCACCCACCCCCACGCCAAATTCACGGAAAGAGTGGCCATTCCGCCCCGAATGGCCACTCTTTCCGTGAATTTGCGGGACTGCCCGGTCCTAGAGGGGGTAGGTGCGGGCCACCGCGAGCATCTCCGAGCTGTGCGAGCCGACCACGCCGACGCCCGGCGGGCGGGGGCGGAAGCCGGGGACGGCGTCCAGGCCGTCGCTGGCGTCCATGGCCCGCAGCGTCGTCGGCCGGGAGCCCGGCGCGAGTACCAGGGTGATCTCGATGCCCTCCGGCGGCGGGGCGTGGAAGACCACCCCGAAGCCCCAGGCCGAGTCGTCGGCGGGCCGATCGCCGTCCACCCGCCGCCTGTTCACGGTCGCGGACTCCACCACGGTCGCGCCGTCGACGTGCAGGGTGGCGAGCCGGACCGGCCGCTGCGGGGTGAGCCGCACCCGCAGGGTGCGCCGCTCGGCCGAGCCGGAGCCCGAGCGGGTGTCGGCGAGAACCTCCAGCTTCGGCGCGGGCACGTTCGCCGCCTGGGCCGGACCGCCCCGCAGTTCGGCGGCGCCGAGCCCGGGGAAGTCCCCGACCTCGGCCACCCCGTCGACGTACCCGTCGGTCCAGGGCTGGGGGTCGGCCTCGCGGCTGAGCCAGCGGGCCTGCCCGGTGCCGGCGTCCAGGGCGTACATCAGGTGGGTGGGCACCGGGTGCGCGGCGTCGAACCGGTCGACGGAGAGCCCGACCCCGGCGAACACCGCCGCCGCGAGCCCGGCGGCGACGGCCGGCAGCGCGCCCGCCCGGCGGGCCCGGGCCGCGACCAGGCCGCGCTGCCCGCCGGCCTCCGGGTGCAGCAGGTCCACCACCGGCAGCACGGCGAGCCCGAGCAGCACCGCGAACAGGGCCGCGACGCCGCCCATCGCCATGCCGAGCGCCGGGAAGAGCAGCACCACGGTCGGCAACAGGATCACCACGGCGACCGCGCCGGCCAGGGTCACCGCGACCACCGGCCAGGGGCCGTCGATCCGGGTGCCCAGGGCGACCAGCCCGGCCACCGCGCCGGCCAGGGCCGGCAGGGTCGTCAGGTACGCCCCGCCGGGCACCAGCAGCGCGAGCACCACGCCGAGCACGGCCAGCCAGCCCAGCCCGCCGATCGCCAGGGCGGCCGGGCCGACCCGACGGCGGGTCAGCGCGTACCAGGCGACCAGGATCGCGGCGGCGAGCGCCACCACCGCGAGCCGGTACCAGGTCGGCCGGTACGGGTCGAGCAGTTCGGCGTAGCCGGGCCGAACGGCGGTGATCCCCGCCCAGAGCAACTGCGCGGCCAGCGGGGCGGCGACGATCGGTACCAGCGCCAGCCCGAACCCGGCGGCCAGCCGCCCGTACGTGGTCCGGCCGCGCCGACGGGCCAGCCAGCCGAGCGCGGCCACGGCGACCAGCGCCGCCAGTGCCAACGGCAGCACCAGCCAGCCGGGGTAGCGGACCAGGCCGCCGGGGACGGGGAAGTACGTGGCGTCGTGCCCGGAGCGCAGGTCCGTCAGGTCGGCGCGGCCGAACTCGCGGGCCAGGCCGAGCGCGTTGTCACCATGCTGCTGGAGGCTGGCCCGGTCCATCGCGGCCGGGGTGTCCAGGGGGGTGTGGTAGATCGCCCCGCCGTCGATGTACGCCGAGTTCAGCCCGACGAACCCGGCCCGGTCGAGGAACGCGGTGAAGTCGGTGTCGTTGGGCAGCGCCCGGTAGATCTCCACCGCGAACGAGGTGCCGACGGGGTGCGGGGCGGCCCGGCCGAAGACGTCCACCAGCTTCGCGTTGTCCCGGGACGTCTCGAACATGATCACCGGGCCGGTGGAGCCGCGCGCCTCCAGGTTGAGCACCACCCCGCCGTCGGCGGCGAGCGGGTGGTCCGCCGCGAACGCGGACGCCCCGCACAGGCATGCCTCCTCGGCGTCGGTGAGCACGAAGACGATGTCGTTGCGGGGTCGGGGGCCGGCGGTCAGCGCCCGGGCCGTCTCCAGGATGGTCGAGGTGCCGGCGGCGTCGTCGTTGCCGCCCGGCCCCGACTGCACCGAGTCGTAGTGGGCGACCAGGAACACCTTCCCGGTCGGGTCGGTCCCGGGCAGCCGGGCCACCACGTTGCGGACCCGGGCCAGGGTCGCCCCGGCGGCGGCCCCGCTGAGCTGGCCGGCCTCCTCGGCGACGGTGTCCTGCACCGTGGTCTCCAGGCCGAGGCCGCGCAGCACGCTCTCCACGTGCGCGCGGACCTGGTCGTTGGCCGGGCTGCCGGCCGGGTGCGGCCGGGCCGCGACGGCCTGCACGTTCTGGTACGCCCGCCCGGCGCTGAACGCGTCGGCCGGGGCGTCGGCCGGGGCCGGGTCGGGGGTGTCCAGGTCGTACGCGACGGTGCCGCCGACCGCGAGCAGGGCGCCGAGCGCGGCCAGGGCGGCGAGCGACCGACGGCGGGGCCGGGTCAGCGCCCGCTCTGCGGCGCGGGTGGGGGGCGGTGCGCCCACGGGGTCTCCTCGGGGGTGGGGCCAGGGTGGGCACCATCCTGCACCGCCGGAGCCGGCAGCGGGAATGCCCAGCAGGGCACTTGTTCCCGTTGCCCGCCCGGTTCGTGACGGATGGCATGCCGCCCGTGCCGGGCCCGTCGTGTTGTGTGCGACCGTTGTCTAATACAGGATCAGCAGGGCACTCGGAAGGAGCCCGACATCACCAGCGATCTTCCGCGTCTCGCGGCGGTGACCCGGCCGCACCGGGGGCCCGGCCATGCCGGTCCCTCCGTCGTGCCGTACCCGCACGGAGGCCTCGGTCGGCACCCCAACCTGCCGCCCGGCGAGCGGCTGCGGGTGCTGCTGGTCGAGGACGACGAGGGCGACGCCTTCCTGGTCAGTGAGCTGCTCGCCGAGACCAATTCGATGATCGAGCTGTCGGTCGCCAGCAGCCTGCGCGAGGCCCGGAAGCGGGTGATGGGCGTGGACTGCGTCCTGCTCGACCTCGGCCTGCCCGACGCCCAGGGGCTGGACGGGCTGCGCCAGGTGCTGGACATGTCCAGTGGTGCTGCGGTGTGCGTGCTGACCGGCCGCTCCGACGAGCACCTGGGCATCGTCGCGGTCGCCGAGGGCGCACAGGACTACCTGGTCAAGGGCCAGGTCGACGGCGTGCTGCTGACCCGGGCGCTGCGCTACGCCGTGGAACGCAAACGGGCCGACGAGAACGCCCGGCGGCTGCGCGAGGTGGAGCTGCGCCAGGCCGAGTCGGCCCGGCTGGAGCGGGGCCTGCTGCCCCAGCCGCTGATGTCGACCGACCAGGTCGCGGTGCACACCTTCTACCGCCCCGGCCGGCACGCGGCGCTGATCGGCGGCGACTTCTACGACGTGGTGCAGACCCGGCCGGACCGGGTCGACTTCATCGTCGGCGACGTCTGCGGGCACGGGGTGGACGAGGCGGCCCTCGGGGTGGAGCTCCGGGTCGCCTGGCGGGCCCTGGTGTTGGCCGGGGTGCCCGACGACGAGGTGCTGCCCGCCCTGGAACAGGTGCTGATGAGCGAGCGCCGGCTCCAGGAGATCTTCGCCACGGTGGCCACCGCCCGGCTCGACCTGGCCCGCAACGCCGCCACGGTGCGGCTCGCGGGGCATCCGCCGCCGCTGCTGCTGTCCGGGGGTAGGGTCGCGCCGGTGCCGGCGCCGGGCGGCCTGCTGCTCGGGGTCCGACCGCGCCGGCCCATCGCCTTCGACCTGGAGTTCGACACCGATGACTGGTCCCTGCTGATGTACACCGACGGCCTGATCGAGGGCCGGGTGGGTGACGGCGACGAACGGCTCGACGTCTCCGGCCTGACCGCCCTGCTCGGCGAGCCGGACAATCTGGCCGTGCCGCTGGCCGAGCTGCCGGCCTGGCTGGTGGGGCGGGCGGAACAGATCAACGGGGGGCCGCTCGCCGACGACGTCGCCATGCTCCTGCTCACCCGGGGCGGTGGCCGGTGACGGCGCGGCAGCCGAGCTGGACCCTGCGCCGCCGGGTCGTCGTGCTGCTCACCGTGGTCGGCGTGCTGCTCGGTGCATCCGTCGCGGTCGAGATCGCGGTGGCGGCGAAGAACCGGGCGCACATCCACACGCTGCTGGACCGCACCGGCCCGCTGCGCATCCAGTCGCAGGAACTGTTGAACGTGCTGGTCGACCAGGAGACCGCGGTGCGCGGCTATTCCGTCACCGGCGACCGCGAGGACCTCGAACCGTACGTCCAGGGTGTCGAGCGGGAGCGGCAGCTCTACCGGTCGATGGAGCCCCTGATCGATGTCCACCCGGGGCTGGCCGGGGAGCTGGCATCGGTCAAGGTCGAGGCCGCCGAATGGCGCCGTACGGTCGCCGAGCCGGTGATCAGCACCACCGAGCGGTCCGGCACGGTGGCCGGGCAGGCGTTGATCACTGACCAGGCCCGGCAGAGCTTCGACAAGATCCGCGCCTCGGTCGCCCAACTCCAGCAGGGCATCCTCGACCAGCGGGAGAAGGGCGCGGCCGACATCTACCGCACCAGCTCGGTCCTGGTGATGCTGCTGATCGCGGCGGCGCTGGTGGTGGTCGTGGCCGGCGCGGTGCTGCTGACCTCGCTGAACCGGATGGTGGTCCGGCCGCTGATCAGCCTCGCCGAGCAGGTCCGCGAGGTGGCCGAGGGCGACTACCAGCACCGCATCGCCGGGTCGGGCCCCCCGGAGTTCCAGCAGCTCGCCGACGACGTGGACGCGATGCGTCAGAAGATCGCCAAGGACCTGGCGGAGGTGCGCGAGGCCCGGGCGAGCATCGAGTGGGTCAACGGCCAGCTCCAGAAGCAGGCCGAGGAACTGGTCCGCTCCAACCGGGACCTGGAGCAGTTCGCGTACGTCGCGTCGCACGACCTGCAGGAGCCGCTGCGCAAGGTGGCCAGCTTCTGCCAGCTCCTCCAGCGCCGGTACGCGGGGCAGCTCGACGAGCGGGCCGACCAGTACATCGCGTTCGCCGTGGACGGTGCGCAGCGGATGCAGCGCCTGATCAACGACCTGTTGGCGTTCTCCCGGATCGGCCGGCTCACCACCGGCTTCACCGAGGTCGACCTGAACAAGGTGATGGGCGACGTGGCCGCGCAGACCGAGTCCGCCCGGCAGTACGCCGACGCCGAGCTGACCTGGGGCGAGCTGCCCACGATCCGCGGCGAGGAGCCGCTGCTGACCAACCTGCTGGCCAACCTGGTCAGCAACTCGATCAAGTTCCGCCGCCCGGACGTGCCGCCGAAGGTGCACGTCTCCGCGCGGCTGGTCGACGACGAGTGGGAGATCCGCTGCCAGGACAACGGCATCGGGATCGAGCCGGAGTTCGCCGACAAGATCTTCGTGATCTTCCAGCGGCTGCACTCGAAGGACGCGTACCCGGGCACCGGCATCGGCCTGGCGATCGTCAAGAAGATCGCCGAGTACCACGGCGGCCGGGTCTGGGTGGACACCGACACCGCCGAGGGCACCGCGATCCGGTTCACCCTGCCGGCCCTGCCCGAGGACGTGGAGGCGGCGCGGGCGGCCGAGCAGCAGGCAGCCGAGGCCCCGGTCGGCGAGACGGTGGACGCCGGGGAGCCGGCCGCCGCCGCGGACCCGGCGGTCGAGGGCGCGGCCGGGGCCGAGCCGCCCCGTCAGGGCGGGGCACGGGCGGAAGGGGCCGACGAGGCCCCGCAGACCGACAGCACGGGTGGCATGAAGGAGACGGTGACATGACCGCGCCGGCGGACGGCAAGAGCCCGATCGAGGTCCTGCTGGTCGAGGACGACCCGGGTGACGTGTTGATGACCCAGGAGGCGTTCGAGGAGCACAAGCTGCGCAACCGGCTGACCGTCGTCTCCGACGGCGACGAGGCGCTGGCCTACCTGCGGCGGGAGGGCCAGTTCGCGGACGCCGTCGCGCCGGACCTGATCCTGCTCGACCTCAACCTGCCCCGCCGCGACGGCCGGGAGGTGCTGGAGGAGATCAAGCAGGACGAGCAGCTCTGCCGCATCCCGGTGGTGGTGCTGACCACGTCCCAGGCAGACGAGGACATCCTGCGCAGCTACCAGCTGCACGCGAACGCGTACGTCACCAAGCCGGTGGACTTCGAGCAGTTCATCTCGGTGGTCCGGCAGATCGACGAGTTCTTCGTCAGCGTCGTGAAGTTGCCGCCGCGTGGCTGACACCCTGTTGGACGACGTCGCGGAGCTGCTGCACCGGGCCGCGGCGGACGTCGTACTGCCGATGTTCGGAAAGCTGGACGACGCCGACGTCGCCGAGAAGGCGCCCGGTGAGCTGGTCACCGTCGCCGACCAGCGGGCCGAGGAGCTGATCAGCGCCGGGTTGCGCCGGCTGCGACCCGGCTCGCTGGTGGTCGGCGAGGAGGCCGCGGCCGAGGACCCGGGCCTGCTGGATCACCTGCGCGACGACGGGGACGTCTGGCTGGTCGACCCGATCGACGGCACCTCGAACTTCGCCGCCGGGAAGCGGCCGTTCGCCCTGATGGTGGCGCTGCTGACCGATGGGGCGCCGGTCGCCTCGTGGGTGCTCGACCCGCTGGCGGAGACGCTGGCCGTGGCCCGGGCGGGCGAGGGGACCCTCGTGGACGGCGCCCCGGTGCGCACCGCCGAGGAGGTGCCGCCGCTCGGCAGCCTGCGCGGTACCGCGATCACCCGGTTCCTGCCGCCGCAGGCCCGGCGGCGCGCCGAGGCCGGCGGGGAGCGGATCGGCGAGCTGCTGCCCGGCCAGCACTGCGCCGGCCGGGAGTATCTCGACCTGCTCGTCGGCTCCCAGCAGTTCGTGCTCTTCTGGCGCACCCTGCCCTGGGACCACGCCCCGGGGGTGCTGCTGGTCCGCCAGGGCGGCGGGGTGGCCCGCCGGTTCGACGGCAGCGAGTACCACCCGGCCGAAGAGGGCCGGGGCCTGCTGGTCGCCGCGAACGAGTGGGTCTGGGCCGAGGCCCGCGACGCCCTCGACCTGGCCTGACCGACCCGCCGGCCGACCCGATTCGCGACCGGTCGGCGACGCTACGTCAATATTGACGCTCGGTGATGTCGCGGGTCTGGCGGCCGGCCGCCGGTCCGGTATCCTGACCGGCGGTCTCCGCCCAGCAGGCCGCCATCCGGCGCCGGCGGAGGACGCCGCCGCGCCGAGGACGACCGGGCCCGGTGGTCGAGGGAAGGGACGCTGCCCGTGCCCAGTACCAGCCTCATCCGGCGTCACGGCACCGGGCCGCTGACCGTGTCCGCCGGCCGTCGCGGCACCGGGCCGCTGACGGTGCTGCTGGTCGCCGTCGCGCTGCTGCTCGGCGTCGGCGCGGTGCCCGCCTCGGCCGAGCCGAACGAGGGCGGGACGAAGCAGCTGCGCGAGGCGCTGGAGGCCGCCGCCAAGGGGCACATCGAGGCCAAGGCGAAGCTGGACAACTCCAAGCGCCGGCAGCAGTTGCTGACCGGCCGGCTCAAAAGCGTCGAGACCCGGCTGGTGGAGCTGAACGCGCAGGTCAGCGAGGTGGCCGTGCAGTCGTACCGGCTGGGGCGGGTGAGCGCTCCGGCGCTGCTGCTGCGGAGCGCGTCGCCGGAGTCGTTCCTGCGCCGCGCCGCCGAGCTGGACGTGATGGCCCAGCGCGACAGCCGCCGGCTGCGCGACCTGGCCCAGGCCCGCGACGAGGCGACCCGCGCCAAGATCGGCATCGACACGGAGGTCCGCGAGCAGCGCAAGCAGCTCGCCGCGCTCGCGAAGAAGAAGCGGGAGGCCGAGAAGGCGCTCGCGACGGTCAGCTCCGGCAGCGGCGCCGGGTTCAGCGGCGGCTCCTCCTCGGCCAAGCCGGCCCCGCGCAACTCCGACGGGTCCTGGCCCTCGGAGTCCTGCTCGGTCAACGATCCCACCACCTCCGGCTGCATCACCCCGCGCACCCTGCACGCCATGCAACAGGCGAAGGCCGCCGGCTACAAGCGGTACGTCTCCTGCTTCCGCGGTGGCGGCGGCGGCGAGCACCCCAAGGGTCGGGCCTGTGACTTCTCCGCCGCCACCAGCGGCTTCAAGGACGAGACGGCCAGCGGCGGGGACAAGGCGTACGGCGACAGCCTGGCCAACTACTACAAGAACAACGCCAGCCGGCTCGGGGTGCTCTACGTGATCTGGTACCGGCAGATCTGGATGCCGAACACCGGGTGGCGGGCGTACAGCGGCAGCGGCAGCCCCGCCGCCGACCACACGAACCATGTTCATCTCTCGATGTACTGACCCGAACTGCCAGGTCCGCTGCGTACCATCGCGACGGTGAGCAGCTCATCCTCCGACGTCGCGGTGGACTCGGCGCGGCCCGCGCCGCCCGCCGCCCGCGCCCTGCCCAACGGTCTCGCCGCGTTCCTGGTCTTCCTCTCCAGCGGCGCGGTGCTGGTGCTGGAGACCGTCTCGCTGCGCCTGGTCGGCCCGTACGTGGGGGTCACCCTCCAGGTCACCAGCTCCGTCATCGGCATCGCGCTGGCCGCGATCGCGTACGGGGCGTGGACCGGCGGCTGGCTGGCCGACCGGCGGGACCCGCGCACCCTGATCGCCCCGGCGCTGGTGCTCGCCGGCATCGCCACCGCGATCACCCTCCCGGTCGTCCGGTACGCCGGCGAGCTGCTGCGCGGCGGGGCGGCCGGCGCCGTCCTGCTGCTCACCGCGCTCGCCGTGTTCGTGCCGGCGGCGCTGCTCTCGGCGGTCACCCCGCTGGTGGTCAAGCTCCAGCTCGCCGACCTGCGGCGCACCGGTCAGGTGGTCGGCCGGCTATCCGGCATCGGCACCCTCGGCGGCATCACGGCCACCCTGTCGACCGGGTTCGTGCTGGTGGCCGCGCTGCCCAGCACCGCGATCGTGCTCGCCCTGGCGGTGCTGCTCGGCGTGACCGGGCTGGGCCTTGGGGCGTACCTGCACCGGCTGGGGCGTGCCGGGCTGCCCGGTCCCGGCCGGGTGAAGGTCGCGGCGGCGGTGCTGGGGCTGGTCGGGGCGGGGCTGACCACGGTCGCCCCGAACCCGTGCGACGTGGAGACGGCGTACCACTGCGCGTCGGTGCAGACCGATCCGGATCGCCCGTCCGGGCGGACGCTGCTGCTCAACTCCGCCCAGCACTCGTACGTCGACCTGAACGACCCGACCCACCTGAAGTACGCGTACACGCAGTGGATCGGCGCGGCGGCCGACGTGGCCGCGCCGGCCGGGCAGCGGCTGGACGCCCTGCACCTGGGCGGCGGCGGCTTCACCGTGCCGCGCTACCTGACCGCCACCCGGCCCGGCACCGGCAACCTGGTCTTCGAGATCGACGGCGGCCTGGTCGAGCTGGACCGCGAGAAGCTCGGCGTACGCGCCGGCCCGGACCTGCGCACCGAGATCGGCGACGCCCGGATGCTGGTCGGCCGGGAGGCCGCCGACAGCCGTGACCTGGTGGTCGGCGACGCCTTCGGGCACCTCGTGGTGCCCTGGCACCTGGCCACCCGGGAGATGGCCGACGAGGTCGACCGGGTGCTGCGCCCGGGCGGGATCTACGTGCAGAACGTCATCGACTACCCGCCCGGCCGGTTCGTCCGCAGCGAGCTGGCCACCGTCGCCGCCGCGTTCCGGCACGTCGCCCTGGTCGCCCCGCCCGACGCGGTCGCCGGGCTGGTGGGGTCCAACTTTCTCATCGTCGCCTCCGACGCGCCGCTGCCGCTGGCCCCGCTGCAGCAGCGGGTCTCCGGGCTGCCCGAGCCGGCGGGCGTGCTCTCCGGCGAGGTGCTGGACGCGTTCGTCGGCGACGCGCTGGTACTCACAGACGACTACGCCCCGGTGGACCAACTGCTCGCGACCGCCTGATCGGGTGATTGGCCGACCGATTCTGACCGTCGAGGGTTAGGAATGCCCAGGTCGGGCAAAAACTCCGACCATGGGTGGAGCGGTCCGTAACGGCGCACAGTTGCTCGGTGAGCGATACCGGCTGATCGAGCAACTCGGCGCGGGCGGCATGTCCGTCGTGTGGCGAGGGTACGACGAGGTACTGGGCCGGCAGGTGGCGGTGAAGGTGCTCGCCTCCCGGCTGGCCAGCGACCGGGCGTTCCGGCACCGGATCCGGATCGAGGCGCAGGCCGCCGCGCGGCTCTGCCACCCCAACATCACGGGGGTCTACGACTACGGCGAGTCCGAGCAGGTCGGGCTGACCGTGCCGTACGTCGTCATGGAGCTGGTCGACGGCGGCTCGCTGAGCGCCCGGCTCGGCCGGGGCGGGACGCTGCCCTGGCGGGAGGCGGTGACGATCGGCGCGGAGGTCTCCTCGGCGCTGGCCGCCGCGCACGCGCGGGGCGTGGTGCACCGGGACGTGACCCCGGGCAACGTCATGCTCACCCCGACCGGGGTGAAGGTGGTCGACTTCGGCATCTCGGCGCTGGCCGGGGAGAGCGAGAAGGGGCCGGACGGCACCCTGCTCGGCACCCCCGCGTACCTGGCGCCGGAGCGGCTGGACAACGGCCAGGTCTCCCCGGCCACCGACGTGTACGCCGTCGGCCTGCTGCTGTACCGGATGCTCACCGGCCGGCTGCCCTGGCAGGCGAGCACCACCACCCAGATGCTCCGCGCCCACATGTACGCCGAACCGGAGCCGATGCCCGAGGTGCCCGGCCTGCCCGACGAGGTGGCCGCGTTGGTGCACCGCTGTCTGGCCAAGAGCCCCGCGGACCGCCCGGTCACCGCCGAGGTGGCCCGTACGCTCGCCGAGGCCGCCGGGATGCTGGCCGCGGTGCCGGTGTCGCCGGCCCCCGGGTCGGCCGACGGGGCGCAGCTCGACCCGGCCGTGCTGGCCAACGCCGGCACCACGATCCTGCCCTGGTCGATCGACACCGACGCGCTGCCGTTCTCCGGGCGTACCCGCAGCCGCCGGGCCGCCACCCGGCGGCGCAGGGTCGAGGCGGGGGTGGCGGCGGCGGGCCTGGTGGCGGTGACCGCGACGATGTGGGGGGTGACCTCCCGCAGCCCGGCCAGCGGCGGCGTGGACCAGCCCACCGAGGCCCGGATGGGGCTGACCGGGCCGCCCCCCTGCGCCGTCGACTACGCGCTGCGCAAGGACTCCGGCAAGGACTTCTCGGCCGAGTTGACCCTGACCAACAGCGGCGACCGCGAGCTGCGGGACTGGACGATGAGCTTCACCTTCCCCGGTCAGCAGACGGTGACGAAGGCCGACCCGGCCGTCCGGCAGCAGGGCCGCACCGTCGAGGTCCGGCCCGCCGCGACGCAGGCCGCGTTGGCCCCCGGCGCGGCGCGCAAGGTCGCCCTCACCGGCCGGTACACCGGCGCGAACCCCCTGCCGGTGGAGTTCCGCCTCGGCGACACCGCCTGCCGGGTGCAGGTTTCCGGGGTGGCCGGGTCGCTGCCGACCACCGTGCCGACCACGAAGGCCCCGGCGAAGCTCACCAAGCAGAAGGCGACGGTCGCGAAGGCCGGTTCCGGGTCCTCGGCCGGGGGCGGCTCCGGTGGCGGGTCAAAGGCGAAGGCCGAGAAGCCCGCCAAGGCCGAGAAGCCCGCCAAACCCGGCAAGGCCAAGGGGGCTGACAAGGGAAAAGGGCAGTGACCACGGGGAAGGGGGCCGGTAAGAGCAAGGGCAAGGGCAAGGGCAAGTGATCGTCAGGTCAGCGAGGCGAAGCGCTGCACCTGGGCGATGCTCCCCTCGACGACCAGCACGCTGCCCGCGGTGAGCACGGTGGTCGGGTCCGCGTACCGGAACCGCTCACCGGGCAGCTTCGCGCCGACCACCATCACCCCGTAGCGGTCCGCCGGGGCAAGCTCGCGCAGTGGCCGCCCGACCAGGGTGTCCGGCACCCGGACCTTGGCGATGGCGAAGTCGTCGCCGAACTCGATGAAGTCCAGTATCTTGCTGACGATGAGGTGCGCCACCCGCTCACCGGTCTCCGCCTCCGGGAAGATCACGTGATGGGCGCCGACCGAGGCGAGGATCTTGGCGTGTTTGTCCGAGGTCGCCCGGGCCCAGATCTGCGGCACGCCCAGCTCGGCCAGCGCGAGGACGGTCAGCACACTGGCCTCCACCGACGCGCCGATCGCCACCACCACCCGCCGGAAGCCGGTCACCCCGAGCTGGCGCAGCGCTCCCTCCTCGGTGGCGTCCGCCTGCACCACCCGCTCCAGGTACTGGGACCACCTCTGCACCTGGCCGGCGCCGCGGTCGATGGCGAGCACGTCGTGGTCGAGCTGGGTCAGCGACGTGGCCAGGTGGCAGCCGAACCGCCCGAGACCGATCACCGCGATACCTCTGTCGTCCGTGTTCCTAACCGACAATGGGTTGCTCCTCCGGGTAGCGGTACAGGCGTCGTCGGGTGTTCAACGCGATTGCGGACCCGAGGGTGAGCGGGCCGACCCGACCGACGTACATCAGCAGGGTCAGGACGAACTGCCCCGGGTCGGCGACGGTCGATGCGACGCCCGTGGACAGGCCGGTGGTGCTGAACGCCGACGTCACCTCCAGCAGCGCCCGGTGGTAGGGCAGTCCCTCGGTCAGCAGCAGCAGGACGACCGTGCCGCCGACCACGAGCGCGACGCTGAGCAGCGCCACGGTCAGCGCCTGGCGCAGGCTCGCGGTGGACACCCGGCGGCGGCCCACCGTGACGTCCGGCTCACCGCGCAGCTCGGCCCAGATGGCGAAGCCGAGCAGGAAGAACGTGGAGACCTTGATCCCGCCGGCGGTGCTGGCGCTGCCGCCGCCGATGAACATCAGAGCGATCAGCAGCGGAATGCTCTCCTCGTCCAGCCCCGCGGTGTCGAGGGTGGCGAACCCGCCGGTGCGGAGCACCGCGTCCTGGGTGAAGACGGCCAGCACCTTGCCGGGCACGTCGTACGTGCCGATGGTGCGCGGGTCGGACCACTCGGCCGCCAGCAGGCCGACGAAGCCGACCGCCAGCAGCACCGCGCTGCCCCAGACGGTGAGCTTGGTGGCGATCGCCCAGTGGCCCGGGCGGCGCCACTCCCGGGTGGCCTCGAACAGCGCGGGGAAGCCCAGCCCGCCGACGATCGTGCCGAACGCGATCGGCAGGCAGATCCACGGGTCCCGGGCGAAGCCAATCAGGCTGTCGGAGAAGAGCGCGAACCCGCCGTTGTTGAACCCCTGCACGGCGTGGAAGAGGCCGTACCAGAGCGCCCGGCCGGGCGGGTAGTCGTAGCCGAGCCAGAACCGGCCGGCGAGGACGGCGGTCATCACCGCCTCGCAGGCGCCGACGGTGGCGGCGATGCGCAGCAGCAGCCGGCGTACGTCGCCGACGCCGAACTCCGCGGTCTCGGCCTGCACCAGCAGGCGGTTGCGCAGTCCGAGCTGCCGGGCGACCACCAGGATCACCAGGGTCGCGCCGGTCAGGATGCCGAGCCCGCCGACCTGGGTCAACACGGTGATCATCACCAACCCGAACCCGTTCCAGTAGACCGGGGTGTCGACCACGGTCAGACCGGTGACGGAGACCGCCGAGGCGGCGGTGAAGAGCGCCGTGGTGAACGGGGTGTAGCGGGCTTCGCTGGTCGCGGCCGGCAGCATCAGCAACCCGGTGCCGAGCAGGATCACCGCCAGGAACCCGAACGGCACCAGCCGGACGGGATGACGAAGAAACCGGCGCACCAGCCAATCTTCCTTTCCCGTCCGCCCACCGGTGCCCAAACCCCCACCCGACCACGCCCCCGGACCCCCCTCCCCCCTCCCCTCCCTCACCCCCAACTCGGTGATCATGAAGTTATCGCCATGACACGCCGGGCGGGGCGTTGATAACTTCATGATCGATAAGGGTCGACATGGGAGGCGCGGGATGGGTGAGGCGGGGCGGTTGGCGGTTGTCAGTGGCGGTGGGACAGGGATCGGGGCGGCCGTCACCCGAGGGCTCGTCGCGGACGGGTTCGACGTGGTCGTCGTCGGGCGGCGGGGGGACGTGCTGCGAGCCGCCGCCGAGCGGATCGGTGCGGACTGCGGCAGGGCGGGGGCGGTGCGGGCGGTGGTCGCCGACCTGACGGACCCGGGACAACTGTCCGGCGTGGTCGAGGCGGTCGACGGCCGGCCTGTCGACGCTGTCGTCAACAACGCCGGCGGATACCTGGGCGGGGACACCGGCACACTGGCCGGGGTCGCCGCACACTGGCGGGCCAACCTGGACGCCAACGTGCTGACGGCCGTGCTGTTGACCGAGGCGCTGCGGCCCGTCCTGCGCCGTCCCGGGGGCCGGGTGATCCTGCTCAGCTCGATCGCCGCCCAGCGGGGCGGCGGCGGAGCGTACTCGGCGGCCAAGGCGGCGCTGCACGGGTGGGCGTACGACCTGGCGGCACAGTTCGGCCCGGAGCAGATCACGGTCAACGTGGTCAGCCCCGGCTACGTGGCAGAGACCGAGTTCTTCGGCGACCGGATGACCCCCGAGGGGCACGCCAAGCGGGTGGCCGCCACCGTGGTCGGGCGGGCCGGGTTGCCCGACGACATCGCCGGGGCGGTCCGCTACCTGGCCGGCCGCGACGCCGGGTACGTCACCGGCCAGGTGCTCGGCGTCAACGGTGGCTCCGTCCTCGGCCGCTGATCCGCTGCCCCGCCCCGCCCGGTTCCGCCCCCGCTTCCAGCGCGGCGCAGCCGCCCAACGTCTGGATGGGCGTCAGCGACGTCGGCGGGGGAGTCGCGAGGGCGAGCTGCTACGTGGGCTGGCCGGGCCGTTCGGCGACGTAGGTCCCGCGACCCGGTTGTCCAATGATCAAGTCGCGATCGTGTAAGAGAGACATGGCGCGATAGGCCGTGTTCATGCTGACCCCGTACTGATCGGCGATCTGCCGCGTAGAGGGCAGCTTGTCGCCGGGCTTCAGCTCACCACTCTTGATCTTCGTGGTGAAGTCGTTGGCGATCACTTTGAATGGCGCTGGTGCTGTGGGCATGCAGAGGACTCCGGTTGGTTCGGCGACTCTGATCCTGCCCTACCTGCTCAAGTAACTGCAACAGGCTGTCAACACGGCAAAGCGGAGGGTCGCGCTACACCAGATACTGGTGTAGGTTCTGGCTGTCCGGCTCCGGTTGGTTCGGCAAGCCCCGGGGGCGGACGCCCAGGTTGGCTCCGGGGTCGTACCGCCGAGGAGGGCTGCGGTCGCGGGGCCGGCGGCCCGGTCCGCATCCCCTGTCTGCGGACCGGGCCGCCTTCCACCGTGCGGCTCGACGAGAGGAGTGACCGTGCGCAAACTGCTGAATATGGTCCGGTCCGTAACCAGTAGAAGGGATGTGAACCGGCGGGGCCGGCAGACCCGGTCGCCGAACGCCGGCTGGTACCGGCCGGAGTCGACCCGACCGTTGATCGCCGGGCAGGTCCGGGACCGGCGGTTCGCCACGGTGCGGCGCGGCCTGGACCCGGCGGAGGTGCATGCGTTCCTCGACCTGGTGGCCGGCGAGTTGGCCGCCACCCGCCGCGAGTTGGCTCACACGACCGAGGAGAACGCCCGGATCAAGCGGGCGCTGCGCAGTTGGCACTCGCGCTTCGCGCCGCCGGCCGGGTCCGGCCCGCGCCGGGACGGTGGCCGGTGGTGAGCCGGGAGCGCTTCGTGGTGCACCTGCCGGTACTCGCCACCGACCTCGACGCCGCCCGGGGGTTCGCCCGCGTGATCACCCGGGCGCTCGCCTTCCTGGCCGACGTGGACCGGGCGGAGACGACGGTGTCCGAGGAGGACGCCCAGCACGTACGCCACCGGGTCTTCTGCGACCGGCTGCTCGACGGCCGCCGACGCTGCCCGCTGCGGGCCCACCACGACGGCGAGTGCCGACCGCCCGGCGGTGCCGGGCGGTGCCCGCGCCGGTGATCAAGAGCTTTGCGTCAGGCGCGGCCCGGAGAGTGACTGAAACCTCTCGACCAACGCGGCGGGGTGGGGCAGGGGAGAGGGGGTGGGAGGGGTGGCGCTGGTAGACATGTCGGATGAGTCAGGAGCGGGCGGCGGTACGGGAACGGGCCGAGGCGGTGCTGCGCCGGCTGGCCGGGGAGCACGCCCGGCTGCGGGAGGACCAGTGGCGGGCCATCGAGGCGCTGGTGGTCGACCGGCGTCGGGTGCTCTGCGTGCAGCGCACCGGGTGGGGCAAGTCGGCGGTCTACTTCGTGGCGACCGCGTTGCTACGGGAGCGCGGTGAGCACGGGCCGACCGTGATCGTGTCGCCGCTGCTGGCGCTCATGCGCAACCAGGTGGAGGCGGCGGCCCGGGCCGGCATCCGGGCCCGGACCATCAACTCGGCGAACCTGGACGAGTGGGACCAGATCACCGCCGAGATCCACGACGGCACGGTCGACGTCCTGCTGATCAGCCCGGAGCGGCTCAACAACCCGGACTTCCGGGACACCGTGCTGCCGAGGCTGGCGGCGACGACCGGCCTGCTGGTGGTCGACGAGGCGCACTGCGTCTCCGACTGGGGGCACGACTTCCGTCCCGACTACCGGCGGCTGCGCACGTTCCTGGGCAACCTGCCCGAGCGCACGCCGGTGCTCGCCACCACGGCCACCGCCAACGCCCGGGTCACCGCCGACGTCGCCGAACAGCTCGGCACCGAACTGGCCACCCCGTCCGCCGAGCGCCCGGACGTGCTGGTGCTGCGCGGCACCCTGGACCGGGAGTCGCTGCGGCTGGGCGTGCTGGACCTGCCCAGCCCGGCGCACCGGATCGGCTGGCTCGCCGACCATCTGGACCGGCTCCCCGGGTCGGGGATCATCTACACGCTGACCGTGGCGGCGGCCGGCGAGACGGCGGAGTTCCTCCGCTCGCGGGGATACCCGGTGGCCTCGTACACGGGGCAGACCGAGGACGCCGACCGGCGGGCCGCCGAACAGGACCTGCTCGACAACAAGATCAAAGCGCTCGTCGCCACGAGCGCGCTCGGCATGGGCTTCGACAAGCCCGACCTCGGCTTCGTGGTGCACCTCGGCGCCCCGCCGTCGCCGATCGCCTACTACCAGCAGGTCGGCCGCGCCGGCCGCGCCGTCGAGCACGCCGAGGTGCTGCTGCTGCCCGGCGTCGAGGACGCCGCCATCTGGCGGTACTTCGCCTCGCTCGCGTTCCCGCCGGAGGAACAGGTCCGGGCCGTGCTGGCCGCCCTGCACACCGACCGTCCGTTGTCCACGCAGGCCCTGGAGCCGGTCGTCGACCTGCGCCGGGCCCGGCTGGAGCTGATGCTCAAGGTGCTCGACGTGGACGGCGCGGTGCGCCGGGTGCGCGGCGGCTGGCTCGCCACCGGGGAGCCCTGGGCCTACGACGAGGCCCGGTTGCGCCGCGTCGCCCAGGCCCGCACCGCCGAGCAGCAGGCCATGCGCGAGTACGCGACCACACCCGGCTGCCGGATGCGGTACCTGCGCGAGTGCCTGGACGACGTCGGGGCGGGCGACTGCGGCCGGTGCGACCGGTGCGCGGGGCCACTGTTCACGCCCGAGGTGTCCGGGCCGGCGCAGGGCGCCGCGCAGGCGTACCTCGGGCGGCCCGGGGTGGAGATCGCGCCGAAGAAGCTGTGGCCGACCGGGCTGGACGCGGTGGGCGTACCGCTGAAGGGCCGGATTCCCCCGGCGGAGCAGGCGCTGCCGGGGCGGGCCGTGGGGCGGCTGTCCGACCTGGGCTGGGGCGGTCGGCTGCGCGAGCTGGTCGGGCCCGACGCGGCGGACGGGCCGGTCCCCGACGACGTGGCCGGGGCGGTGGTCGAGGTGCTGAAGGCGTGGGCGCACGGCGACGACCCGTGGCCGCGCCGCCCGGTCGGCGTGGTCGCGGTCGGCTCCCGGCGGCGGCCCGTGCTGGTCGGCTCGCTCGCCGAGCGGATCGCCGCGGTGGGCCGGCTGCCGCTGCTCGGCCAGGTGGTCCCCGCAGGGTCCGCCGGCCCGGCCGGGCCGCGCGGCAACAGCGCCCAGCGGGTACGCGCCCTGCACGACGCCTTCGCAGTGCCGGACGAGCTGGCCGGCGTGCTCGCCGGGCTGGACGGCCCGGTGCTGCTCGTCGACGACCTGGTGGACACGGGCTGGACCCTGACCATGGTGACCCGGCTGCTGCGCCGGGCCGGCGCGCCCGACGTGCTCCCCCTCGCCCTGGCCGTCGCCGGCTGACGGACGCTCGGTCCCCGGCCGTCCCCCCGGCTGACGCTGCTCGGTTCCTGGGCGGCGCCGGCCGACGCTGCTCGGTTCCCGGCCGTCCCCGGCCGACGCGGCTCGGTTCCTGGGCGGCGCCGGCCGGCGCTGCTCGGTTCCCTGGGCGGCGCCGGCCGGCGGCCCTCGGGTGGAGGCCGGGGGGGGTCCCGCGTCGGGGGACAGCCAGGGCGGCGACCCGGATGCGACCGGGACGGAAAGTTCCCGGGCGGGGCGGATTGCGACCGGTGCCACGCCGCGCAGTCGTTGGCCGGCCGGTGGATGACCCGGCGGTACCGTGGGGCCATGACCGATCAGCGGCCCGGCCCGGCCGAGGTGCCCGCGTCGCCGCCATCCCCGCCCGGGGGCGACGTGCCGGAGGCGGCCGGGGCGCTGGTGGACCGGGGCACGCTGCGGCTCGCGCTGGTGGTGGGCGGGCTGATCCTCGCGGTGCTGCTCGGCTTCGGCCTCGGGCGGCTCAACCCGGCGCCCGCCGACGCGACCGGGCGGACCTCGACGGCCGCCACGGACCACACCGACGCGCCCGGCACCGGGGCACACGAGCACGGCACCAGCACCGGCATCGGCACCGACACCGACGGAGCGACCGAGGTCGGCGGCCTCGCGGTCGGCTCCGGTGGCTGGACCCTGACCCCGCTGTCCACCGGCCTCGCCGCCGGGCGGCCGGGCGAGTTCCGGTTCCAGGTCCGGGACGTCCAGGGCCGGCCGGTGACCCGTTTCGCGGTCGTGCACGACAAGCCGATGCACCTGATCGTGGTACGCCGGGACCTCAGCGGCTACCAGCACCTGCACCCGGCGATGGCCGCCGACGGCACCTGGTCGGTCCCGCTGACCCTGCCGCAGGCCGGGGTGTGGCGGGCGTACGCGGACTTCACCCTCGTCACCGTCGACGGCGGGCAGAGCGCCCGCGTCCTCGGCGTCGACCTCGCCGTCCCCGGCGACCACACGCCCCGGCCGCTGCCCGAGCCGACCCGCACCGCCACCGTGGACGGGTTCACGGTGAGCTGGTCCGGCGAGCCTCGGATCGGCGCGACCAGGCCGCTCCGGTTCGCGGTCCGTGCCGGTGACGCCACCCCGACGCTGGAGCGCTACCTGGGCGCGTACGGGCATCTGGTGGCCCTGCGCGAGGGGGACCTGGGCTACCTGCACGTGCACCCGGAGTCGGGGCCGGCCACGGACGGGGTCACCTTCCAACTGACCGTGCCGGGGCCGGGGCGTTACCGCCTGTACTTCGACTTCCAGGTGGCCGGCGAGGTGCGGACCGCCGAGTTCACCCTCACGGCGCCCTGACCGTCGGCGTCACCCCGGGCGGCCGGCGCGACCGACGGACCGCTGCCGCGTCCCGCTCGACCGGCGCGGCCGGACGGACCGCCTCGGCGGTGCCGCTCAGCCGGCGCGGCGGACGGGGCGGCGGGCCAGGTAGCGCAGCAGGTCGCGGATGTGGTGCTTCTCCTCGGCCGGCACCGCCGGGTCGGCCAGTCGCTGGAGGATGACCCGGACGTCGGCCTCGACCGGCCCCTCGTCCCCTCGTCGGCGCGGGGCGGGGCCCGCGTCGGGCAGACCGAGGGCCCGGAAGGCCGCCGCCACGGGCAGGTCGAGGGCTCCGCAGAAGCCGCGCACCTTCGCCAGCTCCGGATAGTCGTGCCAGTCGCCGGCCAGCCAGCGGAAGACGGTGGAACGGCCGACCCCGGTGTGACCCGCGAGATCGCTGACGGTCCAGCCGCGCTCTTCCCGAGCGTCGTCGATGGCCCGCCGCACGAATCGTGCGAAGGCCATCTGCGGCGAAACCTCTGACGCGGCCATCCCTGCGGGGTCTTCCTTCCCGGCTGGAGCACCGGACGGTGCCCTTCGAGCGTAGTACCCCCGACGGGGGAAGCAAGCCGCCGCCCGCCCCTTGATCGGCGTCCGCGCCGTGGCCCCCGGGTGACCTGCGAAGATCGCTCATGTCTTCTTGGTGGACGTGCCGGGGCTGGTTCTCGGCGGTCAGGATCGCGACTGTCGGTGCTTGTCGAACGTCAACTAAGCTCGATGCTCGTCCACCTACCGTCCGCGGTCGCCCGTCCCCCACCGGCCGCGTCGATGAGGAGCAGCATGGCCGATCCGAGCCGTCCCACGCCCTACCGTCCGGGCGCGGTCAGCCTCTTCTTCGTGGCCAAGGCGGGCGTCTTCGCCGCTGGCTTCTGGATCTGGCTCCTGGTCCTCGTGCTCGGCGACGCCCAGGCCGACGGAGCCCACGTCCTGGCCGCCGCCGGGGCGGTCACCACGACGCTCGTCGGCGTGGTGCTCGGTGCCCGGATGGCCCTGCAACGCAACGCGGCCGTGCGGCACGCCGAGCTCAAGCGGCTGCTGGTCGACATCTCCTGGAACGCGTTCGCCGCCGCCGGTAACGCCGAGACCCCGGGCAAGGTGGTGCCCTTCCCGACGGTGTCGTCCGACGGCGAGCGCTTCGGCCGGGGAACCGGGGACCGGGTGTCGATGTTCGGCCGCAGCTCCACCAACGAACGGACGCCGGACCGGGGCGGCAACGGCGAACGTCGCCGCTGACGGACCGTCGACGCCCCGGGGCGGGGTCAACCCTCCCGGGCGGCGAGCAGCGTCTCCAGGCGTGGGGTGACCTGCCACTGGTCGAGCAGGGCGCGGTACTCCGCCCGCTGCCCGGGGTCGGCCGCGGTGCCGACCCGGCGGGCCCGGATCAACAGGTTGCGGGGGGTGTGCCGGGAGTCGACGAACTCCACCACCTCGGTCCGGTACCCGTGCAGCCGCAACAGCGCGGCCCGCAGCGAGTCGGTCAGCACGTCCGCGAAACGCTCGCGCAGGATTCCCTGCCGGGTCAGCAGCTCGTACGGGGACGGGGCCGGCCGGGCGCGTAGCTGGGCGGCGAGGTCGTGGTGGCAGCACGGCGCGGCGAGCACCCACCGGGCGTCCCACCGCACGGCGCGGGCCAGCGCCTCGTCGGTGGCGGTGTCGCAGGCGTGCAGCGCCAGCACCAGGTCGGGCGAGGGCTCGACGACCGCGTCGGCGATCGTGCCGGCCACGAAGCTCACCCGGTCGGCCCAGCCCAGCCGCTCGGCCAGCTCGGTGTTGCGCCGCCGCTGGTCCTCCCGCACGTCGACGCCGACCAGCCGCACGTCCAGCCCCCGCTGGGAGAGGTATCGGTACGCGGCGAAGGTCAGGTACGCGTTGCCGCACCCCAGGTCGACCACCCGCAGCGGGCCGGTGAGGTCGTCCGGCAGGGTGGCGGCCAGCGCCCGCAGGAACGCGTCCACCTGTCGGCGCTTCGCCGCCGAGCCGCCGATCTCGGCGAAGATCTCGTCGCCCGGGTCGAGCAGCCACTCCTTGGCCCGGTCATGGCCGCCCGGCTCCGGTGCGGGACGTGTGGCGGCGACCCGGTGCACCTGCGCCTCACCGGACTTGGTCACCCGGAGTTGGAGCGTCACGTCAGCGGTCTCCACGTGCCAGTTGCCGAACGGCTCGGCCAGCAGGGCGTCCACCGCCGCGCCGGCCTCCGTCCCGGGCGCGACGTTGCGGGTGTAGGGGCGCGCCCCGTCGGAGGTGGCGATCTGCAACCGGGGGCCGGCCTTGAGGGCGACCGGGCGCAACTCGGCGCGGACCATCGAGGGGCGGTGCCCGCGACGGCGGCCGGCGGCGACCGCCCGGGTCAGCGAGGGGTCGAGCAGCAGCGCCCGGACCTCGGTCAGGGCGGCGTCCAGCGGTTCGGGCATCTCTCCATCTTCCTCGTCGCACTACCTGCCCCGTCCAGCGGCCGGCCCCGTCGAGGGACGGGCCGGCCGGAACGGGACATCCCCCGCTCCGGCGGGCCGGTGCGGGGGATGTCGACGTCTGGGACGTGGGTCAGTCGGCGGTCGCCTCGGCAGGCGTACCCGTGCCGGAGCCACCCCGACGGCGTCGGCGGCGGCGCGGCTTGCCCGGCTCCCCGTCGGCGGCGGCCGTGGCCGGCTCAGCGCCGGTCGGCTCTGCGCCGGTCGGCTCGACGAAGATCACCGCGGTCGGCTCGCCGGCCACCACCTCGCCGGCCCGGCGGCGACGCCGACGGGGGCGCGCGGTCCGGGTGCCCTCCTCTGCGGCCTGGTCGACCGTGGCCTCGGCGGAGTCCGGCTCGGCGGCCGGACCGGAGCGGCTCGGGCGGCGCTCGCCACGCCCGCGGCCCTCGTCGCGGCCGCGTGCCTCGTCGCGCCCGCGGCCCTCGCCTCGTCGGGAGCCACCACGGCCACCACCGGCGCTCTCACCGCGCCGGGGCCGGCCGCCGAGGTCCTCCTCGACCTCGGCCGACAGCCCGGCCCGGGTCCGCTCCGCCGTCGGCAGCGTCCCGCTGACGTCGCGGGAGATGTCCAGGTCGGTGTAGAGGTGCGGCGAGGTGTGGTACGTCTCCGGCGGCTCCGGCATGTCCAGCCCGAGCGTCTTGTCGATGATCCGCCAGCGGGGCATGTCGTCCCAGTCGACGAAGGTCACCGCGACGCCGGTGGCGCCGGCCCGGCCGGTACGACCGATCCGGTGGGTGTAGGTGTCCTGGTCCTCGGGGCAGTCGTAGTTGATGACGTGGGTGACGCCGGTGACGTCCAGCCCCCGGGCGGCCACGTCGGTCGCGACCAGGATGTCGATCTTGCCCGCCCGGAACGCGCGCAGGGCCCGCTCCCGGGCGCCCTGGCCCAAATCGCCGTGCACGGCGGCCACGGCGAAGCCGCGGAAGTCGAGATCCTCGGCGACCCGGTCGGCGGCTCGCTTGGTGCGGGTGAAGATCATGGTCAGCCCGCGCCCCTCCGCCTGGAGGATCCGGGCGACGATCTCGACCTTGTTCATCGAGTGGGTGCGGTAGACCAGCTGCTCGGTCTGCGGCGACGGCCCGGTCTCGGCGGTGTGCCCGGCGTGGATCGTCATCGGCTGGCGCAGGAAGCGCCGGGACAGGGTGACGATCGGATCCGGCATGGTGGCCGAGAAGAGCATCGTCTGCCGGTCCTCCGGCAGCATCTTGAGGATCTTCTCGACGTCGTCGAGGAAGCCCAGGTCGAGCATCCGGTCGGCCTCGTCGAGCACCAGCGCGTGCACCCGGTCGAGCCGCAGGTGCTTCTGCTTCTGCAGGTCCATCAGGCGGCCGGGGGTGCCGACCAGGATCTCCACGCCCTTGCGCAGCGCGTCGATCTGTGGCTCGTACGCCACGCCACCGTAGATCGGCAGCACCCGGACGCCCCGGGTCCGGCCGGCGGCGGCGAGGTCCTTGGCGACCTGGATGCCCAGCTCGCGGGTGGGGACGACGACGAGGGCCTGCGGCACGCCGTCGCCGCCCTCGGCGGGGGCGAAGACCCGCTCCAGCAGCGGCACGCCGAAGCCGAGGGTCTTGCCGGTGCCCGTCGGCGCCTGGCCGATCATGTCGACGCCGCGCAGCGCGATCGGGATCGCGTACTCCTGGATGGCGAACGCGCGGGTGATGCCGGCCGCGGCCAACGCCTCGACGGTCTCCGGCCGGGCGCCGAGCTCGGCGAACGTGGGGGCCTCCGGGCGGACCGGGGCGGTCGGGGCCAGCTCGTGGCCGCCTGTGAGATCGAGAATCTGCTCGCTCATATGGATTTAGGGGTGCCCTCTCGTGGTGCGCCCCTCATGTCCTCAGGGCGCGGTCGGTAGTTGCGCGGGCCACACGGTCGGGGGCGGAATCGCCGAGCCGGACCGGGCCGCACGCGCGCCGGGGGTATGTACTACGGGATCAGACCGGACCTCGGTCAGATCGGTGCCCTCGGCAACTGCTCAATCCTACCTGAGCCGCCGCTGTGTCGTCCCTGTTCAGGGGTGTGGCCCGACATTCGGGGGTGCCAAGTGTGACCTGGGACACAGGTTCGGTCCGCCTGTCCGGTCACCGGGGGCGATTTCGGGCACCCGCAGCCCGGCGGGGGCGGTCGCGAGTCGAAGGGCCGGCAGGAGGCGGTGACCAAGGCGTACGCGGGCGACGCGGTCAGCGACGACTCCTGCGGGGGATCGCCGGCTCTCCCCGGCCGGGCGGGCCGCCCGCGGCCTAGCGGGGCGTGCTCACCGCGCTGGTCGCGCGGGGGAGGCGGGGGCGCTGCCCACCGGCGGACCGCACGACGGCGTCCGCGGCGGACCGCACGACGGCGTCCGTGGCGGACGGTGCACGCGTGCCGCACCCCGCCACGGACGCCGGACGGATCAGCGGACGGTGAAGCCGACCGACCGCGGTGACGCCTCGGCGATCTCGACGTAGGCCACCTTGCCGACCGGCACGATGACCCGCCGGCCCTTCTCGTCGGTCAGGGAGAGCGTCCCCTCGCTCTTGGCCATGGCGTCGGTCACGATCTGCTCGATCTCGGCCGGCGACTGCGCGCTCTCCAGAACCAGCTCGCGCGGCGCGTACTGCACGCCGATCTTGACCTCCACGGTGCCTCCTCAACTGGGGCGAAAAAGCCGCCGTGGGAAGGCTATCCGATCTCGCGGCCGGATGTTCAGGCTGACTCACCCTGCAGCGGGAAGCTGGCGATACCCCGCCAGGACAGCGCGGCCACGAGCGCCTCGGCCTCCGCCTTGGGCACCTGCCGGCCATCGGCGAGCCAGAACTGCGCCGCCGTCTCCGCCGCGCCGACCAGCCCCGAGGCGAGCAGCTCGGCGTGCGCCCGACTGACCCCGGTGTCGGAGATGATCGTGTCGGTTATCGCCGCGATGCAGCCCTGCTCCACCCGTTCCACGCGTTGCCGCACGGCCGGGTCGTTGCGCAGGTCGGACTCGAAGACCAGACGGAACGCCTCGCTCTCGTGGTCGACGAAGTCGAAATAGGCGCGCACCGACGCGCTGACCCGCTCCTTGTTGTCGTTGGTGCCGCGCATGGCGTCGTCCACCTTGGCCAAGATCGCGTCGCAGTGCGTGTCCAGCAGAGCCAGGTAGAGGTCCATCTTGCCTGGGAAGTGCTGGTAGAGCACCGGCTTCGAGACCCCCGCCCGCTCGGCGATGTCGTCCATCGCGGCGGCGTGGTAGCCCTGCGCGACGAACACCTCCTGCGCCGCCGCGAGCAGCTGCTTGCGCCGCGCCGAGCGGGGCAGGCGCGTGGGCCGGCCGGCGGTCTGGGCACCGTTCCCCACAGCCGTCATGGGAACCTCCGAAACTGTTCGTACGAGCCGGCATTTATCGCCCGAACCGGTCGGGGTTCGTGAACCCCTCGCGGAATTGGCCCGCCGCTGTAACTTATCGCCACTGTCACCACACGGTAGCCTCAGCGGGGGCGACCAAGGAGCGCGCGGTGACTGAAACAGGGCAACCCGGTGCCGCCACCCCGGGAGAGCACGGCGACGGGACGGGTCAGCAGGATGACCTGGCCCGTTCCTCCAGCGGATGGGCGCCCCCGGTGACCGGCTGGCCCACCGGCGGTGAGGAGTCGCCGAGCCCCTGGCGTCGGTCCGACCCCGTCTCCGGCTGGGGCGCCTCGTCGCCGCGTCACGGCGACCTTCCGGCACCGCTGCCCGGCCTGCCCCCCGAGCCGGGGCCGCAGGCCCGGGTCAACGGCCATTCGCACGTCAACGGGGCGACCCACGCCGGGGAGGAGTCGCCGGTGGGCCGCCAGGCGCCGGTCAGCGCGCCGCCGCTGGGCGGGGAGCCCGGCCGGGGCGGCGGCGACCGGCTGGCCGTCCCCGCGCAGCGTCCCGCCCCGGCGCTGGAACGGTCGGCCGGCCCGCAGCACGGGGGTGAGGCGGAAGCCGTCTCCCGGCACGCTTCCGAGGAGGCTCCGGCGGCCCCTACCGGCCGCTGGCCGGACGTGAGCGCCCCGTCGTCCGTACCGCCCGCCGTGCCGGTGCCGCCGCCCGGCACGGCCGCCTCCGGCTTCGAGGTGCCGTCCGGGCTGCACGCCCCCATCCCCGACCGCTCTGCCCCCGAGCCGAGCGCGTCCGGTGGAGCGCCGTCCGACTGGGCCGACCGTCCGTCCGACTGGGCCGACCGCTTCCCGCCCGACGTCGACCCGCGCGGCCACCCGCAGGCAGATCCGTCCGGCGTCGACCGGGCGACCCGCCCGTCCGGGGCGGCACAGGGCGGCCGTCCGGCGGCCGAGCAGGGGCAGGCCGCCGATTCGCCCGGCGGTGGCGGCCCGCCCGCCGCCGGTCACCCCGCCCTGTCGCCCGCCGCCGACCGGGCCGGCTACTTGCCGGCCGCCGTTGACCACCCGGGCGTCGACGACCGCCGAGTCCCGGACGACCGCCCGGGCGTCGACGGCCATCCGGCCCTGGGCGACCGCCCGGGTGTCGACGACCGCCGAGCCGCGTGGGAGCGAGCCGGCGAGCGCGCGGCGAACCCCGAGCCGGGTTGGGCCGGCCCCGACTGGAACCGGCCGAGCTGGGGCGGCAGCTGGGCGCCGCCGTGGCCCCGCGAACAGGGCGGTGGCCCCGGCCGTCGGTCCCGCGAGGAGGAGGACCCGGCCGCCCGCCGTACCCGGGGGGAGGAGGAGGCCGCCGGTCGTCGGTCCCGTGGGGACGTGGACCCGGCCGCCCCCCGGTCCCGCGAGGAGGCAAGCGAACCGGCCGGTCGCCGGTCCCGCGAGGACCGGGCCGTCGACTGGGCCCCGGACCAGAGCCGCGGCTACCAGCCCGAGACGGGTCGACCCTACGTTGCGGAGCTGGGCCGCCCACACGCTGCCGAGCCGGATCGCCCGTACCTGGCCGAGCCGGCCCGCCCACACGCTGCCGAGCCGGATCGCCCGTACCCGGCCGAACCGGCCCGGTCGTACGAGCCGGCGCGGGCCGAACCCGCCCGGCCCTACCAGCCGCCACACCCAGAGGCCGGCCCGCCGTACGAGTTCCCCCGGCCCGAGCCCGGTCCCGGGTACGCGCCGGCCGGCCGGCCGGCACCTGACCAGGTCGAGCGCCCCGCCTGGGCCGGTGGGCGGCCCGCCTCCGCCCCACCAGCCCCACCCGGGCCGTCCGCGTCCGGTCACGACGCCGCGGCCACTGCGGCCGTCGAATCCGCCGAGTTGCGCGCCGCCCGGCCGTTCCGGCTACGTCCTGTCCCCGATGACACCCTGCCCGCCGAGGCCCCCGGCCAACCGCCGGCCCCCACCAGCGCCGGGCCCGCCGCCGCGACCGCCACGAGCGGGATCGGGCGGCTCATCCGGACCCCACCCGCGCCCGTCCCGACGAGCGCACCCCCGTACGCGGCCCGCCGATCCGCACCCGACCCGGGATTCCCGGCCACCCCGGTCGACGAGGACCGGCAGCCGGACCGCACCTCGGCGGTGCTGCCGCAGCGCGTCCCCGCCGAGCCGGACGTGCCCATCGTGCCGGAGCCGCCAGCCGTGGAGCCACCTGCTGAAACCCCGGAACTCGCCCGCATCGCCACCCATCTGCGCAGGGACGACGAGCCCGCGCCGCCGCAGGAACGGCCCGAGGGGTTCGACGTCAACGCGATCCTCGACGCCGTCCGCGGGGTCGCCGGGGTGCGGGACGCCGCGCTGCGCCATACCCCGGCCGGGGCGCACAGCCTCCGCCTCGACCTCGCCGACGGCGCGGACCCGGCCGAGGTGAGCCGGCACGTCGCCCGCCTGCTCCAGGAGCGGATGGGGCTGGCCGCCGCGCCGCAGAACGTCCCCGGGATCCCCAACACCCCGCCGCCCCCGCCGGTGCGGCGCCGCTCGGCGGACCCGCTGCCCGACGCCCGGGTCCCCGACGCCCGGGGCACCGGTCCGCGAGTGCCCGAGGGCCGCGCGCCGGCCGAGGCCCCGCCGTACCGGGTCGACCGTCGACCCGAGCCGGCGGGTGAGCCGCCGCGCCGTCGCCGCCAGCCGACCGGGCATCGTGGCCGGGCCGCCGTGGAGGAGCTGGGCCAGGTGACGACGGCCGGTGCCGCGACCGGCAGCCCGGCGACGCTCGGCGCCTCGTACTCGGGCGGTCAGATGACCACGACGGAGACCGCGCCGTCGCGACCGCTGGACACCGGCGGGGTTCCGGGCCCCCGGGTGGTGATCGACCACGTCCAGGTCAGCACGTTCGGCCTCGACGCCACCGTCGAGGTCCGGCTCTTCGCCGGTACGGAGAGCGCGGCGGGGCACGCCACCGGGCCCGCCGTGGACGGCTACGTGCTGCGGCTCTGCGCGGTCGCCGCCGCGGCGGCGGTCGACAAGTTGCTGCGCGGCGGGGAGCAGGACGCCGACCAGGGGCGGTGCTTCGTCGAGCACGCGGCAGTGGTGCCGTTCGGCAACTGCGAGGTGGCCACGGTCGTGGTGCTGTTGGTCTGCGACGGCTGGGTCGAGCAGCTCGCCGGGTCGGCGCTGGTCGCCGGCGATCCACGGCAGGCCGTGGTCCGGGCGACCCTGGCGGCGGTCAACCGGCGGCTCGAGGCGCTGCTGGCCTGACCGGTCACCCGGCTGCCGGCCGGTGCCGGCAACTGCGGCGGGACAAGGGCTGTGGCGGGACAAGGGCTGCGGCGGAGCGAAGGCTGCGGTGCGGCGCACACCCCGGTCCGCTGCCGCCCGGGGCCGGGCCGGGCAGAATTGGGCCATGAAACGCGCCACCCTCGGGCCGGACCACCTCCTGCCCGGGCATGAGGCCCCGCCGCCGTGGCCCGGCCGGGAGGTACGCCTCGACGGCTCGGTCACCTACGTCCGGGACACCCCGCCCACCGCCCCCGGCGCGGAGCCTGCGCTCTACGTGCACGGCCTCGGCGGTTCGTCGCAGAACTGGACCGACCTGGCCGGGCTGCTCGCCGACCGCCTCGACGGCCAGGCGATCGACCTGCCCGGGTTCGGGCGCAGCGAACCGGGGCGTCAGTACACGATCCCCGCCTTCGCCGACCGGTTGGTCCGCCTGATCGAGCACGCCGGCCGAGGGCCGGTGCACCTGCTCGGCAACTCGCTGGGCGGGGCGATCTCGGTGCGGGTCGCGGCGCTGCGCCCCGATCTGGTGCGCACCCTGACGCTGGTCTCCCCGGCGTTGCCGTTCCTCGACTTCCGCCGGTCGTTGCAGGGCCGGATGCTGCCGGTGCTGGCCGTCCCCCGGGGGGAACGCCTGGTCGGCTGGCAGCTGGCCCGGGTAGCCCCCGAGGCGATGGAGCGGCAGATGATGGAGTCCTCCGTGGCGGACCTGACCCGGATCAGTGAGCAGCGTCGGCGGGAGGCGCTGGAGGAGATCCGGGCGCGTCACCACGTCGAGCACCACGCGGCCGCGTACGTGCGCACCTTCCGGGGGCTGGTGTCCAGCTTCCTGCGCTCGTACCTGCGGGGGTCTGAGTCGCTGTGGCGGATGGCCGCGGCGGTGCCCGCGCCGACGCTGGTGATCGGCGGCTCCCACGACCGGCTGGTCGACGTGCGGGTTGCGCCGCAGGCCGCCCGGGTGATCCCGGACAGCCGGCTGCTGATGCTCGACGGGGTGGGGCACGTGGCCCAGATGGAGGTGCCCCGAACGGTGGCCCGGGCGGTGCTCGGGCTCCTCACCGAAACGGAGGACGCCGCGATCCGCCGCGACATGGCAGGCTGACCGGGATGCCCCGATTCCTCTCCCGCCGGGCTCCTCGCAAGAGCCTCCCGGCGGCTCTCCCCGCACGCCCCGCCGGTCGCCGGTGGCGGAAGGCTCTTTCGCTGGTCACCCTCGCCGTGTGCGTGTTGGCCGGGCTGGCCGGGCTGGCCGGGCGGCCGTCCGCCGGCCAGGTGGGGCGTTCCGCGGCCGGGGTGGCGGAGGCGGCCCTGGGCCAGCCCGCGCCGCCCCTGACGACGGCCCCGGCCGACCCCTCCGGCCCGGCCGACCTGTTCGGCCCGGCCGTCGCGTCTTCCGGGCCGATGTCCCCCCACCCGGCCGCGCCGCCCTTCGACGCTCCCGCGTCGCCGGTGCTGCGGCTGCCCGGCCCGGTGCCATCGGCCGGCCGGGGCAGTTTCCGGTACGACGACCGGGCCGGCGAGGTGCTCGGCACGTCCGGCCGGCTGCGCCGCTACCGGGTGGCGGTGGAGCCGGAGACGGGCGAGGACGCGCGGGCGTTCGGCACGGCGGTGCAGGAGGCGCTGGCCGGGCCGGGAAGCTGGGTGGACGGCGGCCGGCTGCGGTTGCAGCGGGTGCCGGGCGGGGCCCGGCACGACTTCACGGTCCACCTGGCCACGGCGCGCACCGCGGGACGGATGTGCGCGGCGGGCGGCGTCGACATCCGGGTGGGCGGTCGGCCGTACACCTCCTGCCGGGCGTCCGGAAAGGTGATCATCAACCTGGACCGGTGGCGGAGCTCGGTGCCGCACTTCGTGTCGGCCGGCGTGCCGCTGTCGGTCTACCGGACGTACGTGGTGAACCACGAGGTCGGGCACGAGCTCGGGCACCACCACGAGCGCTGCCCGAAGCCGGGCCGGCCCGCGCCGGTGATGATGCAGCAGACCCTGTTCCTGCGGGGGTGCGTGGCCAACCCGTGGCCGTACCTGGACGGCCGCCGGCATTCCGGCCCGCCGCTCTGACCCGGCCCGCCGCTCTGCCCCGGGCGGCCGTCGATCGGGCGGCGCGTGCCGGCCACCCCCGGGGCGGCGCGTCAGGCTGGCAATGCGAGGGTCTTTCATGGCACCTGCGGTAAATGCCCGGAAATGCCCGGCTGGTCTGGCAGGCTGGTGGCATGACTTCGGCGTCCCCTTCCGGGCCGCTCCGCCCCTCCCGCCCGCGTCCTGACGGGCGCCGGGCGCGGTGGCTCCGCCCGCGTACGCTGCTCGGCGGCCTCGCCGGCCTGGTGGCGCTCGTCGCGGCGGCGACCCTGGTCCTCGGCGGCGGATCGCCGGCCGGTCCCGGCGGTCCCGCCGGCCCCGCCGGAGGGTGGGCCCTGCCCGACGACGGCGTGGGCGACCAGGGCGCTCCGGCCGACCCGGCCGCGCCGATCGGCTGGCCGAGCAGCGGCCCCGGCCGGTTCGCCCCGGCGGCAGGCCAGTCCCCGGTCCGGGGCGCGGACGGCCCGGTGCGCCGCTACCGGGTGCTCGTCGAGCAGGGCACCGGCCAGGACGCGGACGCCTTCGCGGCCACCGTCGACGAGGTACTCGGCGACCCGCGGAGCTGGATCGCGTCCGGAGAACTTCGGGTGCAGCGGGTGGCCGAGGCCGCCGACGCCGACTTCACCGTCTACCTGGCGACCCCGGTCACCTCCGAGCGGATGTGCGCGCTCGGCGGATTGAGCACCGAGCGGTACACCTCGTGCCGGCTCCCCGGCCAGGTCATCATCAACTTGGCCCGCTGGGTGGAGGCGGTCCCGGACTACGACGCGCCGCTGGCGGTCTACCGCAGCTACGTGGTCAACCACGAGGTCGGGCACGAGTTCGGCGAGCTGCACGAGGCCTGCCCCGGGCCCGGCGAGGCCGCGCCGGTGATGCAGCAACAGACGTACGGCCTGGACGGCTGCGTCGCCAACGCCTGGCCCTACCTCGACGGGAACCGGTACGCCGGGGAGCTGATCCCGGGAGTCTGAAGATATTCCCGCTCCCGCATGTCGGGCGACGTGGCCCTGCTCATGGCCGAAGCCGGTCCCGGCGAGCAACAATGGCGCGGTTCCCACCGCCGATCCCGGGGAGTCCACCGTGCCGTTGCCCCCGCTCGTCGAGCCCGCCGCCGAGCTGACCGTTGACGAGATCCGTCGCTACTCCCGCCACCTGATCATTCCCGACGTCGGGGTCGAGGGGCAGAAGCGACTGAAGAACGCCCGGGTGCTCTGCGTGGGCGCCGGCGGCCTCGGCTCGCCGGCCCTGCTGTACCTGGCCGCCGCAGGCGTCGGGACGCTCGGCATCATCGACTTCGACACCGTCGACGAGTCGAACCTCCAGCGGCAGATCATCCACGGCGTCTCCGACATCGGCCGGTCCAAGGCCGAGTCCGCCGCCGCGTCGATCCGCGAGATCAACCCGCTGGTCAGCGTGGAGATCCACAACACCTCGCTGGACCGGGACAACGTCCGCGAGATCTTCTCCGCTTACGACCTGATCGTCGACGGCACCGACAACTTCGCCACCCGGTACCTGGTCAACGACGCGGCGGTGCTGCTCGGAAAGCCGTACGTCTGGGGGTCGATCTACCGCTTCGACGGCCAGGCGTCGGTGTTCTGGGCCGAGCACGGGCCCTGCTACCGCTGCCTCTACCCGGAGCCCCCGCCGCCCGGCATGGTCCCGTCCTGCGCGGAGGGCGGCGTCCTCGGCGTGCTCTGCGCGTCGGTCGGCTCGATCCAGGTCAACGAGGCGATCAAGCTGCTCGCCGGCATCGGCGAGCCGCTGGTGGGCCGGCTGATGGTCTACGACGCCCTGGAGATGGAGTACCGCAAGATCAAGGTCCGGAAGGACCCGAACTGCGTGCTCTGCGGCGAGAACCCGACGGTCACCGACCTGCTGGAGGACTACGAGGACTTCTGCGGCGCGGTCTCCGAGGAGGCCCAGGAGGCGATCGTCGACGCCACCATCACCGCCGCCGAACTCAAGGAGTGGCAGGACGCCGGCAAGGACGTCTTCCTGGTCGACGTCCGGGAGCCCGCCGAGTACGAGATCGTCCGCATCCCCGGCTCGACGCTGATCCCCAAGGGCGAGATCATCTCCGGCGAGGCGCTGGTGAAGCTGCCCCAGGACAAGCAGATCGTGCTGCACTGCAAGTCCGGCGTCCGGTCCGCCGAGGCGCTCGCCGCGCTCAAGGCGGCCGGCTTCCGCGACGCGGTGCACGTCCAGGGCGGCGTGCTGTCCTGGATCAAGCAGATCGATCCCTCGCTCCCCACGTACTGAGCCTGACGTAGGGGCCCCTTCCCGTCGCCGACGGAAGGGGCCCCTACGTCAAACCAACCGTGCCTACCCCCGCAGGTGGCCGTCGCCGGTGACGACGTACTTGGTGCTGGTCAGCTCGGGCAGGCCCATCGGGCCCCGGGCGTGCAGCTTCTGCGTCGAGATGCCGATCTCCGCGCCGAAGCCGAACTCGCCGCCGTCGGTGAACCGGGTCGAGGCGTTCACCATCACCGCCGCCGCGTCCACCCGGGCCACGAACTCCCGGGCCGCCGACTGCGAGTCGGTGACGATCGCCTCGGTGTGGCCGCTGCCGTAGCGGCGGATGTGCGCGACCGCCGCGTCGAGCGAGTCGACGACGGCGACCGAGATGTCGGCCGACAGGTACTCGGTGGCGTAGTCCTCGTCGGTGGCGGGAACCACCGTGTCGGAGTACGCGGCCACCTCGGGGGAGCCGTGCACGGTCACCCCGGCCTCGGCGAACGCGGCCAGCACCGCCGGCAGGAACGCGTCCGCGATCCCGGCGTGCACCAGCAGCGACTCGGCGGTGTTACAGGTGGACAGCCGCTGGGTCTTGGCGTTCAGGGCGATCGCGACGGCCTTGGCCAGGTCGGCGGCGGCATCGACGTACACGTGGCAGTTGCCCACCCCCGTCTCGATCACCGGCACGGTCGACTCCTCGACGACGGTGCGGATCAGCGACGCGCCCCCGCGCGGGATCAGCACGTCGACCAGGCCCCGGGCGCGCATCAGCTCCTTGACCGACTCGCGGGAGGTGGCGTCGAGCAGTTGCACCGCGTCCGCGGGGAGGCCCGCGTCGGCGACGGCGTCGCGGAGCACCGCGACCAGGGCGGCGTTGGAGTTCGCCGCCGAGGAGGAGCCGCGCAGCAGCGCCGCGTTGCCGGACTTCAGGCAGATCCCGGCGGCGTCGACCGTCACGTTGGGTCGGGCCTCGTAGATGATGCCGACCACCCCGAACGGCACCCGGACCTGCCGCAGCTCCAGGCCGTTGGGCAGGGTCGAGCCGCGGACCACCTCGCCCACCGGGTCGGGCAGCGCGGCCATCTCGCGCAGCGCGTCGGCGATGCCGGCCACCCGGCCCGCGTCGAGGGCGAGCCGGTCCAGCACGGCCGCGCTCAGCCCGGCCTCGCGCCCGGCCGCCAGGTCCGCCGCGTTCGCGGTCAGGATCTCGGGGGTACGCGCCACCAGCGCGTCGGCCATCGCGACCAGCGCGCCGTCCTTGACGGTACGGGTGGCGACGGCCAGCGCCTCCGCCGCGTCCCGGGCCCGCCGGGCCTGCTCGTCGACGCTCATCGTGCACTCCTCACGTGTAGGGGACGGGCCCCTGCCTACAGCAGCACCAGGTCGTCGCGGTGGACGACCTCACGTTCGTACGCCGGGCCGAGGGCCGCGGCCAGCTCGCCGGTGGACCGGCCGAGCAGGCCGGGCAGCTCGACGGCGTCGTAGTTGACCAGTCCCCGGGCGACCGGTGCGCCCCCGGCGTCGACCAGATCGACCGGGTCGCCCGCGGTGAACGCCCCGTCGACGGCCGTGACTCCGGCGGGCAGCAGTGACTTGCGCCGGCCCACCACGGCCGCGACCGCACCCTCGTCGAGGTGCAGCCGGCCGCGCGGGGTGGTGGCGTGGGCCAGCCAGAACAGCCTGGCGGTGGGGCGCCGCCGCCCGGCGTGGAACAGGGTGCCGACCTCCTCGCCGGCCAGCGCCCCGGCGGCCAGCGGCGCGGCGGTGAGCACCACGGGGATGCCGAAGCCGGTGGCGATCCGGGCCGCCTCGACCTTGGTGACCATGCCGCCGGTGCCGACCCCGGCCCGGCCGGCCCCGCCGACCTGCACGCCGGCCAGGTCCCGCTCGTCGCGGACCTCGGTGATCCGGGTCGACCCCGACCGGGTCGGGTCGCCGGTCCACAGCGCGTCGACGTCGGAGAGGAGTACCAGCAGTTCGGCGTGGACCAGCGCGGCGACCAGGGCGGCCAGCCGGTCGTTGTCGCCGAACCGGATCTCCTCGGTGGCGACCGTGTCGTTCTCGTTGACGATCGGCACGGCCCGCAGGTCGAGCAGCTTGCGCAGGGTCCGGTACGCGTTGCGGTAGTGCGCCCGCCGGGTCACGTCGTCGACGGTGAGCAGCACCTGCCCGACGGTCAGGCCGTGCCGGGCGAAGCCGGCCGCGTACCGGCCGATCAGCAGGCCCTGGCCGACGCTGGCCGCGGCCTGCTGGGTGGCCAGGTCTCGGGGGCGTCGGGTGAGGCCGAGCGGGGCGAGCCCGGCGGCGATCGCGCCGGAGGAGACCAGCACCACCTCGCGGCCGGCGGCGGCGAGCGCGGCGAGGGTGTCGACCAGCGCGTCGACCCGGGCGTCGTCGAGGCCGCCGGACGCCGTGGTCAGCGAGGACGAACCGATCTTGACGACGATCCGCCGGGCGGAGGTGACTGCTTCGCGCACCCGCCCATTCTGCGCGGTCGGTCCCGCCGCCCCCGTGGCCGTTCCCATACTCTGGCCGGTCGGGACAGCTGAGGAGTGGCGCGCGTGACACCGGAGGAGTACGTCGAGGCGGTGCTGGAGCTGGTCGAGCGCATCCCGCCGGGCCGGGTGATGTCGTACGGCGCGGTCGCCGACGCCCTCGCCGAGCGCTCGGCGAGGG
>NZ_JBEOWQ010000027.1:0-78435 GCF_040296145.1 Micromonospora sp. NPDC002296
CCCCACCTTTTTACACACCCCCCCCCCCACACACCCCCCCCCCCCCCCCCGCTCTCCCTGGGGGGGGGCGCCCCCCCCCCCCCCGCGCCCCCCCCCCCCCCCCCCCCCGGCCGGACCATGATCAGCTGTGCCGGGTCCGGCGGCGCGGACGCTCGCCGCCCTCGCCACCCTCGCCGCCGCCCTCGCCGCCGCCCGGGGCGCGCTCGCCGCCGGCCGGGCCACGACCGCCCCGGTCGCCGCCGCGCTCGCGGTCACCGCGGTCGCGCGGGCCCCGGTCGCCGCCGCGGCTGGCCGGACGCTCGCCGCCGGCAACCTCGCCGGTGGCGGCCGGCGCCTCGGCGCCCTCCGGGCGGACCTTGTCGAGGTAGATCTTGCCGCGGGCGTCGATGTCCGCGATCTCCACCTCGACCCGGTCGCCGACGTTGAGGAAGTCCTCGACCCGCTCGACCCGCTTGCCGTCGCCCACCTTGGAGATGTGCAGCAGGCCGTCGCGGCCCGGCAGCAGCGAGACGAACGCGCCGAACGCGGCGGTCTTGACCACCGTGCCGAGGAACCGCTCCCCCGCCTTCGGCAGGGTCGGGTTGGCGATGCCGTTGATCCGGTCCACCGCCGCCTGGGCCGACGGGCCGTTGGTCGCGCCGACGTAGATGGTGCCGTCGTCCTCGATGGAGATCTCGGCGCCGGTCTCGTCCTGGATGGCGTTGATGGTCTGGCCCTTCGGGCCGATCACCATGCCGATCTTGTCGACCGGGATCTTCACGGTGGTGACCCGCGGGGCGTACTCCGACATCTCGGCCGGACCCTCGATGGCCCGCTGCATCACGCCGAGGATGGTCTGCCGGGCCTCGTTCGCCTGCTGGAGCGCGGCGGCCAGCACGTCCGACGGGATGCCGTTGAGCTTGGTGTCGAGCTGGAGCGCGGTGACGAACTCCGGCGTACCGGCGACCTTGAAGTCCATGTCGCCGAACGCGTCCTCGGCGCCGAGGATGTCGGTCAGCGTCACGTACCGGGTCTTGCCGTCCACCTCGTCCGAGATGAGACCCATCGCGATGCCGGCGACCGGCGCCTTCAGCGGCACACCGGCCGACAGCAGGCCCAGCGTCGAGGCGCAGACCGAGCCCATCGAGGTGGAGCCGTTGGAGCTGAGCGCCTCGGAGACCTGCCGGATGGCGTAGGGGAACTCCTCGCGCGACGGCAGCACCGGGATCAGGGCCCGCTCGGCGAGCGCGCCGTGGCCGATCTCGCGCCGCTTCGGCGAGCCGACCCGGCCGGTCTCACCGGTCGAGTACGGCGGGAAGTTGTAGTTGTGCATGTAGCGCTTGCGGTTCTCCGGCGAGAGGGTGTCCACCATCTGCTCCATGCGCAGCATGTTCAGGGTGGTCACGCCCAGGATCTGGGTCTCGCCCCGCTCGAACAGCGCCGAGCCGTGGACCCGGGGCAGCACGCCGACCTCGGCGGTCAGCGAACGGATGTCGCGCGGGCCGCGGCCGTCGATGCGGACCTGCTCGCGGAGCACCCGGTTGCGCACCTCGGACTTGGTCAGCGACCGGAAGGCGGCGGACAGCTCCTTCTCCCGGCCCTCGAAGCGACCGCCCAGCTCCTCGGCGGCCTTGGCCTTGACCCGGTCCAGGGCCTCCTCGCGGTCGGCCTTGCCGGCGATCTTCAGGGCCTCGGCGACCTCGGCGCGGGCCAGGTCGGCCACCGCGTCGTACACGTCGGCCTGGTAGTCCAGGAAGACCGGGAACTCGGCGACCGGCTTGGCGGCCACCTCGGCCAGCTCGCTCTGGGCGCGGCACAGCTCGCGGATGGCGGGCTTCGCGGCCTCCAGGCCGCTGGCGACGATCTCCTCGGTCGGGGCGGTGGCACCGCCCGCGATCAGGGCCACGGCGTTCGGGGTGGCCTCGGCCTCGACCATCATGATCGCGACGTCACCGTCGTCGAGGGTGCGACCGGCCACGACCATGTCGAAGGTGGCCCGGGCCAGCTCCTCCAGGGTCGGGAAGGCGACCCACTGGCCGTCGATGTGCGCGACCCGGGTGGCCCCGATCGGGCCGGAGAACGGCAGGCCGGAGAGCTTGGTCGACATCGACGCGGCGTTGATCGCGACCACGTCGTACGGGTGCTGCGGGTCGAGCGCGAGGATGGTCTCGACGACCTGGACCTCGTTGCGCAGGCCCTTGACGAACGACGGGCGCAGCGGCCGGTCGATCAGCCGGCAGGTGAGGATCGCGTCCTCGCTGGGGCGGCCCTCGCGGCGGAAGAACGAGCCGGGGATCCGGCCGGCGGCGTACATCCGCTCCTCGACGTCGACGGTCAGCGGGAAGAAGTCGAACTGCTCCTTCGGCTGCTTGCCGGCGGTGGTGGCGGACAGGACGACCGTCTCGCCGAGCTGGGCGACGACGGAGCCGGCGGCCTGGCGGGCCAGCCGGCCGGTGGAGAAGGTGATCTCACGGGTGCCGAAGGACCCGTTGTCGATCACGGCGGTGCGGGATTCGGTGCCGAGGTTTTGCCCGGTCATGGTTAGGTGGTGCTCCTTCGCATCGGGGGGCCCACGACGCGGGGAGCTGCTCAGACGGCCGGTCTTCGATCGAAGCGCCCGGGGTGCCGGCGAGCTGCCGGGGTTCCCGGGGGCCACTACCGGAGACCGGTACGCTGACCGGCTCCCTGTCGGGTGGTCGCGCGGCCCCTGTTTTTCGTCAGGTGGTGGACGCCGATCGGGGGAGCGACCCGCTGGGTCGCTCCCCCGTCACGTCAACGGCGCAGGCCGAGCCGCTCGATGAGCGAGCGGTAACGGCTGATGTCCTTCTTGTGGACGTAGTTGAGCAGCCGACGGCGACGGCCGACCAGCAGCAACAGCCCGCGACGGCTGTGGTGGTCGTGCTTGTGCACCTTCAGGTGCTCGGTGAGCTCGGCGATCCGCTTCGTGAGGACCGCGACCTGCACCTCCGGCGAACCGGTGTCGCCCTCGGCGGTCGCGTACTCCGCGCGGATCTTGGCCTTGGCTTCCTGGTCGAGCGCCATGTTCTCCCTGTTTCGATGGGTTGATCACTGGTGTCCGTCGTGTCGGTCGGTGGACCGGAGACGGACCGGCACCTCGCACCCGCGGCGTCGTGCAGGCACGCGAGGCCCCACGTCGGTCAGCCGACGTCTCCGCCAGACTACCAGCCCTCGGCGGAACCGCCCGTCAAGGGCGTCCGACGTGGCGGGCCGGCTCAGCCGAGGGCGCGGCGGGTGCGCTCGACGTCCTCGGCGATCTGGGCGATCAGCGGCTCGACCGCGTCGTAGCGCACCTGACCGCGCAGGTGGGTGACGAAGTCCAGGGCCAGCCGCTCGCCGTACAGGTCCCCGGAGAAGTCCAGCGCGTACGCCTCGACCCGCCGCTCCAGGCCGGAGAACGTCGGGTTGGTGCCGACCGAGACGGCGGCGGCCAGCCACTTCCGGTGCCCCCGGCGGACCAGCCGGGCGGCGTAGACGCCGTCGGCGGGCACCGCCACGTACCGGTGGCAGAGCAGGTTGGCGGTGGGGAAGCCCAGCTCACGGCCGCGCTGGTCGCCCCGGACCACCACCCCCTCGACCCGGTGCGGACGGCCCAGCGCGGCGGCCGCCGCGGCGACGTCGCCGGCGTCGACGCAGGCCCGGATGTAGGTCGAGGAGAACACGGTGCTGTCCTCGGCGACCAGCGGCGCCCCCTCGACCGAGAAGCCGAAGGTCCGGCCGAGGCGCTCCAGCAGCGCCACGTCGCCGGCCGCCTTGTGCCCGAACCTGAAGTTCTCCCCCACCACCACGAGGGCGGCGTGCAGGTGCTGGACCAGGATGTCGTGCACGAAAGCCTCGGCCGGCACCCGGGAGAACTCCGGGGTGAACGGCACCACGCAGAGCGCGTCGACGCCGAGCGCCTCGATCAGCTCGGCCTTGCGGGCGGGCTCGGTGAGCACCGCCGGGTGGGAACCGGGGCGCACCACCTCGGCCGGGTGCGGGTCGAAGGTCACCACCACCGACTGCACGCCCAGTTCCCGCGCCCGGGCCACGGCGTGCCCGATGGTCGCCTGGTGCCCCTTGTGCACGCCGTCGAAGACGCCGATGGTGACGACCGAACGGCCCCAGCCGCCGGGCGCCGCGTCGTACCCCCGCCACCGCTGCATGACGTTCCTCCCCTACCTTCCGCGACCGGCCGCGCCGGCGGGCCGTACTCCGCCCACCGTCAGGCCGGGGCGAGCACGATCTCCGCGCGGGCCCGGCCGTCCCGCTCGCTGACGATAGCGATCAGGCCGCCGCCGGGGCCGAAGACGGCGTACGGCCCGGCGAGGCCGACCGGGTCGAGCGGGCCGCCGTGGGAGAGCACCTTCGCCTCGTCGGCGGTGGCCTGCCGGCGCGGGAAGAACCGGTCGGCCGCGGCGTCGAGCGGCAGGTTCACCACCTCGGGCGCGCGCTGCTCCAGCTCGTCGAGGGTCGCCGCCTCGGTCAGGGCGAAGCCGCCGACCGCGGTGCGGCGCAGCGCGGTCAGATGGCCGCCGACCGAGAGCGCCAGGCCCGCGTCCCGGGCCAGCGCCCGGATGTACGTCCCGGACGAGCAGGTCACGTCCACGTCCACGTCCACCACGTCGGGGGTGTCCCGCCGGATGGCCAGCACGTCGAGGCGGCTCACGGTGACCCGGCGGGCGGGCAGCTCGACGCTCTCCCCCTCGCGTACCCGCTTGTACGCCCGCTGGCCGTCGATCTTGATGGCGCTGACCGCGCTCGGCACCTGGTCGATCTCGCCGGTCAGCGCCGCGAACGCCGACCGGATCGCCTCGTCGGTGACCGTCCCGGCCGGGGTGGTGGCCAGCACGTCGCCCTCGGCGTCGTCGGTGACGGTGGCCTGCCCGAGCCGGACGGTGGCCGCGTAGCTCTTGCCGGCGCCGATGACGTACGTCAGCAGCCGGGTGGCCCGGCCGACCCCGATCACCAGCACGCCGGTGGCCATCGGGTCGAGCGTGCCGCCGTGCCCGACCCGGCGGGTCCGGGCCAGCCGGCGGATCCGCGCCACCACGTCGTGCGACGTCATGCCGCCGGGCTTGTCGACCACGATCAGACCGTCTGCGCTCACGACCGCCAAGCCTGCCAGACCGCGTCGTGCCGCCCGCCACCGCACGGCACAATGCGGCGGTGCCCCCTCCTCGACACCCCGGAGCCCCATGAGCACCCCGCCCTCGCGCGAGCACCACGCCCGGGTCGATCTGCCCGAGTGGATGCGCAACCCCGAGCCGCCCCGGCGGACCCTCGGCCGACGCCTGTCCGACCTGGTGGACGCCACACCGGGCCTGCGCGAGGCTCGGCGGGCACTGTGGCGCCGGCGGGAACGGAGCCGGTTCAGCGAGCGGCACCCGGCCGTCTCGGCGATCGTGTCGTTCGTTGTCGTCGCGACGGTGGCGACGATCCTCGTCGCGGGCGCTGCCTACGTGTTGGCGAGAATGCGGGCAGGCTACCCCCAGTGAGCCCCGGCCTGGGCCGCCGCGAAAGGCGCTGCGCGGCCGGGCCGCCGGGTGCGAAGATCATGCGCCTCTGCCCCGCCGTAGACCAGGATGCGCGATGACCGAGCAGCAGCCACCCGTTCCGGCACCCGCCTGCGACCCGGCCGGCGAACGGACCCCGGCGAGCCAGCCGGCCCCCGCCAGCCAGCCGGCCCCGGGCGGCGAACCGACACCGGGCGCCGAACCGGCCCCGGGCGGCGAACCGGCCCCGGCGGCCGGACCGGGCCGGTACGCCGTCGCCCACGGCGAAGAGCAGATCCGGCTGCCGGACTGGATGCGCCAGGTGGGCACGGAACAACAGCTGGACCGGGCGGAGCGGCGGCGGCTGGCCTGGGGGCGGCATCGCGGGAAGCTGCTCGTCGGCGCGGTCGCGCTGGGCGCGGTGGCCCTGCTCGGCGCGACGGTGACCGTCGTTCGCACCGTCGTCGACGGCGTCCGCAGCGCCACGCCGTCGACGCCGTCGACGGGCGCGGACGGCTCCCCCGGTGGGCCCCGGGACTACTTCGCCGGCACCCCCGCCGCCGGGTTCGCCGTCGGCGAGCAGGGCATCCGACTGCCCCCGGCCCGACCCACGGGCCCGTTCAGCGCGGCGCAGGTGCGTACGGCGCTCGACACGACCCGGCGGGCGCTGATCGAGAGCCGCCTGGGTGCCACCATGCTGCACGGCAGCTACAAAGCCTTCCTCGCCGTGCTCGCGGAGGACGCCCGCGAGGAACTCTCGCCATACTTCACCGACGCACGTTTCTGGTACTTCGCCACCCGGATGGACAAGAGCTTCCGCGTGAAGAAGGAGATCAGGGTCTCCGGAAAGATCAGCTACGAGGCCACCGAGAACGCCAACGGGGTCCCCGTGCTGGCGGTGACCACCCGGTTCTCCTGGGTGTACGCCTTCGAGCGGCTGGCCGGGGAGGCCCCGCCCGAGGCCGACCTGGTGGTCGTCCGGGACGCCGTGGTCTGGCACCTGCCCCACCCCGACGACGCCTCGCCCTCGGAGCGTGGCCTCTGGCTGGACTCCGCCGAGGCCGTCATCTGGAACGCCGAGTGCGACCTGTTGAGGCGGGAGGGTTTCCTCGACGTGAAGCCCTGGGCGTCCGACGGCCGCCAGGCCGGGCCGGCCCGCGGGGTGCCCCTGGCGGAGGTCTTCGACCCTGAACGGGCCGCCCGCGTCCCCGGGTCCTGCTGACCCTGGCCCGCCGCCGGCCACGGGGCCCGCCACCGCGTGCGGCCACGAGTGCCGCACACCGTGGGAGAGCGGAGAATTCCTCCTCCACCAGGGGCGTAACGGGGTGCCCGTCCGTTCCGCTCAGCGGACGGCGCCGACCACGACCCAGCCGCCGGAGCGCAGCCGCAGCAGCAGGGCCGCCAACCGGAGCAGCACGAACAGGAACAGGCCGGCCCAGATGCCGCCGAGGCCCAGGTCGAACGCGTACGCCAGCCAGATCGCCGGCAGGAAGCCGCCGAACGCCGCGACGATCGTGAGGTTGCGCAGGTAGCGGACGTCACCCGCGCCGATCAGCACCCCGTCGAGGGCGAACACCACGCCGCCGATCGGCTGCAACGCCACCAGCCAGGGCCAGGCGACCATGGCCTGGTCGCGTACCTGCTCGTCGGAGCTGAACAGCCCCGGCACGACGCCGGCCCCGACGGCGATGAGGGCCGCGAACGCCACGCCGCAGCCGGCGCCGAGCAGCGCGACCCGCCGGGCCAGGGCGCGGGCGCCGACGTCGTCGCCGGCCCCGAGCGCCGCGCCGATCAACGCCTGCGCGGCGATCGCGTGGGCGTCGAGCACCTGGACGGTGAAGAACCACAGTTGTACGGCGATCTGGTGGGCGCCGACCGCCGCCGCACCGAACCGGGCGGCGACGGCGGTGGCGGACAGGAAGCTGGCCTGGAAGGCGACGCCCCGGACCAGCAGGTCCCGGCTGAGCACGAGCTGCTGGCGGATCACTCCCGGGCGGGGGCGCAGCACCACCCGCTCGCTCACCAGCGCGGCGGCGAACAGCCCGCCGGAGATGGTCTGGGCCACCACGTTGGCCACCGCCGAGCCGGTGAGCCCCCATCCGACGGGGTAGACCAGCAGCGGGCAGAGCAGCGCGGAGAGCAGGTTGGGCCCGAGCACGAACCACAGCGGCCGACGGGTGTCCTGCACGCCACGCAGCCAGCCGTTGCCCGCGGCGGCGAGCAGCAGCCCGGGGGCGCCGAGCGCCGCGACCCGCAGCCACCGCCCGGCCGCGTCGGCGACCTCACCGGGCCCGGCGAGCGCGTCGACCAGCGGGCCGGCGCCGAGCTGCATGACGAGCGCGACCAGCACCCCGACCCCGAGGGCCAGCCAGGACGCCTGCACGCCCTCGGCCACGGCGGCGGCCCGGTCGCCGGAGCCGAACCGTCGGGCGGCCCGCCCGGTGATCCCGTACGCCAGCACGGTGCCCAGCCAGGCGATCAGGGTCATCACGGTGCCGGCGACGGCCAGCGCGGCGAGCGGCAGCCGGCCGAGGTGACCGACCACTGCGGTGTCGACCAGGACGTAGAGCGGCTCGGCGGCGAGCACCACGAGGGCCGGCAGGGCCAGGGTGGCGATCCGTCGCGGCGAGGCGACGGCGGACTGGGCGGGGGCGGGCTGACTCATCGCCGCCGATCCTGGCACGGCCAGGGTAAGGAGCACAAGCAGCGCTATTCCTTACGCGCCACCGGCAACCACACTTCCCGCCGCCCCACCCTCACGGATGCCGCTCCGCCCACACGGACGACCACCGCGCCGCGCCTCACCAAGCAGCCCCAGGAAACGCGCATTTTCGGGAAAGAGTGGCCTCGTGGGCGGCCTGAGGCGCCCTTCCCCGGAAATTGCACCGGCGCGGGGCGTCAGGGCTGGGCGGGGCGGGTCACTGGCGGGTGTCCATCGACGTCTGGAGAGCGCGGCGGGCCTGCTCGCGCGCCTCGTCGGTGTTCTCGGTCTTGGGCTTGCTCGGCATGATTCGGTCCTTCCAGGGTGCGGGCCACGGCGACGTGGTGGCCCTGCGGCCGGTCGTGCTGACGCCCGACGGGCGGTCCGGGATCACCGGAGCGGCCGGTCTGGGCGTGCGCCCGGGTCGGTCTGACCCTGGAGGGAGGCGGAGCCGGGTGCGGCGCCACCACCGTTGACCAGCACCGCGGGACACGGCACCGGTCGATTCCCAAGTTATCGTTCAGGTCCACATGCTGCCCACTCTTCCCGCCATCTGGACAGGGTGAGATTCCCACCGGTGCCGGTCCCGGAGGGTCGCGGACCGAGGTCGGCGACCCTCAGCGGGCCAGGAAGTGCCAGCCGAGCCACCACCAGAAGCCGAACAGGCCGATCCGGCCGACCGGCACCGGACCCACCTCGTAGCGCATCACGTAGGCGCAGACGTCGGCCAGCGACGGGATCCGGGAGCCCGGGCGGCGGGCGGCCCACTCGACCGCGGCGAAGAGCACCAGGGCGGTGACGAAACCGCCGATGGCGAGTGTCCGCATCATCGCCGCACCAGCCCCCAGAACGCGGCGAGCCAGGCGAACCAGGCCGCCGAGCGGACCAGTTCGTCCTCCAGCAACGGGTCGGCCAGCCGGGAGAAGGTGGGAAACTCGTCACCGGCCTGCAGGACGAAGGTGGCGCCCTCGAAGACGCCGAACACGGCCACCGGGAGCAGCCACCAGACCGTGCCCATGCCGAGCCGGCGGGGCGCCGGCCGGCGGGACACCCGGGCACCCAGGCCCAGCCAGATCAACGCGCCCCCGGTGCCGAGCGTGTAGAGGTTCGCCGAGGCGGAGAACGAGGGCAGTTGCCCGCCGACGAGAGAGAGGCAGACCAGCACCGGCACGGAGACCACGGGACGGTCCCAGACCCGGGGCTCCGTGACGATGAGCTCTCGCGGGTGATCCATCCCGCAATTCTCCTCGCCCTGACGGAGCGCGGGAAGACCAACACTCCCCGGAGTCGTCCCTGAACTACGCCTCGATCAACGCCTTGTCCAGCTCGGCGCGGATGCCGGCCATCACGTCCTCGGCGGTGCCGCGACCGGTGAAGCCTGCCGCGAGCCGGTGGCCGCCGCCGCCGAGGGCGACCGCGACGTGGCTCACGTCCACCGCGCCCTTGCTCCGCATCGACACCGCCCACTCCGCCGCGCGGACCTGCTTGACCACGCAACTCACGTCGGCCTCGGCGGTGCACCGCACCGAGTCGATCAGCGCCTCCAGCACGTACGGTCGCTGGTCGTACCGGGCCAGGTCGTCGAGCGTCGCGTACGTCCAGACGAGGCCGTGGCCCCCGGCCGCCGCCGGCTCCAGTCGGGCCCGACAGAGCACCTCGCCGAACAGTCGCACCGCACCGAAGGGCCGGGTGTCGAAGACCCGGCGGGAGATGTCACCGGGCCGGATGCCGGTGGCCAGCAACCGGGCCGCCAGCTCGTGCACCGCAGGCGTGGTCGCCTCGAACCGGAACGACCCGGTGTCGGTGGTCAGCGCGACGTAGAGGCATTCGGCGATCGCGGCGTCCAGGGTCACCCCGAGCCGGGTCAGCAGCTCCTCGGCCACCACCGAGGTGGCCGCCGCCCGGGGGTCGACCAGGTTGATCCCGCCGAACCGGGTGTTGGAGGCGTGGTGGTCGAGCACCAGCGCGGCCCCTGCGGTCTCCAGCCGGTCGACCAGGCCGCCGAGCCGCGACTCGCTCGCCGCGTCGAAGCAGACGACCAGCTCCGGCGTCGGTTCCGCGTCGACCTCCGGGACCAGCAGATCCAGCCCCGGCAGGGCACGGAACGGCTCGGGCACCTCCGGCGGGCCGGGGAAGGTCGCCTGCAATCGGCGTACGCCGAGCTGACGCAGCCCCAGCCCGAAGCCGAGCATGCTGCCCAGCGCGTCCCCGTCGGGGTTGACGTGGCAGATCAGCAGGACCCGGGCGTCGTCCGGCAGGCGACGCACCGCCGCGACGGCGGCGACCCAGTCGGCCTCGGCCGGGCCGGGCCCGGCAGCAGGCCCCGCCACGGCCGGTCCGGTGTCGGCGGGCCCGGTGTCGGCGGGCCCGGTCACGGGCGGTCCGCGCCGCGGGGGGCGGGCTCGTCGTCGGCCCCCTCGTCGGCGGAGTCCCCGTCCTCGTCCTCCTCGTCCACCCGGTACGGCTGGGCCTCGCCCGCGTACCGGGCGCCGGCGGCGAGCCGCTGCACCTCGGCGTCGGCGGTGCGGGCCTGGACCAACAGGTCGTCGATCTGCTTGACCTGGTCCTGCACGTCGTCGAGGACGAAGGTCAGCGACGGCGAGTGGCGCAGCCCGAGAGCCTTGCCGACCGTGCTGCGCAGCATCCCCTTGGCGCTCTCCAGCGCCGCCGCCGTGCTCGACTGCTCCGCCGTGTCACCGAGGACGGTGTAGAAGACCGTCGCGTCGCGCAGGTCGGCGGTGATCCGGGCGTCTGTGATAGTGATCATGCCGAGCCGGGGGTCCTTGATCTGGCTCCGCACCACCGACGCGACCAGTTCGCGAATCCGCTCCGCGTGCCGGCGTACCTTGGCCGGATCCGTCATCTTGCCCACCTCCACGGCGTCCCGCTCCCGGCCGGTCCGGGGGCGCGGTACGCCGCCGGATCCGACCAGCCAACAATTCGAACACTACCTTCGCGGTCGGGTCGACCGCCGGGCACGGGCCTCACGGCCCGACGCCGGTCAGTCGTCGCCGTCGCCGTACAGGTGGCGACGCACCGACAGCAGCTCGACCTCGGGACGGCCCGCGACCAGGCGCTCGCACGAGTCGAGCACCTCGCGCACGTGCGCGCCCTCCGCGGCCACCACGGCCACGGCTATCTCCGCCCGACCGTGCAGGTCGAGCGCTCCCACCTCGGCGGCCGACACCTCGAAGCGGCGCAGCGCCGCCACGATCGGCCGTACATATGATCTCTTGGCTTTGAGCGACCGGGAGTCGCCCGGCAGCAGCAGGTCGAAGACCGCGGTTCCGGTGAACATCGCCCCGGACGATACCCGCTGCGCCCCCCACATGATCAAGGGGTTTACGCCGTTGCGGGCGTAAACCCCTTGATCACTGTGTCGAACGGGTCAGGCGCGCGGCTTCTCCCGCATCTCGAAGGTCTCGATGATGTCGCCGACCTGGACGTTGTTGTACCCGCCCAGGGTCAGACCACACTCGAAGCCCTCGCGGACCTCCGTCGCGTCATCCTTGAACCGCTTGAGCGAGCTGATGGTGAGGTTGTCCGCCACCACCTGCCCGTCCCGAAGCAGCCGCGCCTTGGCGTTGCGGCGCAGGATGCCGGACCGGACGATACAGCCGGAGATGTTGCCGACCTTGGACGAGCGGAAGACGTCGCGGATCTCCGCGCTGCCCAGCTCGACCTCCTCGTACTCCGGCTTGAGCAGCCCCTTGAGCGCGGCGTCGATCTCCTCGATGGCCTGGTAGATGACCGTGTAGTACCGGATCTCCACGCCCTCGCGGTCGGCGATCTCGCGGACCTTGTTGGCGGCCCGCACGTTGAAGCCGATGATCGTGACCGCCTCGGACGAGGCGCTCGCGAGCATGACGTCGCTCTCGGTGATCGCACCCACGCCCCGGTGGATGATCCTGAGCTGGACCTCCTCCGGGATGTCCAGGTTGAACAGGGCGTCCTCGAGGGCCTCCACGGAACCGGAGACGTCGCCCTTGAGCACCAGGTTGAGCGAGGTCTTCTCGCCCTCCTTGAGCTGCTCCATGAGCGTCTCGAGGGTGGCCCGGCCACGGGAGTTGGCGAAGGACGCCGCCCGCCGTCGTGCCTGCCGCTGCTCGGCGATCTGACGCACCGTGCGGTCGTCCGCCGCGGCGAGGAAGGTGTCGCCCGCCCCGGGGACCGCGGTGAGACCGAGCACCAGCACCGGACGGGCGGGACCCGCCTCGGCGACCTGGTTGCCGTTCTCGTCGAGCATCGCCCGGACCCGGCCGTGCGCCCCGCCGGCGACGATGGAGTCGCCCGCCCGCAGGGTGCCCTTCTGCACCAGCACCGTCGCCACCGCACCGCGGCCCTTGTCCAGGTGCGCCTCGATGGCCACACCCTGGGCCGGACCGTCGATCGGAGCGGTCAGCTCCAGCGACGCGTCGGCGGTCAGCAGGACCGCCTCGAGCAGCTCGTCGATGCCGATGCCCGGCTTCGCGGCCACGTTGACGAACATCGTCTCGCCGCCGTACTCCTCGGCGACCAGTCCGTACTCGGTCAGCTGCTGGCGGACCTTGTCCGGGTTGGCGTCCGGCTTGTCGATCTTGTTGACCGCGACCACGATCGGCACGTCCGCCGCCTTGGCGTGGTTCAACGCCTCGATCGTCTGCGGCATCACGCCGTCGTCGGCCGCGACCACCAGCACCACGATGTCGGTGACCTGGGCACCACGGGCACGCATGGCGGTGAACGCCTCGTGGCCCGGGGTGTCGATGAAGGTCACCGCCCGGTCCACGCCCTCGTGCGGGACGTGCACCTGGTAGGCGCCGATGTGCTGGGTGATGCCACCCGCCTCGCCGGCCACGACGTTCGCCTTGCGGATCGCGTCGAGCAGCTTGGTCTTACCGTGGTCGACGTGACCCATGACGGTCACCACCGGCGCACGACTGACCAGGCGGTCCTCCGCGACCTCGGCGTCGAGGTCGATGTTGAACTGCGCGAGCAGCTCGCGGTCCTCGTCCTCCGGGCTGACGATCTGCACGTCGAAGCCGAGGTGCTCACCCAGCAGCAGCAGGGTCTCGTCGGAGCACGACTGGGTCGCCGTGACCATCTCGCCCAGGTTGAACATCTCCTGGACCAGCGAACCCGGGTTGGCGTTGATCCTGTCGGCGAAGTCCGACAGCGAGGCGCCACGGGAGAGCCTGACGACCTGACCCTGACCCCGGGGGGCACCCGAGCTCATGGTCGGGGCCGACAGGTTGTCGAACTCCTGTCTGCGCTGCTTCTTGGACTTGCGGCCACGGGTCGGCCTACCGCCCGGACGCCCGAAGGCACCCGCGGCACCGCCGCCACGGCCACGGCCGCCACCACCCGGACGACCGCCGCCACCGGCCGGTGCACCCGGGCGGAAACCGCCGCCGGGAGCACCACCGCCGCCGCCGGGACCGCCACGGTAGCCGCCGCCACCGGCACCGGCACCGCCGCCACCGGGACCGCCGCGGAAGCCACCGCCACCGCCGCCGCCACCGGGACCGCCGCGGAAGCCACCGCCGCCGGCACCGCCGCCGGGACGACCCGCGCCACCGCCGCCGCCGGGACGACCCGCGCCGGGGCCGCCACCTGGACGACCGGGGCGCTGGCTCGGCATGGAGGCCGGGCTGGGCCGGGGCGGCATGGAGGCCGGACTCGGCCGGGGCGGCATCGACGCCGGGCTCGGGCGGGGACCGCCACCACCGGCGGCCGGGGGCCGCTGCTGACCGCCCTGGATACCGAACGGGTTGTTACCGGCGCTGCGCGCCGGCGGACGACCGCCCGGACGGGCACCCGGGCCCGGGGCCGGCGCGCCGGGGCGACCGGCGGCCGGGGAGCCCGGCCGGGGCGGCATCGCACCCGGACCGGTGCCCGGACCCGTGTTCGGCCGCGGGCCGGGACGGGGACCACCCTCGGTGGGGGGCTCCCGCCGGACGTTCTCTCGCTGCTGCTGCCGGGCGGCCTGGGCGGCCTTGACCGCGGCCTCCTGCTCGGCCTTCAGCGCGGCGGCACGCGCCTCGGCGGCCGCCACCTCGATGTCGTGGGCACTCGCCGGCTTGGCGACCGGAGCCGCCGGCTGCGGCAGGCCGGGAACCGGGCCCTTGGGCTTCGGGCCGGGGGTCGGCGGGCCGGGCCGCCGCGGCGGCATCGGCTTCGCCGCGACCCGGGGGGCACCCGGGGACGGGGACGGGGACGGAGTCGGGGTCGGCGTCGCACTCGGGGCGGCCGCCGGAGGGGCGGACGGTGCCGGCGAACCGGCGGAGGCGACGAATGCGTTACGCAGCCGCCGGGCGACGGGCGCCTCGACGGTGCTGGACGCGGACTTCACGAACTCGCCCATTTCCTTCAACTTGGCGAGAACGGTCTTGCTTTCGACCCCGAGCTCCTTAGCAAGCTCGTGTACGCGGGCCTTACCTGCCACTGCACTCCTCACTCCGAGGTCGTGCGGGCAGCACCCGCAGCAACCTCACTCGTGCACTTGAAGCCTGGTCATTTCAGGAACTTCATCGTGTGCTCATGTCGGTCGTCCTACCTTGCTAGCGACCCTCGCCCGGTCGGGATGACCTGACGTAGTGGTTGGCGCATCGAGATGCTCGGCCAGCTCACCGTGATCGACGACCCCGGTGACCCGCAGCGCACGCCCGAAGGCGCGCCGCCGCACCGCCAGCGCGAAGCAGGCCGGATCCGGGTGCATGTTCGCTCCCCGACCCGGCAGCCTGCGGGCCGGATCGGGACGGAGGCTGTGACCAGCCTCGTTACCGACCGCGACCATTCGCAGCAATTCGTTGGCCGGCGCACGTCGCCGGCAACCCACACAGGTGCGCTCCGGCAGCGCGTGTCGTACCACCGGAAGAAGTCTACCCCTAGCTGCCCGAGATCGCTCCGCCCGGCTCCCTGACGTGATCAGCCCCGCCCCGCGCCGGCGTGGTGGCCTGCTCCGCATCCGACCGGATGTCGATTCGCCAACCGGTCATCCGGGCCGCAAGCCGGGCATTCTGCCCCTCCCGGCCGATCGCCAGCGAGAGCTGGAAGTCCGGCACGGTCACCCGTGCGGTGCGGGTGGCCAGGTCGACCACCTCGACCCGCAGCGCCTTGGCCGGCGACAGCGCGTTGCCGACGAAGGTGGCCGGGTCGTCCGACCAGTCGATGATGTCGATCTTCTCGCCGTGCAGCTCGCTCATCACCGCGCGGACACGCTGGCCCATCGGGCCGATGCAGGCGCCCTTGGCGTTCACGCCCGGCGTGGTGGAACGCACCGCGATCTTCGTGCGGTAGCCGGCCTCGCGGGCGATGGCGCCGATCTCCACGGTGCCGTCGGCGATCTCCGGGACCTCCAGCGCGAACAGCTTCTTCACCAGCGCCGGGTGGGACCGGGAGAGGGTGATCTGCGGCCCGCGCATCCCCTTGGCGACGTGCACCACGACGCAGCGGATCCGCTCGCCGTGCGTGTACCGCTCGCCGGGGACCTGCTCGGACTGCGGCAGCACGCCCTCCAGCTTGCCGAGGTCGACGCTGACGATGCCCTTCTCGGACCGCGCCTCGTGCGCCTGCACCACGCCGGTGACCAGGTCACCGTCGCGGCCGACGTACTCGCCGAAGTGCACCTCGTCGGTGGCCTCCCGCAACCGCTGGAGGATCACCTGCTTGGCGGTCATGGCCGCGATCCGGCCGAAGTCGTGCGGGGTGTCGTCCCACTCCCGCACCACGCTGCCGCCCTCGTCCAGCTCCTGGGCGTAGACCAGGGCACCGCCGGACTTCCGGTCGATCTCCACCCGGGCGTGCGATTCGGCCCCGTCGGTGTGCCGGTAGGCGGTCAGCAGCGCGGTCTCGATCGCCGCGAGGATCGTGTCGAACGGGATCTCCCGCTCGCGCTCGAGTGCGCGCAGCGCCGCGAGGTCGATGTTCACCTCTCCTCGTCCTCCACATCATCTTCGTCGTCGATGTCGTCAATGTCCTCGTTGTCGCCGAGCTCGTCGTCGCCCACCTCGTCGAGGCGGTTGAACTCGACCTGAACCCGGCCGGGGCCGAGCTCGGCGTGGTGGAACTCCGCGCGGCCCGAATCGGTCTCCAGCACCACGCGCTCGTCGTCGGCCTCGACCACCCGGCCGGTGACCTGGCGGTCGCCGCCGGGCTGCTCGGGCAGCGCGCCCCGGGCGGTCACCTTCACCAGTCGGCCGACGCTACGCCGCCAGTGCCGGGGCAGGGTGAGCGGGCGGTCCACCCCGGGAGAGCTGACCTCCAGCTGGTACTCGCCGGCCAGGATGTCGCCACCGGCCTCCTCGGCCGCGTCGAGCGCGGCGGAGACGGCCCGGGAGACGTCCGCGACCGAGTCCAGGCTGATCCCGCCGTCGGCGTCCACGATCACCCGCACCACGTGCCGGCGGCCGGCCGGGGTGACGGAGAGGTCCTCCAGGTCGCACCCGGCCTCGTTGACGACCGGCTCGATCACCGCGCGCAACCGGGCCCGCCGGCCCGCGAGGTCGCCCCGGGGGCTGCCGACGCGGTCACCGCTCCGGGGGCCGTCGGCGCGCCGGGGTCTCCCCGTCGGCCCCGTCGACCTGGCGGCACGGCCACGCTGCGTCATCTGGCGCACCCTCTCGTGATCTACGGCACCCGGTCGGGCGCCATGCCGGCGCACCACCGGGGCGAAGCGCCGGTGGCTGCGCAGAGCGTAACGCGCCCACCGTGCGGCGGCCCGGGCGGCGCACCGACGCCGGTCGCCCACCTCCGCGCTCGAATGGTGTTGACTTGCCCGGTGGCGAAGGGCAGAACGACACGGCACGACCCGGCACAGGGACATTCCCGACGAAAGCTGCTGCGGGTCGGCGCGCTGCTGACACTCGGTGGTGCGACCGCACCGCTGACCGGCTGTGATCTTTTCGACGGCGACGAGCCGGAACCGGCCCCCGACCCGCTCGAACCCCTCGCCGCCGAGGCGCGCGCGCTGGCCGCCCGGCACCGCGCCGCGTTGGCCGCCGACCCCGGCCTGGCCAAGAGGCTCACCCCGATCGCCGAGGCCCACGAGGCGCACGCCGCCGAACTGGCGAAGCTGTTCGGCGGCCCGGCGTCCGCGTCCCCGGGCCCGCCGTCGGCCGGGGCCAGCGCCGGCAACGACCGGACGGCGACGCTGGCCGGCCTGCGTCAGGCGGAGCAACGCGGGCGCGAGTCGGCCGCGAAGCTCTGCGCCGGGGCGCCGGCCGAGCGGGCGGCGCTGCTCGGCTCGATCGCCGCCGCCCGGGCCACCCACGTGGAGGCACTGAAGTGATCCGTCGACAGAGGCCGTCCGGGCCGGCCCAGGCGCTGGCCGACGCGCTCGCCGCCGAGTACGCCGCGGTCTACGCGTACGCGCCGATCGGGGTCCGGCTCACCGACGCCGCCCAGACGGCCGCCCGCCGGGCCGAGACGGCGCACCGGGCCCGGCGCGACGCGCTGGTGCTCCAGCTCAGCGCGGCCGGCGACCCGGTCCCCGCCGACAAGGCCGGGTACGCGCTGCCCTTCCCGGTCACCGACGCGGCCAGCGCGCTGCGGCTGGCGGTCGAGGTGGAGGAGCGCACCGCCGCCTTCTGGCGGGCGGCGCTGCCGCACACCACCGGCGCGGACCGCAACCGGGCCCTCGCGGCGCTGACCGACTGCGCGGTGCGGGCCACCCGCTGGCGGCGTACTGCGGGGGTGACTCCGGTCACCGTCGCGTTCCCCGGTCGGCCCGACTGACCGGCCCCGGCGCGTTTCGCCGCCCGCCGGGTAACCGCCGCCCGCCGCCCCCGGTTGCGAGTGGCATACCAGGTATGCATACTCCGGACCATGTCCATCCGTCACGGCCTGCTCGCGCTGCTCGAACGCGGCCAGATGTACGGCTACCAGCTCCGGGCCGCGTTCGAGGAGTCGACCGGCTCGACGTGGCCGCTGAACATCGGGCAGGTCTACACCACCCTGTCCCGGCTGGAACGGGACGGGCTGGTGCGCCCGCTGCCGGAGCACGAGGGCGGGCAGCGGCCGTACGAGATCACCGACGCCGGGCGGGCGGACCTGGCGCTGTGGTTCGCGACCCCGCTCAGCCGGACCGACCGGCCCCGCGACGAGCTGGCCATCAAGCTGGCCCTCGCGCTGACCACCCCGGGCGTGGACGTGCGATCTGTGGTGCAGACCCAACGCACCGCCACCATGCGGACCTTGCAGGAGTTGACCCGGTTGAAGTACGCCAGCGACCGCCCCGAGGACCTGCCCTGGCGGCTGGTGCTGGACGCGATGGTGTTCCAGGCCGAGGCGGAGGTCCGCTGGCTGGACCACTGCGAGACGAGCCTCGTGCGGTACCGGCCGACACCGCGGCCCGACGGCCGGGCGGGGGAGGTCGGCCGGCCGACGGACGCGGCTGGTCGGGACGGCGAGGAGGCACGGCGGTGAGCGGACCGGACGACGCGCCGGGGACCGGCCCCACCGCGCCCGGAGCGGCGGTGCTCGACCTGCGCGACGTCCACCGCACCCACGGCAGCGGCGAGGCCACCGTGCACGCCCTGCGCGGGGTCAGCCTCACCGTCGGCGCCGGCGAGTTGGTCGCGGTGATGGGGCCGTCCGGCTCCGGCAAGTCCACCCTGCTCGCCCTGGCCGGCGGGCTCGACGGGCCGACGGCGGGCGAGATCCTCGTCGAGGGGCAGCCGCTGGGCGCGCTCGACCGCCGCGCGCTGGCCCGGGTGCGCCGCCGGCGGATCGGCTACATCTTCCAGAACCTCAACCTGCTGGGCAGCCTCACCGCCGCCGAGAACGTCGCGCTCCCCCTCGAACTGGACGGCGTCGGCGTACGCCAGGCGCGGCGGGCTGCCCGGGTCGCGCTCGACGAGGTGGGGCTGACCGAGCTGGGCGGACGCTTCCCGGACCAGTTGTCCGGCGGGCAGCAGCAGCGGGTGGCCATCGCCCGGGCCCTGGTCGGCGAGCGACGGCTCGTCCTCGCCGACGAGCCGACCGGCGCGCTCGACTCGCAGACGGGCGAGGCGGTGCTGCGCCTGCTGCGCCGCCGGGTCGACGCGGGCGCCGCCGCCGTGCTGGTCACCCACGAGGCCCGGCACGCCGCCTGGGCCGACCGGGTGGTGTTCCTGCGCGACGGGGTCATGGTCGACTCCACGGCGCCGCTGGGCGGCGTCGAGCAACTCCTGGCCGGCAGCGGTCGGTGAGCCCGAAGCGGGCAACCGCCGTCCCGTCGCGGCGGGACCGCCGCTTGGCCGACGTGCCGCCGCCGGCCCCGGCGCGCGAGACCGACGGCGGTCGTCCCCGGCCCCGGCGGGTCGTGGCGGCGCTGCGCTCCTGGCGGGTGGCGCTGCGCATCGCGCGGCGGGAGGCCGGGCGGGCCCGGGGTCGCACCGCGCTGGTGCTCGCGATGATCACCCTGCCCGTGCTGGCGCTGGCCTTCGCCGCCGTCAGCTACGACATGTCCCAGCTGACCCGGGCCGAGCAGATCGACCGTCAGCTCGGCACCGCCGACGCGGAACTGCACTGGCTGGCGGACGGCCCGCTGGTGCAGGACGCCTGGGGCGACAACGGCTATCCCCGCGAGGGCGTCCGGCACCGGAGCCGGCCGGTCACCGCCGCCGAACTGACCGCCCAGCTCCCGGCCGGCAGCCGGGTCGGCGAGGTGCGGTGGTGGGTGACGTTCGAGGCGCGCGTCGGCAACCGGCGCGTGTCGTTCGACGGCCGGCAGCTCGACCTCGCCGACCCGCTGCTGCGCGGGCAGGCCCGGCAGCTCGCCGGCCGCCCGCCGACGGCCGCCGACGAGATCGGGCTGAACCGGGCGGCGCTGCGCCGGCTGCACGTCCGGCCCGGCGACAGGGTCACCCCGGCCGACGGCTCGGGCGACCGGACCGTGGTCGGGGTGGTGGAGTTCCCCGACACCCTGGGCCCCATGGTGACCCTGCCACCGACGGCCCCCATGCCGGTCGAGCCGCAGGGCGAGACGAGGTGGCTCGCCGACCTGCCGGACGGCGTCGACCCCGGACTGACCGACCGGCTCAACGCGCGTGGGATCACGGTGGTCGCCCGCACCCCGGCGCCCCACCCCGGCGTCGACGCCGGGCTGCTCAACGCCTCGGTGAGCGCCGAGGACGCCAGCAACGCGGTGCTGATCGGCGGCCTCGGCCTGTTGGAGGTCGTGCTGCTGGTGGGGCCGGCGTTCGCCGTCGGGGTGCGCCGCCGACGCCGGGATCTCGCCCTGGTGGCGGTGGCCGGCGGGGACGCCGCCCACCTGCGCCGCATCGTGCTGGCCGACGGGGTGGTGCTGGGCTGCGCCGGGGCCGCCGCCGGGCTGGCGCTGGGCGTCGTCGCCGCGATCGCCGCCCGGCCCCTGACCGAGGAGTACGTCTTCCAGGCGCGCTTCGGGGCGTACCGGATCTTTCCGGCCGCGCTGGCGGCGATCGCCGCGGTCGCGGTGCTGGCCGGGGTGCTCGCGGCGCTGGCGCCGGCCTGGACCGCCGCCCGCCAGGACGTGGTGGCCGGGCTGGCGGGCCGGCGCACCTCGCCCCCGCACCGGCGGCGCTGGCCGCTGCTCGGGGCGGCACTGACCGCCGGCGGCGCTGCGGTGGCCGCGCTGGGCGCCTCCCGCAGCGTCACGCCGGTGCTCTTCGCCGGCCTGGTCCTCGGCGAGCTGGGGCTGGTCTTCGCCACCCCGACGCTGGTCGGGTTGCTCGCCCGGGCCGGCCGGTGGCTGCCGCTGGCCCCCCGCGTCGCGCTGCGGGACGCGAGCCGCAACCGCGCCTCGGCCGCCCCGGCCATCTCGGCGGTGATGGCCGCGGTCGCCGGCAGCGTCGCTCTCGGCGTGTACGTGGCCAGCGACGACGCGCGGACGACGGCCACCTACCGGCCGGGGCTGCCGTACGGCCACGTCCTGGTCGTCGGCTCCGACACCGCGACCGGGCCGCTGCCGCCGGTGGCCCGGGTCGCCGAGGTCGCGAGCGCCGAGCTGCCGCCCAGCGCGGTCACCCGGATCGACGCCCCGACCTGCTCCGCGCCCGCCACCCCCGCCGCCACCACCGTCGAGGACTGGTGCGAGGTCCAGGCGGAGCTGCCACCCGGACAGATCTGCCCGTACGAGGCGGGGCAGCTCCGGGACGCCGCCGTCCGGCTGCGCATCCGGGCCGACCCACGCTGCGTCGAATGGTTGTCGGGCGGATACAACGGCTACTCGCTGTCGTCGGTGGTGGACGATGGCGAGGCGTTGGCCGGGCTCACCGGAGCCGCCCCGCAGGAGATCGCCGCCGCCCGCCGGGTGCTGCGGGCCGGCGGCGCCGTGGTGACCGACCCGCGCTACGTCCTCGACGGCCGGGTCACCCTGACGGCGACGCGGACACGCGACGAATCGGGGTCGACGAGGACCGTCCGGGCCACCGTGCCCGGGTACGTGCTGCGCGGCGAGACCGGGGTGGACCAGCTCGTGCTGTCCCACGCCGCCGCCGCCCGGGTCGGGCTCGCCGCGTACCAGGTCGGCTTTGTCCTGGCCACCGACGCGGTGCCGACCCCCGACCAGCAGGACCGCTTCGACGCCGAACTGCGGCGCCTCGCCCCCCTGCGGGTGGTCGTCGAGCGCGGCCGCCCGGACACCGACCAGCGGCCGATCCTGCTGCTGCTGGCCATCGTCTCCGGCCTGATCACCGTCGGCGCGGCGGCCGTCGCCACCGGCCTCGCCGCGGCCGAGGGACGGGCCGACCTGTCCACCCTGGCGGCCGTGGGCGCCAGCCCCCGGGTACGCCGGGTGCTGTCGCTCTGCCAGGCCGGGGTGATCGCCGGGCTCGGCTCGGCCCTGGGCATCGCGGCCGGGCTGGGCACCGCCCTGATCGTCCTGGCCGCCACGAACCGCCGGTACGCCGAGGCCTGGCCGGTGCAGGAGCCGTACCCGGTCGTGGTGCCCTGGCTGACCCTGGGGGTGCTGGTGGTGGTGCCGCTGGTGGCGATGCTCGGCGCGGGCCTGTTCACCCGGTCCCGGCTGGCCGTCGAGCGCCGCCTCGACTGACGCCCGGGACGGCGTTCGGACTGGCGGCCGGGACGTTCCCGCGCCCGCCTCCGGACTCGGGGGTGCCGCCCCCGGCCCCGGGGCGGCAGACTGGTCGGGTGCCCGCTCTCGGAACCCTCACCCGTCGCCTCGGCCACCACCGCTGGTTCGGCGCGGCGGCCCGGCTGCTCGTCCCCGCCGACCGGGTGGTCGGCCGGCTCACCCGGGGCCGGGTGGTGGCGCTCGGCCTGATCCCCTCGCTCGTCATCACCACCACCGGCCGCCGCTCCGGCCTGCCGCGCAGCAATCCCCTGCTGTATGTGCCGGACGGCGACGCCTACGTGGTGATCGGCTCCAACTGGGGGCAGCAGCACCAGCCCGGCTGGGCGATGAACCTGCTCGCGAACCCCGAGGCGGAGGTGGACGTCAAGGGCCGGCGGGTGGCGGTCCGGGCCGAGGCGGCCACCGGCGCGGAACGCGACCGGCTCTGGACGCTGCTGGTCACCGAGTGGCCGGCGTACCGGACGTACGTCGAGCGGGCCGGCGGGCGGGAGATCCGCATCTTCCGGCTGGTGCCGGCCGGGCGCGGCGGTCCGGGCGGCACCGGCGAACGGTGACTAGGGTGGAGCCGGCGTCGCGGCGGCCGGTCCGGTGGCCGGTCCGGCGGGCAGTCGGCGAGGCAGAGGTGATTCGTGGACCCGTACCAGGACGATCCCCGGTGGTCGGTCGCGGAGCGGGTCGCGGACGTGGCGAGGCGGCGCTTCCCGGCCAACGTCCTCGCGGTCGCGGTGCACGGCCCGCTGGCCCACGGTGACGACGACGGCGGCGGGGACGGCGAGGTCGGTCTGCTGATCGCCACGTACCGGGCCGGTGCGGGCCCGGCCCCGGCGACCCGCCGGGTGGACGGCGTCCTGGTCGACCTGAGCGTCGCCGCCGCCGACGAGCACCTCCGCCGGGCTCGGGCGATCACCGCGCTGTGGCCGCTCACCGCGGACCGGTACGTCACCACCCGGCCGGTGCACGACCCGACCGGCTGGCTGCCGGCACTGCGCGACGAGCACCTGACCCGGCTGGCCCGGGCCCGGCCGGCGGAGTTCACCGATCCCGCCCGCCAGGCGTGGTACCGGGGCTGCGCCGCGCATTCCCGGGCCGCCCGGCTCGCCGGGTGGTACGAGACGGACCAGGCGCTGCTGATGCTCGGCGAGGCCCGGCTGGCCGCGGCCACGGTGAACGGGCTGCTCAGCCGCACCTACTTCCGCGACCCGGGGGACGCGATCCGGCGTACCGGCCTGGCCGGGGCGGACATGACCGAGGTCGGCGCGGTGCTGGCCCGGCAGGCCGAGGAGCTGACCGCCCGGGGCCGGCCCGTCGACGGCACCATCGACGACCTGTTCGCCGGCTGACCCGCCGCCCACGCGGCTGGGCGGGGCCGGCGGGCCGCCTACAGGCCGCCCTGGACGCCGATCAGCGTGCCGATCAGGTACGTCGCGCCGGCCGCCGCCGCGCCGAGCAGGAGCTGCCGCAGGCCGCTGGACCACCAGGGGCGCTTGGTGAACCGGGCCACGACCGCCCCGGCCACGAACAGCCCGACCCCGCCGACGGCCAGCGCCAACCACAGGCTGGTCGCGCCGAACAGGTACGTCAGCAGCGGGACCAGCGCCCCGACCGAGAAGAACAGGAACGACGAGATCGCCGCCGTCCACGGGCTCGGCTGATCGTCCGGGTCGACGCCCAACTCCTCCCGGACGTGCACCCGCAGCGCCTCCTCCGGGTTGCGCCGCACCGCCTCGGCGACCTGGGTGGCCAGGTCGCGGGACAGGCCCCGGGCCACCCACGCGTCGGCCAACTCGCGGGCCTCCGCCTCCGGGTGCCGTTCCAGCTCCCGGCGTTCCTTGGCCACCTCGGCCGCCACCTGCTCGTTGGCCGACCGGACGCTGGTGTACTCGCCGAGGCCCATCGAGATGGCCCCGGCGACCAGGCCGGCCGCGCCGGTGAGCACGATGCTGCGCGGCGACACCCCGCCGCCGCCGACGCCCGCGATCAGGGCGATGTTGGTGACCAGGCCGTCCATCGCGCCGAAGACGGCCGGCCGCAGCCAGCCGCCGGACACGTCCGCGTGGTGCGCCTCGCGCAGGGCCGCGGGTGTGTCGGTCACGGCAGGGTCAGGATTTCGTGACCGTCCTCCGTCACGAGGATGGTGTGCTCGAACTGGGCCGTCCACCTGCGGTCCTTGGTGACCACCGTCCAGCCGTCGTCCCACATGTCGTACTGGTAGGTGCCGAGGGTGATCATCGGCTCGATGGTGAAGGTCATCCCCGGCTCCATCACGTCCGTGGGGCGGGGGCTGTCGTAGTGCGGCACGTAGAGACCGCTGTGGAAGGACTCGCCGATGCCGTGGCCGGTGAAGTCGCGGACCACGCCGTAGCCGAACCGCTTGGCGTACGACTCGATGACCCGGCCGACCACGTTGATCTGCCGGCCCGGGACGACCGCCTTGATCCCCCGCATCATCGCCTCGTGGGTCCGCTCGACCAGCAGCCGGGCCTCCTCGCTGACCTCCCCCACACAGAACGTCGCGTCGGTGTCGCCGTGCACCCCGTCGAGGTACGCGGTGACGTCGACGTTGATGATGTCGCCGTCGGCCAGGACCGTCGAGTCCGGGATGCCGTGGCAGATCACCTCGTTCAGGCTGGTGCAGCAGGACTTCGGGAAGCCCTTGTAGCCGAGCGTCGACGGGTAGGCCCCGTGGTCGCAGAGGAACTCGTGCACCACCCGGTCGATCTCGTCGGTGGTGACGCCGGGCTTGCAGTGCTCCCCGGCGAGCTGGGTGGCCTGGGCGGCGAGCCGGCCGGCGACCCGCATTTTCTCGATGATCTCCGGGGTCTGCACGTGCGAGCCGCGCCACTCCTGGGGGCGCTTCTTGCCCACGTACTCCGGTCGGACGATGTGACCCGGCACCGGTCGCATCGGGGAGAGCGTGCCGGGGGTCAGCGGCGCACGGACGGTCATGACGCAAGCCTATCGCCGGCCCGACTCGCGGCACGTCGGCGCGGTGCCCGGCGGCGGCGGTGACCTCCACCACGGCGCCGACCGGGTGGTTGTTGCCGGGGCAACCTCCGCTGTGCGATCGTGTTCTGCGTGGATCAAGGGGGAGTGGATCCCGTCTTCACCGCCCGGGCGGAGACCGACGGCGACCACGTCCGCGTGTTGGTCTCCGGCGAGGTGGACATGGCCACTGCCGACACGATGCTCCAGACCGTCCTGCGCGAGCCGGCCGGGCGGGTCACCCTCGACCTGAGGGCGGTCACCTTCTTCGACTCCGCCGCGATCCACGCCGTGGTCCAGCTCTCCCAGCGGTACCCGGACGCGCTGACGGTTCTGCCGTCCCGCCAGGTCCGGCGGGTGCTGGAGATCTCCGGCCTGGCCGACCAGGCCTGGGTCGCGCCGGCCTGAAGCCCGACGGGCTCGGGCGGTCAGTCCTTGAGCCGCCGGCGCAGCGTCACCGCGGTCCCCTCGGGTGTCCGGCTCACCGTCAGGTCACCCAGCGCCTTGATCAGCTCCAGCCCTCGGCCACGGAATCCCGCGCCGGCCGACTCCCGCCACTGCCCGCTGTCCAGGATGGTGGCCACCACGGTGCGGTCGGCGATCGTCACCTCCACGCCGATGGTCGGCTCGGCCGGTTCGACCGGGTGCTCGATGGCGTTGGCGGCGGCCTCCGAGACCGCCACGGTCAGGTCGAACAGATCGGTCTCATCGACCCGGTGGGCGACGAGGAAGTCCTCCAGCCGACGACGCAGCCCGCTGAGCCGGGTCGGGTCGGCCGGCAGCCGCACCGCGAACCGGTTCGCCTCGGTCACCTCCAGCGCGAGGACCGCGACGTCGTCGCGGCGCGGCCGGGAGGCCACGCGCTCGACGACCGCGTCGACCAGGTCGGCGACGTGCCCGACGTGCCGGGCGGCGTCGTCGCGCAACTGCCCGAGGGCGGCGTCGATGCCGAGCTGGCGGTCCTCGATCAGGCCGTCGGTGTAGAGCAGCAGCCGGGCCCCGGGGACCAACTCGTCCTCGACCGTCCGGTACGACGCGGCGGGAATGGCGCCGACCGGTGGCCCGAGCGCGCGGTCGTGCAGGAATCCCACGTCGTCGCCTCGGATCAGCAGGGGGGACGGGTGTCCGGCGCTGGCGTAGCGCAGCCGCCCCGTGCGGGGGGAGAACTGGAGGCAGACCACCGTCGCGAAGGAGGACTGCTCGGTCGAGCCGACCAGCCGGTTGAGCCGGGTCAGCGACTTGCCCGGGTCGTAGCCCTCCAGGACGTACGCCCGCAGCGCGTTGCGGAGCTGGCCCATCGCGGCGGCGGCCCGGACGCCCTTGCCGACCACGTCGCCGATGACCAGGACGAGTTCGTCGTCGTCGAGCTCGACGACGTCGTACCAGTCGCCGCCGACCTCCACGTCGGCGGTGCCGGGCAGGTAGCAGCTGGCCATCACCGCGCCGGGCAGCCGGGGCAGCGTGCGGGGCAGCAGGCTGTGCTGGAGGGTGGTGGCGATGCGGTGCTCGGCCTCGTAGAGCTGGGCGTTCTCCAGCCGGACGCCGATCAGCCGGGCGAGCTGGGTCAACGCAGCCTGGGCGGTGTCGGTGGCGTTCTTCCCGCGCCCCCAGACCCGCAGCTCGCCGAGCTGTTCCCCGGCGGTGCCGGTCAGCGGCAGCACGATGGACGGTTCGGCGGCGGCCGTGCCGCCGCCGTCGGCCTCGGAGCGGGCCCCGGTCGCGGTGACCACCACCCGGGCGGCCTCGGCGAGACCGAGCGCGTGCCGGGCGGCTACCTGGAGCACCTCGGCGGTGGTGCGGGCGGTGTTCACCGCGACGGCGGCGTCGGCCAGCGCGCGCAGTCGCCGGATGATCTGCCCGCGAAGCTGGCCCAGCTCGACGTTCGCCCGGACCCGGGCGATCAGCTCCTCGCTGGAGAACGGCTTGGTCAGGTAGTCGTCCGCGCCGACCGACAGGCCGGCGACCGCCTCGGCCGAGCCGGCCCGGGCGGAGAGCAACACGATCGGCACATGCCGGGTACGCGGTTCCGCGCGCAGCGCGGTGACCAGGCCGAACCCGTCCAGCCGGGGCATCATCACGTCGGTCAGCACCAGGTCGAACGGGGCCTGCACGGCCTGGCGCAGAGCCTCGACGCCGTCCGGCACGGCCACCACCTCCCAGGTCGGGGAGAGCAGCCGGGCGACGTGCTCACGCAGGTCGGCGTTGTCGTCGGCGAACAGGATGCGGCCGGCCGGAACCCGGCCGGCGGGCACGGCCGACGAGGCTCCCGGGGCCGCATCGGCCCACAGCGCGTTCTCGGCGGCGAAGAGCCGGGCCTGCGCCGGCTCCTCGGGGGCGGAAGAGGCCGTCGGGGCGTCGGTCGGGACCCGGTCGGCGGGCAGGTGGGCGGAGCCGAACGGGAGGGTCACGGTGAAGGTGCTGCCCGCACCGACCCGGCTGGATGCCTCGACCCGCCCGCCGTGCATCTCCACCAGCTCGCGGACCAGCGCGAGCCCGATCCCGGTGCCCTCGTGGGTGCGGGAACGGGCGTTGGGAACCCGGTGGAACCGCTCGAAGACACGCGACAGCTCCTCGGGGGGAATCCCGACGCCGGTGTCGGTGACCTCCAGCCGGGCCACGCCGTCGACCGCCCGGACCCGGACCCGGATCTCGCCGTAGAAGGTGAACTTCACCGCGTTGGCGATCAGGTTGAGGACGATCTTCTCCCACATGTCCCGGTCGACGAAGACCGGACCGGGCAGCGGCGGGCAGTCGACCGCCAGGCGCAGACCGACGCGTTCGGTGGCCGAGCGGAAGGTGCTGGCCAGCCGGGAGGTGTAGTCGGCCAGATCGGTGGGCTCGTAGTGGGCGGCCAGCCGGCCGGACTCCAGCCGGGAGAAGTCCAGCACCGTGTTGACCAGCTTGAGCAGGCGCAGCGCGTTGCGGTGCATCATGGTGAGCTGGTCGGTGTAGGGCGCCGGCAGCGCCGGGTCGGCGAGCAGATCCTCCAGGGGCCCCAGCACCAGGGTCAGCGGGGTGCGGAACTCGTGGCTGATGTTGGCGAAGAAGTTGGTCTTGGCACGGTCCAGCGCGGCCAACTCGGCGGCCCGGGCCTGCTCCTGCTCGTACGCCCGCTGCCGACCCACCGTGCGGGAGAGCTGGGCGGCGATCAGATCGAAGAACGTGCGGTACTCGGCGGTGAGCGGCAGCCGGGCGGACACCCCCACCACGAGAGCCCCCGCGGGCTCGTTGGTGGCGGTGAGCGGCAGCACCAGCGCCTGCCCGGCGACCCCGTCGGGCACCTCCGCGAGCAGGTCGGCGACGTCGACCGCGGCGGCGACCCCGCCGTCGGCGACCCGGTCCAGCACGGCCGTGGCGGTCCCGCCGAGCGGCGGCGCGGCGACCGCCGCGGTGCCGCTGCGCCCGGCGAGGGTGAGCCGGCCGGCATCGTCGCGCAGGTAGACCAGGCCGAACGGGACGTCGGCCCGGTACCGGTCCAGCACTCGGGCGGCGGTCGTCGCCAGCTCCCCGTACTGCTCCGCCTCGGCCAGGCCGGCCCCCAGCTCGGCCAGGGCCCGCAGCCGGCGCTCGCCGAGCACCCGCCCGGTGGTCTCGCTCACGATGCAGAAGATCCCGCTGATGCCGCCGTCCGCGTCCCGGATCGGGTCGTAGGAGATGTCGAAGTAGACGTCCTCCAGGAAGCCGTGCCGGTCGAGCGCGAAGGGATGGTCCTCACCCCGGTAGGACTCGCCGGTCTCCCGGACCGAGGCGAGCAGCGGACCGAGCACGTCCCAGGTCTCCACCCAGTGCTCCCGGGCGGGCTGACCGATCGCGTGCGGGTGCTTGGCGCCGATGGTCGGCAGGTAGGCGTCGTTGTAGAAGGCGCGGTGCTCCGGTCCCCAGAACACCACGATCTGCGCCCGGGAGGAGAGCATCGTGGCGACCGCGTGGCACAGCGCCGCCGGCCAGCCGGCCGGGAAGCCGAGCGGACTGGTCGCCCAGTCGAACCCGCCCAGCCGCTCCCCCATCTCGCCGCCGGCGGCGAACGCGGCCGTGAGCAGCGGCGGGATCGCCTCATCGACGTTCCCGACGGACGGGCGCAGCCCGTCCTCGCCCCCCTGGGCCGAGCTCATACACCCTCCCGCACCGGCTGATCCCCCCGACGACCGCTCGATCGTCGTCCCCTGCCGACCACATGATCGCCGCCGTGCCCCGCCTTCTACCCAGACGGACCAGCAACGTAACGCATCCGCCCGGCGCGACGCTGGTAACCCGGGTCTCACCGGACATCACCGCCGGCCGCCGGCGGAGGTCGGTACGGAGGGCAGCCACCGCCGGCCGGCGGAACAAGGGGACGGCCGGCGTCAGGCTGCCGGTGTCAGAAGACCGGGAGGCCGTCGATGCTCGCGGCGGCGGCGGCCCGGACCGGGGCGGTCACCCGACCCCGATCAGCGGCCGGGGTCACAGCGGGGTGACGTACGCGCCGGTGATCCCGCCGTCGACGACGAACTGCGCGGCGGTCATGAACGACGAGTCGTCGCTGGCCAGGAAGGCTACCGCCGCGGCGATCTCCTCCGGCTGGCCGAACCGCCCCATCGGCACGTGCACCAGCCGGCGGGCGGCCCGCTCCGGGTCGGCGGCGAACAGCTCCAGCAGCAACGGGGTGGCCACCGGGCCCGGGCACAGCGCGTTGACCCGGATGCCCTCCCGGGCGAACTGCACGCCCAGCTCCCGGGTCATCGCCAGCACCCCGCCCTTGCTCGCCGTGTACGCGATCTGCGAGGTGGCCGCCCCCATCAGCGCCACGAACGACGCGGTGTTGATGATCGACCCCTTGCCCTGCCGGCGCATGTGCGGGATGACGTGCTTGCAGCACAGGTAAACGCTGGTGGTGTTGACCCGCAGCACCCGCTCCCAGGCGTCCAGGCCGGTCTCCAGGATCGAGTCGTCCTCCGGCGGGGAGATGCCGGCGTTGTTGAACGCCACGTCCACCCGGCCGTGCCGGTCGACCACCCCGTCGAACAGGTCCCGCACCGCCGCCTCGTCGGCCACGTCGCAGGCGACGAACTCCCCGCCGACCTCCTCGGCGGCCTTCCCGCCCGCCGCCGCGTCGATGTCGACGCAGACCACCCGCGCCCCCTCGGCGGCGAACCGCCGCACGGTGGCCAACCCGATCCCGCTGCCCGCCCCGGTGACCACCGCGACGCGACCCCCCAACCGACCCTGCACCTTGTCACTCCTCCGTGGCGATGAAGACGTTCTTGACGTCGGTGAAGGCGTGCAGCGCGTCCGGGCCCAGCTCGCGGCCGAGCCCGGAACGCTTCATCCCACCGAACGGGGTCCAGTACCGCACCGAGGAGTGCGAGTTGACGCTCAGGTTGCCCGCCTCCACCGCCCGGGCCACCCGGATCGCCCGGCCCACGTCCCGGGTCCAGACCGAGCCGGACAGGCCGTACTCGGTGTCGTTGGCCAGCCGGACCGCGTCCGCCTCGTCGTCGAACGGGAGCACCGAGACCACCGGGCCGAAGACCTCCTCCCGCCAGTGCCGGTCGGCCGGCGAGTCGGCGAGCAGCACCGTCGGGGTGTACCAGAAGCCGGGGCCCTCCGGGCAGGAGCCGGTGAACGCGACCTTCGCCCCGTCGACGTACCCGGCGACCCGGTCGCGCTGGCCGGCGGAGATCAGCGGGCCCATCTCGGCGGTGTCCAGCGCCGGATCCTCCACCCGGAAGCTCCGCACGGCCGGCTCCAGCAGCTCCAGGAACCGGTCGTACACCGGGCGCTCGACCAGGATCCGGGACCGGGCGCAGCAGTCCTGGCCGGCGTTGTCGAAGACCGCGTACGGCGCGGTGGCCGCAGCCTTTTCCAGGTCGGCGTCGGCGAAGACCACGTTCGCGCTCTTGCCGCCCAGCTCCAGGGTCACCCGTTTCACCTGGGCGGCGCAGCCGGCCATGATCCGGGTGCCGACCTCGGTGGAGCCGGTGAAGCACACCTTGCGTACGGCCGGGTGGGTGACGAACCGCTCCCCCACCACCGGCCCTTCGCCGGGCAGCACGGTGAACACGTCGTCGGGCAGCCCGGCCTCGCGGCCCAGCTCGGCCAGGCGCAGCGCGGTCAGCGGGGTCAGCTCGGCCGGCTTGAGCAGCACCGTGTTGCCGGCGGCGAGCGCCGGGGCGAAGCCCCACGCGGCGATCGGCATCGGGAAGTTCCACGGCACGATCACCCCGACCACGCCCAGCGGCTCGTGGAAGGTGACGTCCAACCCGCCCGGCACGGGAATCTGCCGGCCGGTCAGCCGCTCGGGCGCACCCGCGTAGTAGTCGAGCACGTCCCGGACGTTGCCCGCCTCCCACCGCGCGTTGCCGATGGTGTGCCCTGAGTTGCGTACCTCCAGCGAGGCCAACTCCTCCAGGTGCGCGTCCACCAGCCCGGCGAACCGACGCAACACCCGCGCCCGCTCCCCCGGCCCCACCTTCCGCCACGACTCGAACGCCCGCTGCGCCCGCCCCACGGCCGCGTCGACCTCCGCGAGGGAGGTCGCCGCCACCTCCCCCACCACAACCCCACTAGCGGGATTGACCACCTGCGTCATGCCCCACCCTCTCTCTCGGTCGGGGGTCCGAAGTGCAAGGTCGCGGGGGTCAGAGGCGTTCGAAGCCACGGGTCAGTTCCCAGTCCGTGACTGCGGCGTCGAAGGCGGTCAGCTCCACGCGCGCCTGGTTGGCGTAGTGGGCGTGGACCTCGTCGCCGAAGACGGCTCTCGCGATCGTCGAGGACTCCCAGAGGGACAGGGCGTCGCGCAGGGTAGCCGGCACCCGCTCGGCGGCCGGATCGTCGTACGCGTTGCCGGTGCACTCCGCGCCCAACTCCAGCTCGCGTTCGATGCCGTGCACCGCGCCGGCCACCAGCGCGGCGATCGCCAGGTACGGGTTGACGTCCGCGCCGGGCACCCGGTTCTCCACCCGCATCCCCTCGCCGTGGCCGACCAGCCGCAGCGCGCAGGTGCGGTTGTCGGTGCCCCAGCGCAGCGCGGTCGGGGCGAACGAGCCGGGCTGGTACCGCTTGTACGAGTTGATGTTCGGGGCGAACAGCAGGCTGAACTCGCGCATGGTGTCCAGCAGCCCGGCCAGCACCCGCTGCCCGGTGACGCTGAGGTGCGCCGGGCCCTCGCCGAGCATGGCGGAGCGGCCGTCGGCGTCGCGCAGCGAGAAGTGGATGTGGCAGGAGTTGCCCTCCCGCTCGTTCGGCTTCGCCATGAAGGTGATCGACATGCCCTCCTGGGCGGCGATCTCCTTCGCCCCGTTCTTGTAGATCACGTGATGGTCGGCGCAGGCCACCGCCTCGTCGTAGCGGAAGGCGATCTCGTGCTGGCCGAGGTTGCACTCGCCCTTGGCGCTCTCCGGGGTCAGGCCCGCGCCGGCCATCTCGGTGCGGATGCGGCGCAGCAGCGGCTCGACCCGGGCGGTGCCGAGCAGCGAGTAGTCCACGTTGTACTGGTTCGCCGGGGTCAGCTCGCGGTAGCCGCGCCGCCAGGCGTCCTCGTACGAGTCGCGGTAGAGGACGAACTCCAGCTCGGTGCCGGCGTACGCGGTCAGCCCGTGCGCGGCGAGCCGGTCGAGCTGGCGGCGCAGGATCTGCCGGGGCGAGGCGACCACCGGCCCGGACCCGTCCGGCCACGCCAGGTCGGCCAGCAGCATCGCCGTGCCCGGTTGCCACGGCACCCGGCGCAGCGTGTCCATGTCGGGCACCATGGCGAGGTCGCCGTAGCCGCGCTCCCAGCTCGACATCGCGTACCCGTCGACGGTGTTCATGTCGACGTCCACGGCGAGCAGGTAGTCGCAGCCCTCGCTGCCGTTCTCGACCACCTGGTCGAGGAAGAACGGCGCGTGGAACCGCTTGCCCTGCAACCGGCCCTGCATGTCGACCAGCGCCAGCACCACCGTGTCGAGCTTGCCGGCGGCGACGGCGGCCCGTAACTCTTCGAGGGACAGGGGTGCTCTGCTCATGCGCGGGCCTCCATCACCAAGGTCTACTGCCTGACCGGATCACCGTCAATGCCCCGCCGCGACGCGCCGGCAAACCCCGCGCCCGTTCACCCGTCGCGGCCCCGGCCGTACACCAGGGCGTCGAGCAACCGGGTGAGTTGCTCGCGTTCCGGTGGGGTCAGGGGTGCGAGCACCTCGTCCTCCACCCCGGCGAGCACCCCGTCCAGCCGGCGGAGCTGACGACGGCCCGGCCCGGTGAGGGTGACGACGTTGCGGCGGCGGTCTGCGGGATCGGGCGCGCGGTCCACCAGTCCCCGGTCGGCCAACTCGTTGAGCACCGCGACCAGGTCGCTGCGGTAGATGCCGGTGCGGCTGCTCAGCTCCGCCTGGCTCGCGGGGCCGGCCCCGTCCAGGGCCGCGAGCACCGCGTAGTGCCACTTGCGGGCGTCGGCGCGGGCCAGTTCCTCGTTCACCCGACGGTCCGAGTGGATCGCCGCCAGGGACAGCAGCCGTGTCGGCAGGTTGCGCAGCCGCGCGGGGGCAGCCGACCGGTCGGCGGCGCGCGTCGGCTCGGACCCACTGTCGCTCACGCCACGAGCATACCCATTGCGTTAGTCGGACTAACGAATTAGCTTCGGCGGGCAGAACCGTTAGTGAGACAAACGATTGAGAGGGCCCCGCCGTGCCGGTGACGACCGTCCTGGACTCGACGATGTACCACGAGGAGGCCGGCAGCGGCCCGGCCTTCGTGTTCCTGCACGGCAACCCCGGCTCGTCCCGGCTGTGGCGCAAGGTGCTGCCCGCACTCGACCTGCCCGCCCGGCTCCTCGCCCCCGACCTGATCGGGATGGGCCGCTCCGGCAAGCCCGACCTGCCGTACCGCTTCGCCGACCACGCCCGCTACCTCGACGCCTGGTTCGACCGGCTGGGCCTGAACGAGGTGGTGCTCGTCGGCCACGACTGGGGCGGCGCGCTCGCCTTCGACCGGGCGGCCCGACACCCCGACCGGGTGCGCGGTGTGGCCTTCCTGGAGACGATCGTGCGGCCGATGTCCTGGGCCGAGCTGGGCGAGGGGCCCCGGGCGCGCGCCGAGGCCATGCGGGGGCCGCAGGGCGAGGCCCTGGTGCTCGACAGCGACTTCTTCCTGGACTCGGCCTACACCGGCGGCGTGCTGCACCCGCTGGCCGAGGCGGACAGGGACGCCTACCGTGCGCCGTACCCGACCCGGGAGAGCCGCCGCCCGCTGCTGGAGTGGGCCCGCTCGCTGCCGCTCGACGGCGCGCCGGCCGACGTCGCCGAGCGGGTGGCCGGGTACGGGAACTGGCTGGCCACGAGCGACGCGCCGAAGCTGCTGCTCACCTTCGACTCCTCGCCCACCCTGCTCATCGGCCCCGAGCAGGCTGACTGGTGCGCGGCGCACCTGGCGGCCCTGGAGACGGAGCACTGCGGCCCGGCCGGCCACCACGCGCCCGAGGACCAGCCCGACGCCATCGCCTCGGCGATCGCCCGATGGGCACGACGGCACGCCCTGGGGGGCGGCCCGGCGCGCTGAACGCGCCCCGGCGGCCGGCGGGGCCGGCCCCCTCAACGCCTGCCGGCCACGCCGGGCCGACGGGCGACGCCGGGAGCGCCCCGAGGCGCTGCCGGTCGGCTCGGTGCGGCGGCCAGCCACCGCAGCCCCGCCGGCTGGACGTAGATCGAACGGCGGGCCACGGCGTCGCCCTTGGCGTCGATCTCGTATCCGTCCAGCCACAGCCACCCGTGGTAGGTGTGCCAGTCGTCGTGGACGCGGATGACGCGGAAGACGATGGGCCGGACGAACTGGACGCTGGCGGCCCGGGTGACGTGCAGGAGGTCACCGCCCTGCGGCTTCCTGGGCCCGGCCTCAGGCATCGCCGCTGCGCTGCTCGCCCTGCGCCGGCAGGACCATGTCGAGCCACCCCAGGTGCCGCAGCTCCAGGTCCGGGTCGGGCGGCAGGCCGCGCCGCTTCCGCTCGTCAACCCCCAGGCGGTACCAGTCACCCAGGTACGCCACGAGCAGTTCCCCCCGGCCGGCGAACTCGACGAGACTCGCCAACTGACGCTCGAAGCACGGCCACGGCCTGCCGCAGGTGAGACACGGGCCGCCGGCGTGCCTCGGCGGGTGGCGGCCCGTCACCGCTCCCGCGCCCCCGGCTCCAGCCGGGCCGGCGGATCGTCGATGATCGCCTGCACCCGGACCATGACGACGCGCTCCCGCCACGGCGTGCCGTCGGGACGCAGTTCCAACCCCTCCAGCCGCACCCACCGCGACGCCAGGAAGTTCGCGTACCGGGGGACGTACGTGACCTGCAACCACAGGACGGTCTGCCCGATGCAGTAGTCGCACGGCTGAAGGGTCAGCACGTCCCCCGTGGCGACGAGCGGGTTCACTGCCGACCCCCGCCGATCCTCGGAAAGATCGGGGGCGGCACCAACGGCCCGATGGGGCCGGGAATGTACGGCGCGGGCTCGGCCGGCCGATCCGGCTTCGGCTTCGTGTCCGGCTTCGGCTTCGGCTTCGGTTCCGGTCGGCGGGCCTGCCGCCAGCCTCCATGGTGTCCGCTCATTCTCTCCCCCTCCTCACGGCACAGGTGGGGGGTCGCCAGCTCGTGGCAGGACCGGGCGACCCCCCGGCGCAGAACCCGCCCCCGCCGTAGGGCCAGAAACGGGTCCGCGTAGTGACAGTCTGGTGAGGACACCGTTACCGTCGATACGCGCTCGCCCGGTCCGCGCAGGTCAGAGGGCTGATCGAGCTGGGATGAGAGACGCGCCGGCCAGAACTGAGCAGAGATTGGGGACAGATGGGGACCGCTACGAACTACGTGCTGGGGGAGCTGCGGTTGTTCCGGGCATCACAGGACGTGAGCCAGGACGAGTTCGGCCGAGCTATCGGCTACTCGGGCTCCCACGTCAGCTCTGTCGAGACTGGCGGGCGTGCCCCCACCGAGGGATACATGACGGCGATCGACAACCACTACCAGACCGGCGGTCGCTACCTGCGGATGCTCCGCGAACTGGCACACCTCGACGCGACGCCCGAGTGGCTGCGCGAGTGGATCGAGATCGAACGCGAGTCGACGACCCTGCGATGGTTCGAGCTGTCCTACCTCCCGGGCCTGCTCCAGACCGAGCGGTACGCCCGCGCCACCCTGGCGGGCGGACGGTTCACGACTGACGAGGTCGACCAGATCGTGGCCTCCAGGCTGGAGCGCCAGTCGGTCCTGGGCAGGGGCAAGCCGCCGCAGCTCATCGCCGTGCTGGACGAAGCCGTGCTCCGTCGGCCGGTGCTCGACCAGCCGGGACTGATGGCGGAGCAACTCGACCACCTGGCCAACCTCACGGCCGAGGAACACGTCCAGGTGCACATCGTGCCCGTGGACGCCGGGATGTACCTCGGGCTGATGGGTCAGTTCATCATCGGCGAGCTGCCCGACGGCTCGCGGGTGGCCTATGCGGACAACCAGCTCAGCGCGCAGATCGTCGATGCGCCCGCCGATGTTGCTAGGCTGGCGAAGACGTGGGAGATAGTAAGGGGCGAAGCCCTTCCCCGCCGGCAGTCAACCGAGCTCATCAAGGATGTGGCGAAGTCATGGAACTGACGACCCCGCAGTGGCGTAAGTCGACGAGGTCCGGCGGCAACGGCGGGGCCTGCGTCGAGGTCGCGGACAACATGCCGGGCGTGGTGCTGGTGCGCGACACCAAGGACCGCGACGGCGGCACCCTCCACCTCGCCCCCCGGACCTGGCAGTCGTTCGTCGACCTGGCCAAGCAGATCGGCCCCGTCGCCTGACCCGGAAGCGTCGAAAAGGCCCCCGGCGCGACGCCGAGGGCCTTTCTTCCTGCCCGTCCACCCCACGCGCCACTCAACGGGGAGCGATCTGGCCGTGCACGGCTACCGAGCGTCGAGCATGACCGGCGTACGACGTCCCGTCCCGCCGCGAGCGCGACCATGAGCGACCTGGCGCGGAGTAGACCGACTCTTGTCGTGGTCAGCGGCCCGCCCGGCGCGGGCAAGACCACGCTCGCGCATCGGCTCGCCCGGCGGATCGGCTGTCCGGCGATCTGCCGGGACGAGATCAAGGAGGGCATGGTCCACGCGGCTGGTGACTTCGTCGCCGCGCCGAGCGACGCGCTGACCCTGCGCACGCTGCCGACGTTCTTCCAGGTGCTGGAACTGCTCCTGACGTCAGGTGTCACGACGGTGGCCGAGGCGGCCTTCCAGGACCGGCTCTGGCATCCCCACCTGCGGCCCCTGGCCGGCCTTGCCGACATCCGGGTCGTGCATTGCCAGATCGCGGCCGAGATCGCCTGGGACCGCATCCGGCAGCGGCAGAACGAGAATCCCACGCGGCGCGCACACGCCGACGCGTCCCTCGGCGAGCAGCAGGTGCACGCGGTCGGCCACGGCAGCTTCGACCGCGTCCGACTCGACGTACCCGAGCTTGAGGTGGACACCAGCGACGGCTACCGACCCGGCCTCGACGAGATCGTCGACTTCGTGCAGCCGGGCAGGGCCCCCACCGTCGCGCTTCCGTGATCGTGTGACGGCTCCGTCGTACTCCGTCCGGGGACCCGCCCGGTGGCCCGCCCACCCGCCCTCGGTCAGTGCGACGTCGTAGAGGCAGTCGCCGACGTGGGCCGGGACCGGGCCACCGGGCCGGGCTCACACGCCCGGTTCGGCCTGCTCGGCGATGGCGTCCAGGCGGGCGATCTGCTCGTCGGTGAGCGCGATGTCGAGGGCGCCGAGGTTCTCGTCGAGGTGTTTCGGTGAGGTGGTGCCGGGGATCGGAACGATGTTCGGGGAGCGGTGCAGCAGCCAGGCCAGGGCCGTCTGCGCGGGGGTGACGCCGATCTCGGAGGCGATCTTCGCGACCGGGCTGTCGTTGGTGACGTGGCTTCCGATGGCGATGGGGAAGAACGGCAGGAAGGCGATGCCGCGCTCCGCGGTGAAGTCGACCACCGCCTCGTGCTCGCGGTGGGCCAGGTTGTACCAGTTCTGCACGGACGCTATCGGGGCGACCTGGAGTGCCTCGCGCAGCTGGTCGACGGTCACCTCGGACAGGCCGATGTGGCGGACCTTGCCCTCCTGCTGGAGCTGGCTGAGCGCGCCGATCTGGTCCGCGAGCGGGACCTCGGAGTCGATGCGGTGCAGCTGAAGCAGGTCGATCCGCTCGACCTTGAGCCGGCGCAGGCTGAGCTCGGCCTGTTGACGCAGGTAGGCGGGGTGACCGACGGGCACCCACTCGGCCGGGCTCGGCCGGGTCATGCCGATCTTCGTGGCGATCACGACGCCGTCCCGGTACGGGTGCAGCGCCTCGGCGATCAGCTCCTCGCTGCCGCCCAGGGCGTAGGCGTCGGCGGTGTCGATCAGCTGCACGCCGCGCTCGACGGCGTGGCGCAAGATCGTGATGGCGTCGGCGCGCGGTGTCGGAGGCCGCCAGACGATGGCCTCGGTCGGAGGGATGTCGGGGGTGTCGGACAGGCGCATGGTGCCGTAGCCGATCCGGCTGACTGTCAGGTCGCCGCCGATTCCGGCGTTTCGGCTGGTGGCGGTCCGTGTGGTGGTCATGCCCGTAACGCTAGAATCTCTCATCGGTGTGAGATTCAAGTGGATGGGAGGGGGATCACATGCGAATCGGTGAGCTGGCCCGACGGACCGGCGTCAGCGTTCGCCTGCTGCGGTACTACGAGGAGCAGGGGTTGCTGGCACCCGAGCATCGGGAGGGAGGGCACCGCCGCTACGGGCCCGGCGCACCGTTGACTGTCGGGCACATCCGCAGGCTGCTGCGCGCCGGCCTGCCCACGAGCGTCATCCGCGACGTCCTGCCATGCGTCGACGGCGACGGTCAGGTCGCGCCGTGCATGCTGGAGGTGCTCCAGGACCGCCTGGGGGAACTCGACGACCAGTTGACCACTCTCCAGGAGAGCCGGTCCGCTCTGGCCCAGATCGTCTCCGCCGCCCAAGAGGACCAGCGCTCCGCTCCGGCCGACGCGCCAGCACTGGCCGGATAGCACCTCATGCGCGGCGCGGACGACGGAAGACAGCCCGATGCGGGACGGGCCCACGGCGCTCACCCGCGAGGCGTACCCAAATTGCCTTGCCCGCAGCGGTGCTCGGGACGCATCCTTGAGCCTGTGACCAGGCCCGATCCGGACGGGCCCCGCCGGGCGCTCGGCAACGCCCGGCACGCGGCGGCGCGGGGTGTTCACCTCTCTCTCACCGTACGGCGATCCGCCCCCGCCGCCGCACCACGCTCACGCGAACAGCAGGCCGGCGACCCAGAGCACGCCGATCACCAGGCCGGCGAGGAACTCGACCAGCATCGACAGGCCGGCGGCCTTGAGCGCCTGCACCGTCGACGGCCAGGCGAGCTGGTTGCTGCCCAGCCGCAGCCGCTCGGCCCCCCACACCCCGCCGACGAAGCCGACCACCAGCCCCACCACCGGGATCACGAAGAACCCCACCAGTCCCAGCACGCCGCCGGCCAGCAGGGACGACGTCGGCACCCCGGCGCTTTTCAGGTTGCGCCCCGGCCACAGGTACTTGACCACGGCACCGCCGACGGCGACCACGGTGGCGGCGGCCAGCACCAGCCAGCGGCCCGCCCCGGCGTCGCCGAACAGCGCCCACACCAGCACCCCGCCCCAGCACAGCGGCAGCGCGGGCAGCCCCGGCACCACCACCCCGGCCAGCCCGGCCACGATGGCCAGCGCGGCCACCACCGAGACGATCGTTTGCGAGTCCGTCAGGCTCATGCCGCTCCCTCCGGGGGATCGTCGCCGCGCAGCCGGGCGGTGATCACACCGGCCGGGGCCGGGGCGCCGAACCAGCACCCCTGCCCGGTGTCGCAGTGCAGCGCGCGCAGCCGCTCGGCCTGCGCCTGGGTCTCCACCGCCTCGGCGGTGACCCACAGCTCCAGGGCGTGCGCCAGCCGGACCAGCGCGTCCACGATCCGCTCGTCGCGGTGGTCGGCCGGGTCCAGCGGGTCGTCCGCCCGGATCCCCTCCACGAACGGCCCCGCCAGCTTCAGGCAGTGGATGGGCAGCCGCCGCAGGTAAGCCAGGTTCGAGTATCCGGTGCCGAAGTCGTCGATCGCCAGCCGTACGCCGAGGTCGGCGAGCTGGCGCAGCGACCGCAGCGGCTCCCCCGGGGTGCCCATCACGGCGCTCTCGGTCAGCTCCAACTGGAGCAGGCCGGCGGGCAGCCCGGTGCGGCTCAGCGCGCTCGCCACCGTGTCGACGATGCCCGGGTCGTCGGCCTGCCGCGCGGCCAGGTTGACGCTGACCACCAGCTTCGCTCCGGGGAACTCCCGGTGCCACGCCTCGGCGTCGCGGCACGCCTGCCGGAGCACCCACTCGCCGAGCCGGACGATCAGGCCGGTCTCCTCGGCCAGCCCGATGAACCGGTCCGGCCCGACCAGCCCCAGCTCCGGGTGCTGCCAGCGGACCAGCGCCTCGACGGCCACCATCGCGGAGTCCCGCAGCGACACGATCGGCTGGTAGTGGACGACGAACTCGCCCCGGTCCAGCGCGGCGGGCAGGCCGGCGACGAGCGCCGAACGGGCGATGTCCTGGGCGCTGCGCTCGGGGTCGTAGACCGCCCACCGGCCGCGCCCCTCCGCCTTGGCCCAGTACAGGGTGGTGTCGGCGGCCTTCATCAGCTCCGACGCGCTGGTCTCGGCGCACAGGCAGTCCACGATGCCGACGCTGGCCGACACCGCGAGCTGCTGGTTTCCGACGTACACCGGGGCGGAGACCGCCGCGAGGGCCATCTCCGCGACGCCCACCGCGTCGTCGATGCCGTCGCCGCCGTCGACGAGGATGACGAACTCGTCGCCGCCCATCCGGGCGACCAGGTGGCCGTGCCCGGCGACGCACTCGGCCAGCCGGCGGGCGATCACGACCAGCAGCCGGTCGCCGAGGTCGTGCCCGAGGCTGTCGTTGACCGCCTTGAAGCCGTCCAGGTCGAGGAAGCAGACCCCGATCCGGTGGTCCGGGCCGGCGTCGCCGAGCACCTCGCCGAGGGTCTCGAAGAACAGCGTCCGGTTGGGCAGTCCGGTGAGCGGGTCGTGCAGCGCCTGGAAGCGCAGCCGCTGCTCCAGTTCGTACCGCTCGGTGATGTCCTCGATCATCGCCACGGTGAAGCGTGGCCGCCCGTCGTCGTACCGGATCAACGAGACGGCCAGGTCCGTCCACACCACACTGCCGTCCTTGCGGTGGTAGCGCTTTTTCACCCGGGCCGAGTCGTGCTTGCCCCCGATCAGCTCCTGGTACAGCTCCCACATCCCGGCCGCGTCGTCGGCGTGGAACAGCCCCGCCACGTTGGTGTGCCGCAGTTCCTCGGCGGAGTAGCCGAGCATGTCGGCGAAGGACTGGTTGACCTCGATGATCTGCCCGTCCGTGCCGGCGATGCCGATCCCGATCGCCGCCCCGGTGAAGAGCGCCCGGAACCGCGCCTCGCTGTCCCGCAGGGCCTGCTCGACGTCGTCCCGGGCCTGCCACGCGCTGCGGGCGATGCGTTCCTGCTGGGCGAAGGTGCGGGCGCGCAGCGCCCGGGCGAACCCGCCGGCGAGAGCGCCCTGGAGGGCGGCGACCCGGTCGGCCGTGCCGGGCCGGGCCTCGTGGCCCGGCAGCACCTGGGCCGCGAACCGTTCCCCGAGCGCGGTGACCGACCAGTCCAGGAGCCCGGGCTCGGTCAGGTGCGCCTCGACCAGCGCCCGGCCGACGTCCTCGGCGGGCTGGGCGGAGAACGCCTCGGCGAGCAGCGCCTGGGCCAGCCGTACCGTGTGCACGAACAGGAGCCGCTCGGTCTCGGCGGCGCTCAGCGGCACGAACCCGACACGGCGTGCCGCGCGGGTCCACCCGGCGGCGTACGCCTGGGCGCCGGCCCGGCTGAGCGGCTCGCCGCCGGGCTCCGGCACGGCTGTCATGTCCGCCTAGCCGGCTGTCTGGTCGTACCGGGCGACGCCACCGAACGCGCCGAACCGCTCGGGATGGTCGTCCACGTCGGACGGTGAGTCGGGTCGCCACAGCGGCATGTGCACCACGCCCGGCTCCAGGATCGTCCAGTCGCCGAAGAAGCCGGTGACCTCGGCCCGGGAGCGCAGGGTGATCTCGGTGTCGGTGCGCGCCGACAGGCGCTGCGCGTCCAGCATCTCCTGCGGCTGGTCCTCGAACGTGGAGTGGGAGACGACCAGGAAGCTGCCGGGGACGGCGGCGGCCCGCAGGGTGGCCAGGACGTCGGCGGGGCGGTCGGCGTCCGGGACGAAGTGCACCACCCCGGCGAGCAGGATGCCGATCGGGCGGCCGAAGTCGAGCAGGCCGGAGGCCCGGCACTCGGCGAGGATGCGCTCCGGCTCCCGCAGGTCGGCATGGATCACACCGGTCAGGTCGTTGCCGGCCAGCAGCTCCCGGCTGTGCGCCACGGCCACCGGGTCGATGTCGACGTAGACCACCCGGGCCTTCGGGTTCGCGCCCTGGGCCACCTCGTGGACATTGCCCACGGTGGGAATCCCCGAGCCGATGTCGAGGAACTGGTCGATGCCGGCGTCGAGCAGCACCCGGACCGCGCGGCGCAGGAACTCCCGGCCGGCGCGCATCGTGGCGGGCAGGTTCGGCGTCATGCCGGCGATCTGCTCGGCCAGCCTCCGGTCGATCTCGAAGTTGTGCGCGCCGCCGAGGAAGTAGTCGTAGACCCGGGCCGCGCTCGGCCGGCTCAGGTCGATCTCGGTGGGAAGTCCGTCCGGCATATGTCGCTCCCGCCAATCGTCGCCGCGCCACGGGCCGCGCCGGCCGCCGGGTGCGCCGCACCCGGACGGTGGCCGGCCGACCCGCAGGTCTGTGGTGGTCCACACTCTAAGCCGCGGACTCCACGGTAGGCGAGATCCGGTTCGGCCGCCCGGTACCGGTCAGCCGACTGACTCCAGCATCAGCGAGATGCCCTGCCCCACCCCGACGCACATGGTGGCGAGCGCCCGCCGGCCACCCCGGCGGCGCAGCTCCAGCGCGGCGGTGAGCGCCAGCCGGGCGCCGCTGGCCCCCAGCGGGTGCCCCAGGGCGATCGCGCCGCCGTTGGGGTTGACGTGCTCGGCGTCCTCGGGCAGGCCCAGCTCGCGCAGCACCGCCACCGACTGGGCGGCGAACGCCTCGTTCAGCTCGATCACGTCCACCTCACCGAGGTCGACGCCGAGCCGGTCGAGCAGCCGGCGGGTGGCCGGCACCGGCCCGATCCCCATCACCCGGGGCGGCACCCCGGCGGCGGCTGCGCCGGTGACCCGGGCCAGCGGGGTCAGCCCGTACCGGGCCACCGCCGCCTCGCTCGCCACCAGCAGGGCGACCGCGCCGTCGTTGACACCCGAGGAGTTGCCGGCGGTCACCGTGCCGCCGGACCGGAACGGGGTGGGCAGCGCGGCCAGCTTCTCCAGCGAGGTCTCCCGGGGGTGCTCGTCGACCTCGACCAGCCTCGTCTCGCGCCGCCCGGCCGGCACGGTCACCGGCACGATCTCCTCGGCGAACCGGCCGCCGGCCTGCGCCCTGGCGGCCCGCTGCTGCGACCGGTACGCGAACGCGTCCTGCGCGGCGCGTTCGACGCCGTACTCGGCGGCCACGTTCTCGGCGGTCTCGGGCATCGAGTCGATGCCCCACTCCTTCTCCATCAGCGGGTTGACCAGCCGCCAGCCGATCGTGGTGTCGTACACCTCGGGGGCCCGGGAGAACGCCGAGGTGGCCTTCGGCATGACGAACGGCGCGCGGCTCATGCTCTCCACCCCGCCCGCCACGACCAGCTCCGCCTCCCCGGCGACGACCTGCCGGGCGGCGATGGCCAGCGCGTCCAGGCCGGAGCCGCAGAGCCGGTTCACGGTGCTGCCGGGCACCTCGCCGGGCAGCCCGGCCAGCAGCGCGGCCATCCGGGCCACGTTGCGGTTGTCCTCGCCGGCCTGGTTGGCGCAACCGAGCACCACGTCGTCGACCCGGGCCCAGTCGACCGACGGGTGCCGGGCGACCAACTCGCGGATCACGTGCGCGGCGAGGTCGTCGGGGCGTACCCCGGACAGCGCGCCGGCGTACCGGCCGATCGGGGTGCGGACACCGGCCACGAGATATGCCACGGTCATCGACGTAGTCCTTCGGGGGTGGGAAGGCCGGCACGGGGCCGCCGGGTCACGGCGACGCGGGCCAGGATATCCGCGCGGAGAGCCGATAGGTTGTCGGCATGGCCCGGGCCCAGTTCAGCGCAGAGACCTCCGGCAGCGGGGAGTTCGTCCGCCAACCCAACCGGTTCACCGGGCGGGTCACCCCCGACTCCGACTCCCCGCCCGGCGGCGGGCCGGACGCCCACGGCCGGTGGCCCCTCGAAGCCGGCCGGTACCGCCTCGTCTGGTGCCGGGCCTGCCCGTGGGCGCACCGGGCCCGGATCGTGCTCGGCCTGCTGGGCCTGGACGACGCGATCTCGCTCGCCACGGTCGACCCGATCCGCGACGAGCGGGGCTGGCGGTTCACCCTCGACCCCGGCGGGCGGGACCCGGCGCTCGGCATCTCGTACCTGTCGGAGGCGTACCTGGCGACCGACCCGGGCTACACCGGCCGGGTGACCGTGCCGGCCCTGATCGACACGCTCACCGGGCGGGTGGTCAGCAACGACTACCCGCAGCTCACCCTGGACCTGTCCACGCAGTGGCGGAGCCTGCACCGCCCCGGCGCGCCGGACCTCTACCCGGCCGGGCTGCGGCCGGAGCTGGACGCGCTGATGGCCGAGATCCACCGCGATGTCAACAACGGCGTCTACCGGTGCGGCTTCGCCACCTCCCAGGCCGCGTACGACGAGGCGTTCACCGCGCTGTTCGGCCGGCTCGACGCGCTGTCGGAGCGGCTGGCGGGCCGGCGCTACCTGATGGGCGACGCGATCACCGAGGCCGACGTGCGGCTGTTCACCACGCTGGTCCGGTTCGACGCGGCGTACCACGGGCACTTCAAGTGCAACCGGCACAAGCTGACCGAACTGCCGGTGCTGTGGGCGTACGCCCGGGACCTGTTCCAGACCCCCGGGTTCGGCGACACGGTCGACTTCGACCACATCAAGCGGCACTACTACGGCACCCACCCGGCGATCAACCCGACCGGGATCGTGCCGCTGGGTCCGGACACCTCCGGCTGGACCGCGCCGCACGGGCGTGGCTGACCGGCACCGGCCGGCACCGACCGGGCCTTCCGACGCCGGGCCCCGACCCGGCCGGCCCGCCCCGGCCCGGGCCGCCGCGTCGGCCGCCGCCGGCTGCCTTTTGGCGGGCGCGGTCGCGGTGACCGTCGCCGTGGTCGCCGGTCCCGGCCCCGGCCTGACCGGGTACGTCAGCGAGGCCGGCGTCGCCGACAGCGGGTACGCCCCGACGTACCGGATCGGGGTGTTCGCCCTGGCCGGCGCGCTGCTGCTGCTCGCCGCGGCGCTGCCGTCGGCGGCGCGGGTCGCGGCCGGCCTGCTCGCCGCCGGCGGCGTGTGCACGGCGCTCTCCGGCGTGGTGACGTGCAGCGCCGGCTGCCCGCTGCCGCCGTTCGAGCGGGCCACCGTCGCCGACCTGGTGCACGGCGGGGCGAGCATCGCGGCGACGGCGGCCGTGGTGTTCGCGATGCTGGCGGTGCTGTTCACCCCGGCCGCGCCACCCCGGCTGCGGCGGCTCGCCGCCTGCGGCGCTGCGGTGTCGCTGCCGCTGGCCGGGGCGGTGGGGCTGGCGATGCTCGTCGTCGGCCGGGGCACCCTGGTCGGCGTGCTGGAGCGGGTGCTGCTCGCGGTCTGCGCCGTCTGGGGCCTGGCCACCGCCGCCACCCTCGCCCGACGCAGCCGCTGAGGGCCTCCGGGCCTGGCCACCGCCCCCGCCGGGCGACGCCGGGCTCCGCCAACGCCCCCTGTAGGGAGCCTCACCACCGACGCTCCTTCCACCTGCGGCGGGAGCGGCGTATCGTCGGCAGGCGATGACCAACGTCTGGCACCTCACCGTGCGCCTGTACGTCGACCTCCGACGGCAGGCCAGCGGCATCTGTCCGGCGCGGCCCGTCTCCTGACGCCCGCCCGACCGACCGCCCCCAGACCCCTGGACTCATCCTCATGGCTTCCGCCCTGCGCAAGTTCCCCTTCTCCCTACAGATCCTGCTCGGCCTCGTCCTCGGCGTGGCGCTGGGCTTCCTCGCCCGCGCCAACGACCTGAGCTGGCTGGCCAGCACCCTCGACACCGTCGGCGGCCTCTTCGTCCAGCTGCTCAAGCTGGCCGTGCCGCCGCTGGTCTTCACCGCCATCGTGGTCAGCGTGGTCAGCCTGCGCGGCGTGGCAAACGCCGCCCGGCTGGCGCTGAAGACGCTGCTCTGGTTCGGCGTCACCGCCCTGATCGCGGTGGGCATCGGCATCGGCATCGGCCTGCTCACCGACCCGGGCCGGGGCGTCACCCTGGACGTCGGCGGGGCCACCCCGCCGAAGGCCACCGGCTCGTGGACGGACTTCCTCACCGGCATCGTGCCGACCAACCCGGTCGGCGCGTTCGTCGAGGGCAACGTGCTCCAGATCGTCTTCCTGGCCATGGTCGTCGGTGCCACCGCGCTGCTGGTCGGCGAGGCCGCCGAGCCGTTCGTGGCGCTCAACCGGTCGCTGCTGGCCATCGTGCAGAAGGCGCTGTGGTGGGTGATCCGGCTCGCCCCGATCGGCACCCTCGGCCTGATCGGCCACGCCGTCGCCTCGTACGGCTGGGACCTGCTGGCCCCGCTGGCGAAGTTCACCACCGCCGTGTACGTCGGCTGCGCGATCGTGCTGTTCGTGGTCTACCCGCTGCTGCTGGCCGTCGCCGGTCGGCTCAACCCGCTGCGCTTCTTCGCCGGCGCCTGGCCGGCCATCGAACTGGCCTTCGTCTCCCGCTCCTCGGTCGGGACGATGCCGGTGACCCAGCGTTCCGTCGAGCGCCTCGGCGTCCCCCGCGAGTACGCCTCGTTCGCGGTGCCGTTCGGCGCCACCACGAAGATGGACGGCTGCGCGGCGATCTACCCGGCCCTCGCGGCGATCTTCGTGGCGCAGGTCTTCGGGGTGGACCTCGGCGTCGGCGACTATCTGCTGATCGCGTTCGTCTCCGTGGTCGGCTCGGCGGCCACCGCCGGCCTGACCGGCGCGATCGTGATGCTCACGCTGACTTTGAGCACGCTGGGCCTGCCGCTGGCCGGCGCCGGCCTGCTGCTGGCCATCGACCCGATCCTGGACATGATCCGCACCGCCACCAACGTCGCCGGTCAGGCCGTCGTCCCGACCATCGTCGCCGCCCGCGAGGGCACCCTGGACCGCGCCGCGTACGACTCGGCCGGCCGCCGCGACCTGACCGAACCGGACGCTCCCGTCCGCACCGACGACCCGAGCCCCGTACCCGCCTGACACCCGTGTTGATCAAGAGGTTTGCGTCGCTACGGAGATCGTTTCCTGACGCAGACCTCCTGATCACGCGTCCCTGAAGCCCGCGCCTGCGCCTGCGCCTGGGCCGGAGAGGATCCGTACATGAGCAGCCTGTTCACCCCGCTGGTTTTGCGGGCCGTCACCCTGCCCAACCGGGTCGCCCTGGCCCCGATGTGCCAGTACAGCGCCGGCCCGGACGGCCTGCCGACCGACTGGCACCGGGTGCACCTCGGCTCCCGCGCGGTCGGCGGGGCGGGCCTGGTGATCACCGAGGCGACCGCCGTGGTACCCGAGGGCCGGATCAGCCCCCAGGACACCGGCCTCTGGTCCGACGCCCACGTCGACGCGTGGCGGCCCGTCACCGCCTTCGTCGCCGCGCAGGGCGCGGTGCCGGCCGTCCAGCTCGCGCACGCCGGGTTCAAGGCGTCGACGTACCAGCCGTGGGCGGCACAGCGCGGCGGGGTGCCGGACGCCGAGGGCGGCTGGACCCCGGTCGGCCCCGGCGCGGAGCCGTTCGTGCCCGAGTACCGGGTGCCGACCGCGCTCGACGAGGCCGGGATCGCGGGCGTGGTCGAGGCGTTCGCCACGGCCGCCGGGCGGGCGGTGGACGCCGGGTTCGCCGCCGTGGAGATCCACGCCGCGCACGGCTACCTGCTGCACGAGTTCCTGTCCCCGTTGACCAACCACCGCTCCGACGGCTGGGGCGGCGACCGGGCCGGCCGGATGCGGCTGACCCTGGCGGTGGCCCGCGCGGTCCGCGCGGCGATCGGCGAGAACGTGCCGGTGCTGGCCCGGATCTCCGCCACCGACTGGACCGAGGACGGCTGGACCGTCGAGGACAGCGTGGTGCTCGCCAAGGAGCTGGCGGCGGCCGGCGTCGACCTGGTGGATGCCTCCTCCGGCGGCGCCTCCGCCCGGGCCACCATCCCGGTCGGCCCCGGCTACCAGGTACCGCTGGCCGCGCGGATCCGCCGGGAGGCCGGGGTGCCGACCGGCGCGGTCGGCCTGATCGTCGAGCCCGGGCAGGCCGAGCAGATCGTCGCCGGCGGGGAGGCGGACCTGGTCCTGCTCGGCCGGGAGCTGCTGCGCGACCCGTACTGGCCCCGCCGGGCGGCGGCCAAGCTCGGCGCCGAGCCGCTCTGGCCCGACCAGTACGCCCGCGCGCTCTGATCACACCGCAGGCGGGCAAATCTTGGACGGTTACCGTCGCGTGCGAACGGTAACCGTCCTAGATCCGGCGCGGGAGACGCGCGCGGCTGCGCGGGGCGGCGCGCAGGCGCGCGGCTGCGCGGGGTCAGCCTGCCAGGTGGCCCCAGTCGTCCTCCAGGTCCCGCCACGGGCCCTTGGCCGCCACCGTCCCGCCGATCAGCACCACCACCTGGTCGGCCCGGACCAGCGCCGCCCGCTTCGAGGTCGAGCCGACCACCGTCACCCCGTTCGCCCGCAGCGCCGCCCACAGCTCCAGCTCCGTGGTGACGTCCAGCGCCGACGACACGTCGTCGGCGACCAGCAGCTCGGTACGCGGGGCCAGCGCCCGGGCCAGCGCCAGCCGCTGCAGCTGCCCGCCGGAGAGCCGGGTCCCCTTGTGCCCGATGAGCAGCCCGAGCCCGCCCCCGGCGGCGGCCAGGTCGTGGTCGAGCTGGGCGGTCGACACCGCGCCGGCCGCGTCCACGTCGTGGCCGAGCGCGACGTTGTCGCTGACCGTGCCGGAGAGCACCCGGGGGAGCTGGCCCACGTAGCCGACCTGCTGGGGGCGCAGGAACAGCTCCGGCGAGGTGACCGGCTCCGAGTTCCAGCGCAGCGCGCCGGTGTGGTGCACGATCCCGGCCAGGGCGCGCAGCAGCGAGGACTTGCCGGAGCCGACCGGCCCGACGACGAGCACGAGCTGACCGCGTTCGACGGTCAGGTCGACGTCGCGGACGGCGAGCGTCCCGTCGGTGTGCAGCGCGCCGAAGCCGACCAGGTCCAGCCGGCGCAGCGGGTGCCGGGGCGGGGGCTCGGGCGCGGACGCGGTCCCGGCGGCCAGGTCCACCCCGTCCACCGGCGCCGAGTACTCCCCCACCCCGGCCATCGCCACCGTTCGGCGCGTCCACACCCGGGCCGACGGGAGCTGCGAGACCAGGGACGCCGTGGTCCACGCGAACCAGCGGGCCGCGCCGAGGGTGGACACCGCGACCAGGGTGGCCCCGGCGGACAGCCCGCCGTTGAGGTAGAGCGCCCAGGCGCCGATCGGCAGCAGGCCGCTGACCAGGGCCGGCGTGGAACGGGACCAGACCTGCACGGAGATCTCCCGGCGCTGCCGCTCGCTGCGGGTGGCGTCGAGGTCGGCGAGGTGACCCAGCACCGGACGGGTGGCGCCGGCGAGCTTCACCGTGCGGGCGGCCGACAGGGACGACACCAGCGAGGTGGCGAACGCCGCCCGGGCCGCGACGGTGGCCCGGGCGGACCGTTCCAGGCGCGGCCCGAACAGCGTCGCCGCCAGCCCGGAGACGACCATCGTCCCGGCGAAGAACGCGGCCGGCACCAGGCTGCCGGAGACCAGCGTCATGGCGACCACGATGAGCAGGGCGATGGCCTGGTCGAGCAGGTTGTCGGCGAGGATCACCACCCGTTCGGTGTCGCCGCCCTGGGCGACCACCTCGGCCGGGGTGTGTCCGCTGATCCGGCGCGGGCCGGTCTGCCCGTGCACCAGCCGCAGGCTGATCCGCAGCATCTGGCGCACCCACCAGTTGGGGAACCAGAAGCTGGTGAGGTAGGGCACCGGCGTGGTCACCAGCAACGCGGTCACGAGCCCGACCGCCGGCCACCACGGGCCGCCGGAGCCGTCCACCAGGTCGGCCCACAGCCAGGGCAGCACCGAGCCGTCCAGGCCGAGCAGCCCCCCGAACCCGAACAGCGCGATCGCGGTCAGGCCGTACCGGGGGTCGTTGGTGGTCAGGCGCAGGATCTCCCGCATCGTCCGGGCGGGCGGCGTCGGTGGCAGCGGGGGCGGCTCGACCTTCGTCCGGGCCGCGCCCGGCACGTCCGCCCCGGCGGGACCGGGACCCGACGCGTCCGCCCCGGCGGGACCGGCACCCGGGGCCGGGGCCGGCGGCGCATCGGTCAGCAGCGCCGTGCCGCCGCTCCGCCCGGCCGCTCCCGCCTCGGCGTACGCGGAAGCATGGCTGACGGCCAACAGCTCGGCGAACCGCTCCGAGGAACGCAGCGGGCCGGCCTCGACCACCGCCCCGTCGGCCAGCACCACCACCTCGTCGCAGCCGCGGACGGAGGAGAGCCGGTGGGCGATGACGATGCCGATCCGGTCGGTGAGCAACCGCTCGGTGGCCCGCTGCACCAGCGTCTCGGTGACCGGGTCCAGCCGGGCGGTGGCCTCGTCGAGGATCACCACGTGTGGGTCGCGGACCAGGATCCGGGCGAACGCGACGAGCTGCTCCTGCCCGGCGGACAGCACGTGCCCGCCCTCACCGAGCCGGGTGTCCAGGCCGTCGGGCAGCTCGGCGACCCAACCGGCCAGGCCCAGCTCGCGCAGCGCCCGGGCGGCGTCGTCGAGCAGGGCCGGGTCGAACAGGGCGACGTTCTCGGCGAGCGTGCCGGCCAGGATCTCGGTGCGCTGCGGCACCACGGCCACCCACCGACGCAGCCGCTCGACGTCCAGGTCGAGCAGGTCCGCCCCGCCGAGCAGCACGGTGCCGCGCGGCAGGTCCACCGCCCGGGTGAGCACCTTGGCCAGGGTGGACTTGCCGGACCCGGTCCGCCCGACCAGGGCGTACGACCGGCCCCGGACGAAGTTCAGCGAGACGTCGCGCAGCGCCGGCGCGCGGTCGCCCTCCGCCCCACCCTCCGGGTAGCGGAAGGTGAGGTTCCGCACGGTCAGGTCGCCCTCGACGGGTTCCCGGCCGCCGGTCGGTTCCTGCCGGGAGTCCTGAAGAAGCTGCACCCGCCCCCAGGCGCCGAGCGCGTACTGCAACTCGGGCACCATCCGGCTGACGTGCTCGACGGTCGCGCCGAAGGCGAGCACCAGCAGCCAGACGGCGGTCAGCCGGGCCGCGTCGATCCGGCCGGAGGCCAGCGCCCAGGCCCCGCCGAGGACAACCCCGACGACGCCGACCCGGATGATCCCGGCGCCGACGGCGGTGACCTCCGCCGACATCCGCCACACCAGCCGCCCCCGGGTCAGCACCTCGGCCGCGCGCCGGGCGTAGAGCCGCAGCACGTACGGCCGGGCCAGGCTCGTGCGCACGTCGTCCTGGCCGTGGACGGCCTCCTCCATCACGGCGGCGAGGTCCGTCCAGGCCTCTTCCTCGGCCATCCGGGCCGGGGCGATCCGCCGGGTCGGCCGGCGCAGCACGACCACGAGCAACGCCGTCAGTGTGAGCATGCTCACCCCGGCCGGCCACCAGACCACCAGTGCGACGACGGTGGAGAGCAGGCCCGTGGCGGACAACTGGGCGATCCGTACGCCGTGCCCGCGCACCTCGGAGGCCACCTGGTAGACGTCCCCGTCGATCCGGTCCAGCAGCTCCCCGACCGGGGTCCCCTCCAGGGTGGGCAGGTCCTGCCCGAACGCCACCCGGCACAGCCGCCGCCGGACGTCGGCGGACCAGTCCGCGGTCAGCCCGGCCATCACCAGCCCGATGGCGAGGTCGGTGACGACCGCGGCGCAGAGCGCCACCGCGAGGACGGCGAACAGCGCCCCCGAGCGGTGCACCAGCACCGGGCCGGCGAGCGCCGCCGCGGCGGCCTGGCCGGCGGCGCCGAGGACGATCAGCACGGCGGCGACCGTCATCCGGCGGGCCGAGGTGGCCCACAGGTCACGGAAAAGGCGCATGTCGGTCCCTCCGGACTCCGGGGCGGCGGTGCCTCCACCCTGCGTGATCCGGCCGGGCCGTTCAACGCATTTACCCCATCGGGTACGCCGCCGGGCCATGCCCGGGACGCCGGAGGACCGCCGGAGGGGGAGCCCGGAGTCCGGTGAGGCGCGGGTGTCAACGGGGAGAGCTTCCCCGCACACTCAGAACAGGACGGTGGCGAGGGTGCCGACGGGGCGGAAGCCGCACCGCTCGTAGACGCGGCGGGCGGGCAGGTTGAAGTCGTTGACGTACAGGCTGACCGTCGGGGCGACCCGCAGCAGCGCGTCCCGGGTCACCGCCGCCATCGCCGCCGTGGCGAGCCCCCGGCCGCGCCACTCAGGCGACACCCAGACCCCCTGGACCTGCGCGGTACGCCGGGTCACCACCGCCAGCTCGGCCTTGAACACCACCTGGCCGTCGACGAACCGGGCGTACGCCCGACCGGCCCGGACCAGGTCGGTGACCCGCCGCCGGTAGCCGTGCCCGCCGTCCTCGGCCAACGGCGAGACGCCCACCTCCTCGGTGTACATGGCCACGGCCGCCGGGAAGAGCCGGTCGATCTCGTTGGCGCGCACCAGTCGCACCTCGGGGTCCACGACCACCGACGGCAGCGCGTCGGCGGCCAGCAGCGGCTGGTTGGGGCGGACGTCCCGGGCCGGCCCCCAGTGCCCGCAGAGCCGGTCCCACAGCCCGAGCACCGCGTCCGCCCGGCCGACGATCGAGGAGCAGAGCCGGTCCTCGGCGGCGAGCAGTTCGGCGTAGGCGGCGACGGCGGTCTCCGAGGCGAGCACCGGTGTGAGGTTGCCGCCGAGCCAGCAGATCGACTCCAGGCTGCGGCGCGCGCCGTACCCCAGGATCCGCCCCTCGGCCCGCCACCAGGCCAGCCCCCGCGCGGCGACCCGCTCGGCGACCTGCGCTCCCGCGAACGGGTCGAGGTCGAGCAGCCGCTCGACCGCGCGGCGCTCCGATTCCCCCAATTGCCGTACCGGCACCGTCAGCACGGTTACCAGCCTGCCAGATCGCCCCGCCGCCTCGCCGGCCGAGTGCCGAGCCCACCGGGACGGGTACGCCGGACGTCGAGCCGGGGCCGGCCCCGACGCACGTCCGACAGCACGGAACCTTGTCGCCGACACGTTGGCGATATATCGTTGATGCATCAGCGGCAGAACATGAAGGGAGAACCCTGATGGGTTTCCACCACCGGATGCACCTACACGAGCACGAGGCCCGGATGCGCGGCTTCGGCTTCCCGCCGGTCCCGCCCGGCCCCCCCGGGCCGCCGTTCCCACCCGGCCCGCACGGGCACGGCGGCGGCCGGGGCGGTCACCGGGGACGCGGCCGGGGACGCCGGCCCAACGTGCGGGCCGCCGTGCTGGCCCTGCTCACCGAGCGGCCGATGCACGGGTACGAGATGATCCAGGAGATCGACTCCCGCACCGGCGGGGCCTGGCGGCCCAGCCCCGGGTCGATCTACCCGACGCTCCAACTCCTGGAGGACGAGGGCGTCGTCACCGTCGCGACCGAGGAGGCCGGCGGCGGTCGGAAGCGGTTCACGGTCACCGAGGCGGGCCGCGCCGAGGCCGGCGAGGCGGCACAGGCCCCACCGTGGGGCGAGTTCGCCGAGGACACGGTCAACAGTTGGCACGACATCCGCGACGCCGGCAACCAGGCGATGCAGGCGCTGCGCCAGGTGATGACGACCGGCACCGACGACCAGCGGGAACGGGCCGCCCAGGTGCTCGCCGAAACCCGCCGCAAGCTCTACGCCATCCTCGCCGAATCCGACTGACCCACCCCGCCTCCACCCGCTCCCGCACAGATTCAAGGAAAAGAGTGGCCATTCCGCGGGGAATGGCCACTCTTTCCTTGGATCTGCCCACCGGGCGCGACGTGCCCGGGTGGGTGGGTCAGTGGACCGTGACCGTGGCTCCTGGGACCATGTTCCGGAGCTCTTCGGGGAGTTCCGCGCCCATCTCGTCGGCGATTCGGAGCGCCTCGAAGATCAGGGTCTCCACGATCTGCGCCTCCGGGACGGTCTTGACGACCTTGCCCTTGACGAAGATCTGCCCCTTGCCGTTGCCGGAGGCGACGCCGAGGTCAGCCTCGCGGGCCTCGCCCGGGCCGTTGACGACGCAGCCCATCACGGCCACCCGCAGCGGCACCGGCAGCCCTTCCAGGCCGGCCGTGACCTCCTCGGCCAGCTTGTAGACGTCGACCTGCGCCCGGCCGCAGGACGGGCAGGAGACGATCTCCAGGCCCCGCTCGCGCAGCCCCAGCGACTCCAGGATCTGGTTGCCGACCTTGATCTCCTCCACCGGCGGGGCCGACAGCGAGACCCGGATCGTGTCGCCGATCCCCTCGGCCAGCAGCGCGCCGAAGGCGACCGCCGACTTGATGGTTCCCTGGAACGCCGGACCGGCCTCGGTCACGCCGAGGTGCAGCGGGTAGTCGCACTTCTCGGCGAGCTGCCGGTACGCCCGGATCATCACCACCGGGTCGTTGTGCTTCACCGAGATCTTGATGTCCCGGAACCCGTGCTCCTCGAACAACGAGCACTCCCACAGCGCCGACTCGACCAGCGCCTCGGCGGTGGCCCTGCCGTACTTGGCGAGCAGCCGCTTGTCCAGCGAGCCGGCGTTCACCCCGATCCGGATCGGCACCCCGGCGTCGCCGGCCGCCCTGGCGATCTCCTTCACCTTGTCGTCGAACTGCCGGATGTTGCCCGGGTTCACCCGCACGGCGGCGCAGCCGGCGTCGATCGCGGCGAAGACGTACTTGGGCTGGAAGTGGATGTCGGCGATGACCGGGATCTGCGACTTACGGGCGATCGCCGGCAGCGCCTCGACGTCGTCCTGGCTCGGCACGGCCACCCGGACGATCTGGCACCCGGACGCGGTCAGCTCGGCGATCTGCTGGAGGGTGGCGTTGACGTCGGAGGTGAGGGTGGTGGTCATCGACTGCACCGACACGGGCGCACCCCCACCGACGGGCACGGAGCCGACCATGATCTGGCGGCTGAGCCGCCGGGGGGCGAGCGCCGGGGGCGGCGCGGCGGGCATACCGAGACTGACTGCGGTCACTTCAGGCACTCACCTTGAGAAGAGCGTGATGGGGTTGACGACGTCCGCGGTGATGGTCAGCAGCGTGAACGCGCCGCCGATCAGGATCACCGCGTACGTGATGGGCATGAGCTTGAGGTAGTCGACGCGGCCCGGGTCCGGCTTGCCGAAGCGGGCGAAGACCCAGGACCGGGCCCGCTCGAACCAGGCGATCGCGATGTGCCCGCCGTCGAGCGGGAGCAGCGGCAGCAGGTTGAACACGCCGATGAAGAAGTTCAGCGAGATGAACAGCATGAAGAAGATCAGCCAGGCGTTGTTCTCCACTGCCTCGCCGCCGAGCCGGCTCGCGCCGACCACGCTGATCGGGGTGTCCATGTCCCGCTCGCCGCCGGTGATCGCCGTCCAGAGGGCGGGCACCTTCTGCGGGATGCGCTTCATGGCCTCGTACGTGCCGACGGCCATGTCGCCGGTGAACCGGGCGGTGCCACCGAGCGCGGACACCGGCCCGTACTCGACCCGGGTCGGGGTGCTGAACTGGAGGCCGATGCCGAGCGCGGACACCGGGCCGACCTGGCCCTTCGGGTCGTCCAGCGGCGGGCGCTGGGTCTGGGCGAGCACGGTGCTCGTGGCGCTTGGCCGGCCGTCACGGACGTACCCGATCTCGGCCTTGTCGCCGGGCTTGGTGGCCCGCAGCGCGACCAGCAGATCGCCGTAGTTGTTGACCGGGGTGCCGTTGATCGAGGTGATCCGGTCGCCGTCGCGCAGGTTGGCCGCAGCGGCGGGGCTGGCCGGGTCGGCGACCGCGCATTCCCGGACGGTGTTCTCCGGCACCACGCACTTGGCCAGGGCGATCACCGCGGGCTCCTGGCGGGCCTCGGCGTCGGTGGTCGGGAAGTCGGGGTTGGGCAGGCCGGCGGACATCGCGACGATCCAGGTCGCCACGAGTGCGAGCGCGAAGTGGGTGACGGAGCCGGCGGACATCACGATGGTCCGCTTCCAGACCGGGTAGCGCCACATCGCCCGGGGCTGGTCGGCCGGGTCGACGTCGTCGTCCTGCGGCGTCATGCCGACGATCTTGCAGAAGCCGCCGAGCGGGATGCCCTTGACGCCGTACTCGGTCTCGCCGCGCTTGACCGACCAGAGGGTGGGGCCGAAGCCGACGAAGTAGCGGGTGACCTTCATCCCGAACGCCTTGGCGGTGAGCATGTGTCCCGCCTCGTGCAGGCTGACCGAGACGAGGATGGCCAGGGCGAAGAGCACCACCCCGAGCAGGTACGCCATCAAGATCCTTCCACCGACGCCACAATGATCTCCTGCGCGTGCGCGCGTGCCCACGACTCGGCGGCGAGCACGTCCTCGACGGTACCTGGTTCGGCGAAATCGGGTGTGTCCTCCAACACCCGCCGGAGGGTGTCCACGATGCCGAGGAACGGCAACCGGCCGGCGACGAACGCCGCCACGCACTCCTCGTTGGCCGCGTTGTAGATCGCCGGGCGGCAGCGCCCGGCCTCTCCGGCGGCCTTGGCCAGCGCCACCGCCGGGAACGCCTCGTCGTCCAGCGGGGCGAACTCCCAGGTGTGGGCCGTCGTCCAGTCGACGGCGGCGGCGGCGTCGGGCACCCGGTCGGGCCAGCCGAGGCCGAGCGCGATGGGCAGCCGCATGTCCGGCGGGCTGGCCTGGGCGATCGTGGAGCCGTCGACGAACTCGACCATCGAGTGGATCACCGACTGGGGGTGCACCGTCACGGTGATGTCGGCGTACGGCACGTCGAACAGCTCGTGCGCCTCGATCACCTCGAGGGCCTTGTTGACCATCGTGGCCGAGTTGATCGTGACCACCGGCCCCATGTTCCAGGTCGGGTGGGCGAGGGCCTGCTCGGGCGTGACCTGCGTCAACTCGTCGCGCCGCTTGCCTCGGAAGGGACCGCCGCTGGCGGTGACGATCAGCCGCCGCACCTCGGGGCGCGATCCGGAGCGCAGGCACTGCGCCAGCGCCGAGTGCTCCGAGTCGACCGGGACGATCTGCCCGGGCCGCGTCACCGCAGCCTTGACCAGCGGGCCGCCGGCGACGAGGGACTCCTTGTTGGCCAGGGCGAGGGTACGACCGGAGCGCAGCGCGGCCAGCGTCGGCGCGAGCCCGAGCGAGCCGACCACGCCGTTGAGCACCACGTCGCAGGGCCACTGGGCCAGCTCGGTCATCGCGTCCGGGCCGGCCACGATCTTGGGCAGCTTGAAGTCGCCGCTGGACCAGCCGCGCCGGCTCGCCTCGGCGTAGAAGGCGAGTTGGAGGTCCTGCGCGGCGGACGCCTTCGCCACCCCGACCGCGTCGACGCGCAGTTCGAGGGCCTGGGCGGCGAGCAGCTCGACGTTGCCGCCCCCGGCACCGAGCGCCACCACCCGGAACCGGTCGGGGTTGCGCCGGACGATGTCGATGGCCTGGGTGCCGATCGAACCGGTGGAACCGAGCAGGACGAGGTCTCGGGGGGAAGTCACCCGGCCATTCTTCCCCACCACCGCTGTGTGCCCGCTGGGAGCCTCACCCACCCCCGGGTCACCGTCAGGGTGCCTCATCGTCGAGGAGGTCGGCTGGGTCGACGGAAAACTCGAAGGGTCGTGTCATCACGAAGGTGGTGCCCGCCGCAGCGGCCGCCAGCGGCCGGTACTCCCCCTCGAGCAGCTCGAACAGCGCCAGCGTGGGCACCCGGTTGCGCAGGTCGACGCGGAGGAAGAAGGGCACTCCGGCGGCGGCGTACTCCCGGGGCCGGTCGATCACGTCCTTGCGCCGGTTGCCCGGCGACACGATCTCCCCGAGCAGGACCGCGTCGCTGATCTTCATCGTCGTCCGGCCGCCACCGGGACTGGTCAACACAGCGATGTCCGGAATGAACAGGTCCTCGCCCGAGAGAATGTTAATTTCGGGGTAGACCCATAGTCCGACCCGCCGTGCGGCACGGTGGAGTAGGTACGGCAACTCCCGCTCGACCGACTGATGGTCGACTCCTGCATGTGGTGTCACGATCACGCTTCCGCTCAGGACCTCAACCTTGGGGCCGTTGGTCTCCGGCAACAGGTCGAGGGCGAGCTGGGCGGTCCACGGCTCGTCGTGCCACCGCAGCACGTCGAACGACGGCTCGGTGGGCTGCTGCGCCGGCTCGGCATGGTCGGGCGCCGGCTCGGGCGCGAAGGCCGCCTGGGCCATCGGGCTCACCCCCTCAGCGGGACATTCTGCTCAGGCCAGCCTAGTCGCCGCAGCCCTCGCCGCATGGCATCGCACACTCTGTCCGACGCCGACGCCGACGATCGGCGCCGGCAGCACCTACCTGGAAGAAATCATTCAAGACATCGACGACTGTGGTTAAATTCCGCCATGCGGAAAGCTCTCGTCTGGCTCGCGGCCGTGTTGGTCGCCGGCCCACTACTCGTCAGCCCGGGAGTGGCCCAGGCGGCCACTGCCACACCGTCGCTCGTCATCGCCAGCGACTTCCCCGACCCCGACGTCGTCAAGTTCGGCAGCACCTACTACGCGTACTCGACGAACAACGGCAACGGCAACGTCCCGGTCGCCACGGCAAGCTCGCTGACCGGCCCGTGGACCAGGCGGACCGACGCGATGCCGACCCTCGGCGCGTGGGCCAACGGGGGCCTGACCTGGGCACCCGACGTGTCCCAGCGGGCCGACGGGCGGTACCTGCTCTACTACACCGCCCGCAGCCGGGCCACCGGCCGGCAGTGCCTCGGCGCCGCCCTGGCCACCTCGCCGCTGGGCCCGTTCGCCTCCGTCGGCACCCAGCCGCTGGTCTGCAACGCCGGCGAGGGCGGCGACATCGACGCGGCGAGCTTCACCGACAGCACCGGGCTGCGCTACCTGCTCTACAAGGACGACGGCAACGCCATCGGCCAGCCCACGAGCCTCTGGCTGCAACAGGTCGCCGCCGACGGCGTCACCGTCCAGGGCGGCCGGGTCGAGCTGCTGCGCAGCGGACGCGCCGAGGAGGCCGGCATCATCGAGGCGCCGGCACTGACCAAGGTCGGCGCGCAGTACGTGCTGTTCTACTCCCTCGGCGGCTACGGCGGCGACGGCTACCAGACCAGCTACGCCACGTCGACCTCGCTCACCGGCCCGTACACGAAGGCGTACCGCTCGCTGCTGACCACGGCGTCGCTGGACTCGGCGGTGCGCGGGCCGGGCGGCGCGGACGTGGTCCGCGAGGCGGGCGGCGACCACATCGTGTTCCACGGCTGGATCAACAACTACTCGGCGCGCGGCATGTACGTGGCGGCGCTGGGCTGGACCGGCGGGTACCCGGTGGTGCGGGGCAGCCGCGTGCGGTACGAGACCGAGCGCGGCACGCTCAACCACTGCGCGGTCCGCGCCGCCCCGAACACGTCGCAGGGGCAGGTCGTGGCGTACATGGACTACGCGGACAGCTGGGTCGAGGTGACCGTCTTCGCGCCCCGGGCGGGCAGCTACCGCGCTAACGTCGCCTACGCCGCCGGATACGGCGACGCCCAGCACACGCTGACCGTCAACGGCGCTAACCCGAAGGTCGTCAACTACCCCAACACGGGCTGGGATGTCTGGCGGCAGGTGGGCGTCGACGTCACGCTCAACGCGGGCTACAACACGCTGCGGTTCACCCACCTGAGCCGCTGGGCGGAACTCGACTTCGTCGAGGTGGCGTAGCGGCAGCCCTCGGGCCGCCGCTACCCGCGTGCGGTACGGCTCGTCGCCGCCGTGGGCTACTTCGCCCTCAACGCCACCGACCACCACCGCACTCACACGGAGCAGGACACCGATCGGCGGATTCGCCACCGAATCCAGGATCCGCCACCCGGATGGATCCGCAGTCACCTCGGGATCCGCTCGGGTACCGGCGGAGGATCCGCCCGCGAGACGCTTTGAAGCTGATGTCGTAGACGGATCAGTGGTCGGCTGGCGCCACCACGGCCGAGACGCCACCTGATGCCACAAACGACTCAGCTCCAAAGCGTCGCCGTGCGACCCCTTGACCACGAACCACCTCGGCCACCACCACCGCCCACGGAGCACGTATTACCCGTGCAAGGCTGCATGACGAGGCACTAGCCGTCGATGGGGCCCTGGACAAGTCAGGCCGTCCATAAGGTCGAGGCCACGCTCAGGCTGAGCAGGAGCCCTCGTGCCAGCTCAGTCTCGTTACGGCCATCGGCATGTAGAAGATGTTGCCGCCACGGGGAACGCACGTTGTGCGGGTGGTCGTCGACCCGTCGGGCCACGTATAGACGAATTCCATGTCGACGTTTCGGGATGTGTAGTTGTAGTAGGTCAACGCCGGGACGCTGCCGGACCACTCGCTGTTGGTCACAAGAGACGGAAACTCCACGGGGGCGGGCTCCGGGTAAGCCCAGTTGGGCCAGACACAGAACGTGCCCTGCTGGCAGTTTCCGGGCGGCCATAACTCATCGGAGGTTTCGTGAACTGCCGCCGATGCGGCGGGGGCGGTGGCCAGCAGGCCTGCCACGGATGCAGTAAGGGCAATGGACTTGAGCAGCGCGGGGCCTCTTTCCGGGAGGGCCAGTTGATTGATCGATAACATTACCACCAAGAAGTTGAGGAATAAAGCACTTTGATTCGGAGCCGCCTGACACGGGGGCTTCACCGGGTGCTCGGCGGTCCGGGTGATCCGCTGCGACCGTTGACCCTCGACCATCGAAACCTGCCGGACGGGCGTCTGCCCACCCGGCACCATCTCAGGCGCGGGGGCGGAGCACGAAGGCCTCCACCTCCCCGCCGCCGTACCAGTCCGTGCGGCGGCCCACGTGGGTCATGCCGAGCCGGCGGGCCACCGCCATCGACGCGGCGTTGCCCGGCGACACGACCGCCCAGACCTGCGGGGTGCCGGTCGCCAACTCCCGGGCCACCAGCGACCGGGCCGCCTCGGTGGCGTACCCGTGGCCCCACTCCTCGGGGTGCAGGTGCCAGCCCACCTCGATGTCCTCCGTCAGCGCACCCTCGTCCCGGCCGGGCAGCGGCTTGAGCAGCGCCGTGCCGACCACCACGCCGGTGTCGCAGACCTCGATCGCCCAGGTTCCGTACCGGTCGCCGTGGCCCGCGTGCCGCTCCCGCCACGTCGCGAGCCGGACGGCCGCCTGTGCCGGGTCGGTGAGCGGCAGGCCGGGCGCGTTCAGCCAACGGGCGACCTCGGGCCGGGAGTAGATGTCGAAGATCCGGGCCAGGTCGTCCGGGTCGGCGGTCCAGTCCCGCAGGACCAGGCGTTCCGTGGTGAGGATTCCCATGGCGGCGAGCCTAGTGAGCGGCGCACGGCCCGGCCGGTGACGGCCGACCTGCGCGGCCTGCGCTGTCGTGAGTGACGCGGGGCGGTACGGGGAAAGAAGCCGCGATGGGCAGCGGATGGCAACGGGCCCGAACGGGACCGGCGACGGCCTCCCGCCGGGAGCGGCGCGGCACTAGGCTGCCCGAGCATGAGCGAGCGCAGCGGTGATGGCCGCATGAGCGGAGCGAGTGCCGTGGAGATGGCCGCATGAGCGGGGCGGGCGAGCTGCCGACCCGGGCCGACGTGGTGATCGTCGGGTCCGGGCACAACGGCCTGGTCTCGGCGATCCTGCTGGCCCGTGCCGGGCTGGACGTGCTGGTGCTGGAGGCCGCCGACGTGATCGGCGGGGCGACCCGCACCGAGAACCCGTTCCCGAAGGTGCCGGGGCTGCGCCACTCCACCGGGTCGTACCTGCTCGGGCTGATGCCGCCGGAGCTGCTCGCCACGCTCGACGTGCGCATCCCGGTGCTGCGCCGCGACCCGCACTACTTCCTGCCCACCCCGGGCGGCGCCGGATCGCCGTACCTGCTGATGGGCAGCGACCACGCGGCGACCCGGCGGCAGCTCACGGAGTTCTTCTCCCCCGCCGACGTGGCCGCCGACGACGCCATGCAGGCCGAGCTGTCGGCCCTGCGCGACGACCTGGCCCCCGCCTGGCTGGCCGAGCCGTTGCCGGTCGAGGAGACCGCCGAGCGACACGTCCGGCCCGAGCTGCGGCAGGTCTTCGTCGACCTGGTGCGCGGCTCGGTCGCCGACCACCTGGCCCGCTTCGACTTCCGCTCCGAGCTGCTGGTCAGCATGTACGCGGTCACCGACGGCCTGTCCGGGCTGAACGCCGGCCCGGACGACCCGGGCACCGGACACAACTTCCTCGTGCACAACATGTGCCGGCTGCCCGGCTCCGACGGCACCTGGATGATCGCTGAGGGCGGGATGGGGACGGTGTCGCGCACCTTCGCCGACGCCGCCCGCGCCGCCGGGGCCCGCATCCTCACCGGGACGCCGGTCGCCGCGATCACCCTCGACGGCGGCACGGCCGGCGGAGTGGTCCTCGCCGACGGCCGGGAGGTGGCCGCCCGGGTGGTGCTCGGGGCCTGCGACCCGTACCGGCTGATCGACCTGCTGCCCGACGGCGCGCTGCCGGCTCCGCTGGCGCAGCGGATGGCGGCGGTCCGCCGCCCCGGCACCACCCTCAAGCTCAACCTGGCGCTGACCGGGCTGCCCCGCTTCTCCTGCCTGCCCGAGGACGCGCCGAGCCCGTTCGGCTCCACCATCCACCTGCTGCCCGGCTCGGCGTCGCTGGTCGGCGGCGGGGGCGAGCCGCCGATGGCGGCGCTGCGGGCGATGTGGGCGGACGTCCAGGCCGGCCGGCTGCCCGACGAGCCGACCATCGAGTGGTACCTGCACACCACCGTCGACCCGTCGCTGTCCGACGCCGCCGGCCACCACTCCTCGGCGCTGTTCGTCCAGTCGGTCCCCTACGAGCTGGCCGGCACCACCTGGGACGAGGCCCTGCCCGGGTACGTGTCACGGCTGGTGGAGATCTGCGAGCGGTACGCCCCCGGCACCGCCGACCTGATCGCCGACGCCGTCCCGCTCCCCCCGCCCGGCATCGAGGCCCACTTCGGCATCACCGGCGGCCACATCCACCACGTCGACAACACGGTCTCCTTCACCGACCGGATGCCCTACGCCACCGGCGTCGACGGCGTGTACGCGGGCAGCGCCGGCTGCCACCCGGCCGGCAGCGTCATCGGCGCCGCGGGCCACAACGCCGCCCGCCGCATCCTCACGGACCTGGGCCGCTGACCCGTCCACCCCACCGCCCGCCCACCCCGTCGATCATGAACGGGTAGGGCGGTGGGGCGATGGCGGGTCAGGGGGTCGGGGTCTCGGCGGTGGCCCGGTGGGCGCGGACCTTGTGACCGACGCTGGTCAGGCAGCGGCCGCTGGGCAGGTCGAACTTCCAGCCGTGCAGCTGGCAGGTGAGCTGGTCGCCCTCGACGATGCCGAACCGGGTCAGGTCCGCCTTCAGGTGCGGGCAGCGGCGCTGCACCACCCAGTCGCCGAGGGTGACGTCCTCGGCGTCGGTGCTCCGCTCGTGCTCGTCGTACCAGCCCTCGGCGTACTGGAGGCGCTCGGTGGACAGGCACTTGAAGAATGCGTACACGAACTCGTTGTACTGGCCGATCCGGGCGGCGGAGAACCGGCAGGACAGGAAGAGCGAGTTGACCCAGTCCACCTCGCCGATGTGCAGCAGGTGCTCGATCAGCGCCCGGTCGGTGCGGAACCGGTAGCGGACCTTCTCCTCGGCGTACGGGCGCACCTCCTTGCCCGGGAAGTCCACCACGATCGACTCGACGCTCTCCCCGTCGTAGCCGACGAGGTCGAAGCGGACGGGGCCACCGACGCCCTTGGCCAGGTAGATCGACTCCTCCAGCAGCGGCTCGATCCGGCGCTTCATCCCGGCCAGCACGTCGACCTCGGGGTGCCGCCAGGACGCCTTCTCCGCCTCGATGACGCCGCGCTTGCGCTCCCGCATCTCCTCCAGGTGGGCGACCTTGTTCGCGAAGAACTCCTCGATCGGCACCGGGTGGGTGGTCGTCGCGCCGTCGGTGGTGACCTCGGCGACGCTGCCGGGCAGCAGCACGATGCCGTTGGTGCCGCCGACCTTGGCGTACTCGGACAGGAACACCGACTGGTCGGGGAAGATGTTGCCCTCGTCGCCGTGGATGTCGTTGAACTGCCACAGCGTGTCGTCGAGGAAGCACGGCGGGCCGGCGATCGGGAAGACGTGGTCGGCCTTCAGGTCGGCGATGTAGCGCCAGGTGCGGTCGAACTGCCGCTCCCGCTTCTGCTTGCCGAACGCGGTCTTCGCTGCCTTCGGCAGCTCGTAGACCATCGGGTACCAGATCGCGCCCGAGAACTGGAGCATGTGCGCGTGCACGTGGCCCAGCTCGGTGAAGACGCTCAGGTCCGTCGGGCGGGCGTCGTTCTGGTTGAGCAGCCGGACCCCGTCGTACTCGACCCAGAGGGAGGAGTCGCCGATCGGGCCGTCGGTGGGGCTGGTTAGCGCCTGGATCATGATCTTGAGACCGCCGTCGAGTTCGACGACCTGCTCGTTCGGCGCCCGGAGGAACTTCGTGAAGCCCAGCTCCCGCAGCTCGTCCTCCATCTCCGAGGTGGGGAACTCGGGCAGCAGAACGGTCGCGTCCTTCGACACGTACCGCTTGAGGTGCGCCGCGTCGAAGTGGTCCCGGTGCAGGTGCGACACGTACAGGTAGTCGACCTGGCCGAGGGCCTCCCAGTCGAGCAGGGAGTTGTCGGGGAACGGGAACCAGGACGCGAAGTAGGCGGGATTGACCCACGGGTCGCACAGGATGCTGCCCGCGGCCGTGTCGATCCGCATGCTGGCATGTCCCGTACCGGTCACTCGCACCGCAGTCCCCCTCAAACAGGCAATCAAGGTATACGTCAGAACGCTACCGGAGGCAGTGTCGTCGGCACCCCGCGACGCCGGTAGTGCCGTCCGGCCCGGTGTGCCCGGGCCGGACGACACCCGGCGGCGGACGGGACCCGACGGCGGACGCACACCCCCGGAAACCCCCACCGGACGAGGACAGGCGCGGGGCGTGCCAGACTAACCGGAGATCCGAATCGCGAGGGAAGGACCGACAGTGGCAGGAAGCGAGCCGGTGACGTCGCCAGATCAGCACAAGCCCGGGCACCGGAAGGCGGGGCGGATCGGCGCGGTGCTCTCCGCCCTGGCGTTGCTGGCGATGCTGTGCGGCAACCACGAAGGCAGGGTCGAGGACATCTGGCTGGTCGGCCTGGCCGTGCTGCTGCTGGCCGTTGTCATCGGCGACGCGGTGCTGCGGCGCAACGGCCTGCGCTCCTGACCACGACCGGCCGCCCGCCGACCACGTCAGGCACCGAGGGCCCGTCACCCTGCTGAGCAGGGGACGGGCCCTCGTCGTACGTCGGCGTCGGAACCCGACTGCTGCCGGTCAGCGACCGAAGAGGATGTCCTGGACATCCTTCAGTGCCGCGTCGACCTCCGCCTCGAAGTAGCCGCCAGGCACCAGGCCGAAGCGCAGGGTGTCCAGGTCCTTCGGGTTGACCGGCATCGGACCGCGGCCGGTCATGCCGCCGAGGATGCCGTCGAAGAGCCGGTCGACCTGCTCCGGGTCGTACCCGCTGCCGAAGCGGCGCACCTGGAAGCTGCGGCGGATCTGGTCCACGCGGTGGAGGTCGCCGCCGGGGGGGCCGGCCATCGGCGGGCCGGCCATCGGCGGCGGGCCACCCACCGGCGGGCCGGCGACCGGGGACGGCCCGCCCATCGGCGGGCCACCGGGCGGCTGCTGCGGCAGGGCCGGCGGCCCGGCCGGGCCGCGACCGCGCAGCTCACGCAGGTCCCGCTCGGGCATCCGGATCTCGGCGGTCATGTCGGCCCGACCGTGCCGGCCCGCCTCGAAGCCGTCGAACCGGCCGTCTGGGCCGTAGCCACCCGTCCCGGCGGGCAGCCCCCGCGGCGGGGGGCCGCCGTGGCCGTGGCCCGCGCCCGGGCCAGGCACGCCGGGACCGGGGCCAGGGCCCACGCCGGGGCCCATCGGGCCGGGGCCACCCGGGCCACCCGGGCCGCGTGGGGTGTCGTACCCGCCGCGCGGGGCGTCGTAGCCACCCGCGGCGAAGGCGCCGCTCGGCTCGTCGTAGCGGCCGTACCGGTCGGCGGGCGGACCGGCCTGCGCGGGCATCGGTCGGGGCGGCACGGGCGCGGGGCCACGGTCGTCACGCATCGGCACGGGTCCACGGTCGTCACGCATCGGGACGGGCCCACGGTCATCACGCATCGGCACCGGGCCACGGTGTCCAGGAATCGGGACCGGGCCACGGTCGTCACGCATCGGCACGGGCCCACGGTCGTCACGCATCGGCACAGGCCCACGGTCGTCACGCAGGCCACGGTCGTCATGCATCGGGACCGGGCCACGGTCGTCACGCATCGGCACGGGCCCGCGGTCGTCACGCATCGGCGGGCCCATCCGGTTCGACGGGCCGAGTCGGTCGGACATCCCGGAGTCGGTGCCACGGCTGACCACGCCGCCGCGCTCCTCCAGCTCGGCCAGCTGCCGCTCGACCCGGTCGAGGTGCAGGTCGACCTGCCACTCGTCGTAGCCGTTGAAGCGGACCCGGAAGACCACGTCGTGGACCTCCTGGGAGGCCACGGGCGCGCCGACCGGCTGTCCGGCGAGCGTCGCCTCGACCCGGTCCAGGAAGGCGTCCACCTCGTCGACCTTGTAGCCCCGACGGAGCGCCTTACGCCGGAAACGCTGACCCTGACTCGCCACTATGTCTCCTGGTCTCGTTCGCTACGCCCGGTCACGCCGTCGCCTCCTGCGGCGCGTCGGTGTCGTTGTCCTCGGCCGCGGCGAGCTGCCCGCAGGCGCCGTCGATCTCGCGCCCCCGGGTGTCCCGCACCGTCGTGGACACCCCGGCGGCGCGCAGACGCCGGACGAACTCCCGCTCGACCGGCTTGGGACTCGCGTCCCACCGGCTGCCCGGCGTCGGGTTGAGCGGAATGAGGTTGACGTGGGTCAGCTTGCCGGCCAGCAACCGGCCGAGGAGGTCGGCCCGCCACGGCTGATCGTTCACATTTTTGATCATCGCGTACTCGATGGACACCCGGCGCCCCGTCCGGGCGGCGTAGTCCCACGCTGCGTCCAGCACCTCGGCCACCTTCCAGCGCTGGTTGACCGGCACGAGCTCGTCGCGCAGCTCATCATCGGGCGCGTGCAGGGACAACGCAAGGGTCACCGACAGGTCTTCGCTGGCCAGGCGGCGCATGGCCGGGACCAGGCCGACCGTGGAGACGGTGATGTGCCGCTGGGACAACCCGAGCCCGTCCGGGGCGGGGGCGACCAGCCGGCGGATCGCCGCGATCACCCGCGAGTAGTTGGCCAGCGGCTCGCCCATCCCCATGAACACGACGTGGGACAGCCGTGACGGGGAGCCGACGACCGCGCCGGAGGCGGCCACGCCTGCCAGGTAGACCGCCTGGTCGACGATCTCGGCGGTGGAGAGGTTACGGGTCAGACCGGCCTGGCCGGTCGCGCAGAACGGGCAGGCCATCCCGCAGCCGGCCTGGCTGGAGATGCAGACGGTGACCCGGTCCGGGTAGCCCATCAGCACGCTCTCCACCAGCGAGCCGTCGTGCAGCCGCCAGAGCGCCTTGCGGGTGGCCCCGTCGTCGCAGGCCAGCTCGCGAACCGGGGTGAGCAGGGTGGGCAACAGCGCGCCGGCCAGCCGATCCCGGGTGGCGGCGGGCAGGTCGGTCATCCCCGCGGGGTCGCGAACCAGCCGGCCGAAGTAGTGGGTGGAGATCTGCTTCGCGCGGAACGCCGGCTCGCCCAGCTCGGTGACCAGCGCCTGCCGACCGGCCAGGTCGAGGTCGGCGAGGTGACGGGGCGGCATGGCCGCGCGGCGTGCGGCGGGGGCGTCCGGGGCAACGGGAATCAGCGGAAGGCTCGTCATGGCGCTTCCAGTCTCCCACGCCGAACGGACGACGCGCCTGGCCGGAGGTGCCGAATCGCCCCCGACCGGGCGGTCGGCACGGGGTGCCCGGCGTGATCCATGCCTCAGCCCACCACCGGCACGAACACGGCCAGCAGCAGGTACGCGGTGGGAACCGCGAACAGGATCGAGTCAAGGCGGTCCATCAGGCCACCGTGGCCAGGCAGCAGGTTGCTCATGTCCTTCACGCCGAGATCCCGCTTGATCATTGACTCCGCCAGGTCGCCGAGGACCGCCGCGCAGGAGACGGCCACCCCGAACAGCGCACCCCACCATGGGGCCACGTCGAACAGCAGCCAGATCAGCAGGGCGCTGCCGAGGGCGGCGGCGGTGACCGACCCGGCGAAGCCCTCCCAGGACTTCTTCGGACTGATCGAGGGGGCCATCGGGTGCTTGCCGAAGTTGGCCCCGGCGGCGTACCCGCCGGTGTCGGAGAGCACCACCGCGACCAGGGTGACCAGCACCCGAAGGTGCCCGTCGCCGGGCGCTGCGGCGAGCATCGCCGCGAACCCGCCGAGGAACGGCACGTAGACCGCGATCAGGGTGGCCGCCGTCAGGTCGCGCTGGTAGTTGCCCGGGCCGTCGCCCAGCCGCCAGACCATCGTGCCCAGCACGGTCACCAGCAGTCCGAGGCTGAGCGCGTCCGGGCCGGCGAACCAGGCCAGACCGACCGTGACCACGCCGCCGGTGAGCAGCGGCACCAGGGGCGGATGGGCCCCGCCACGGCGAACAGCTCGGGTCATCTCCCAGGTGCCGATCGCGATGGCGGCGGCGAGCACGAACAGGAAGGCGGGCAGGTAGAAGAAGAGTGGCACCAGCACGGACGTGCCGAGACCGATGCCCACCCCGATCGCGGCGGGCAGGTTGCGTCCCGCGCGGCTGGGCGGGCTTTGTTGGGTGGGCGGGCGGTCCGCGCTGGCCCGCCGACGCCCGGGCTGCCGCCGGCCCCGGGGCGGCCCCGGCTCCGCGCCGCCGCCGGCCACCGTCGCGGAGGGCTCCCCCGGCCGGTGCGGCGGCGGGGCCGACTCGCGCCCGGCGACGGGCTCGTCGACCGGCCAGGCGGGGTGACCGGGGCCGGCCGGGCGGTCCCGGTCGGCGTCACCCGGGTCCCCGACCTCGGGGAGGCCGGGCCAGACCGGCTCGTCGCCGCCGGGCAGCGGGCGGGCGCCGTACGGGTCGGTGAGGTCCTCGTCGAACGGTGCCGGCCGGCGCGACCCGGCCCGGCCCTCGGGCTCGGACGTGCCGATCGCGGCCGGCGCGATCGGGTCGGTCGCGGTGGCGCCGAGCGTGTCAGGGGCCGAGGGCGGGTACGCGTCGCTGGCGGCGCTGTGGGCCCAATGCCCTGGTTCGAGGTCACGGTCGGGCCAGGGAAGCACGGCAGGGGCGTCCGGCTGGTCCCAGCCTCGAGGCTCGGCGCTGCGGTAGGGGTCGAGGTGGGACATCACGCACCGGACGGACGCGGTACGGGGTTCACCACATGACGTACGACCAAGACCATCCCCTACAACAACAGTTCCGTCCGGTTGACCGGCCTGACGGCCGGCCGATTCCGACCGTTCACCGCGTGGTGGTCGGAATCGTGCCGAGCCTACTGCACCGGCCGCCCGGACCGGGCGGACGATGGGCCACCGTCGCCGGCCGGCGACGGTGCGCGGACTTTCCCGCCCGGCGAAGGCCCGGGTGGTGGCCTGGTGGCCGCCCACAGAGGGCGGCAGCGGCCCGCGACGACGAAGGCACCGGCGTCCCGCCGCCAGACGGCGACGGCACACCGGTGCCACGGCAGGTCACGCGACCGGCCCGGCCGGTCACGGGTCAGACCTCCAGGAGCTCGGTCTCCTTGTGCTTGACCAACTCGTCGACGCTTGCGACGTACTTCTGGGTCAGGTCGTCGAGGTCCTTCTCGGCGCGGCGGCCGTCGTCCTCGCCGACCTCGCCGTCCTTGACGAGCCGGTCCAGCTCTTCCTTGCCCTTGCGGCGGATGTTGCGGATGGCCACCTTGGCCTCCTCGCCCTTGTGCCGGGCGACCTTGGTCATCTCGCGGCGCCGCTCCTCGGTCATCTGCGGGACGAGGATGCGGAGCTGGTTGCCCTCGTTGTTCGGGTTGAGGCCGAGGTCGGAGTCGCGGATCGCCCTCTCCATGGCGCCGATCTGCGAGTTGTCGTACGGCTTGATGATCACCATGCGGGGCTCGGGGACCCCGATGGACGCCATCTGGGGCAGCGGCGTCGGGGTGCCGTAGTAGTCGATGATGACCTTGGAGAACATGGCGGCGTTGGCGCGACCGGTGCGGATGGCGCCGAACTCTTCCTTGGCGTGCTCGATCGCACGCTCCATCTTCTCCTCGGCCTCGAGGAGGGTGTCGTCGATCACCGGTCTCCTCGCCTCCTTCTTGTGTTCGTGGTGGGCTGTGCTGTCGTCTCCGGAGGACCGTCGCTCGCCGGCCGCCGGCCGCTCAGGCGGTGATCAGGGTGCCGATCTTGTCGCCACCCACCGCACGGATGATCGTGTCCTCGCCCTGCGCGCCGAAGACCAGCATCGGCAGGCCGTTCTCCATACAGAGGCTGAACGCGGCGGCATCGGCCACCCGCAGGTTGCGGCGCAGCACCTCGGAGAAGGTGATCGAGTCGAACTTGCTGGCGGTCGGGTCGATCCGGGGGTCGGCGGAGTAGACGCCGTCCACGCCGTTCTTGCTCATCAGGACCACATCGGCGCGGATCTCCAACGCGCGCTGGGCGGCCACGGTGTCGGTGGAGAAGTACGGCATGCCCGCGCCGGCGCCGAAGATGACCACACGGCCCTTCTCCAGGTGCCGGATGGCGCGTAGCGGGATGTACGGCTCGGCGACCTGGGCCATCGTGATCGCGCTCTGCACCCGGGTCTCGATGCCCTCCTTCTCCAGGAAGTCCTGGAGGGCGAGGCAGTTCATCACGGTGCCCAGCATGCCCATGTAGTCGGCGCGGGCCCGGTCCATACCGCGCTTCTGCAGCTCCGCGCCGCGGAAGAAGTTGCCGCCGCCGACCACCACCGAGACCTGCACGCCGCGGCGGACCACGGTGGCGATCTGCCGGGCGATGGCCTGCACGACGTCCGGGTCGACGCCGATCGCCCCGCCGCCGAAGACCTCGCCGGAGAGCTTCAGCACCACCCGACGGGCCCGGCCGGGCGGCGGGGCGGTCGGATCATCCGCTTCCAGGCTCCGGTCACCAACAACCTGCGTCATCCGCCCCGTCCCTCCCCACGCGCACCACACGTGCGCCGGTTACCGCGTACCTGCCGTCGCTGACCCTATGCGACAGGGAGGCCGCGGTGCCTGTCACGTACACCAGCGGCCTCCCTGTCGACGTTCCCTGCCCGCGGGCGCGTCACGCCCGACCGGCGGCTCAGGCCTGGCCGACCTCGAACCGCAGGAAGCGGGTCACCTCGATGCCGGCGTCGGCCAGCAACTGCTTCACGGTCTTCTTGTTGTCGGCGACCGAGGCCTGCTCGACCAGGACGTAGTCCTTGAAGAAGGCGTTGACCCGACCCTCGATGATCTTCGGCAGCGCCGCCTCGGGCTTGTTCTCCTCGCGGGCGGTCTGCTCGGCGATCCGCCGCTCCGCCTCGACGACGTCGGCCGGAACCTCGTCGCGGGTCAGGTACTTCGGCCGCATCGCCGCGATCTGCATGGCCACGCCACGGGCGTCGGCGTCACCGGCCTCGTCGGTCTTGCCGGCGTACTCCACCAGCACGCCGACGGCCGGCGGCAGGTCCTGGCTCTTGCGGTGCAGGTAGACCGCGACGGTGCCGTCCAGCTTGGCGAAGCGGTTGAGCACCAGCTTCTCGCCGATCTTGGCGGACTGCTCCTGGATCAGGTCGGCGACCGGCTTGCCGTCGATCGTGCTGGCGAGCAGTTCCTCGGCGGTGTTCGCGCCGCTGCCCTCGCCGTGCTCGACGAGCTGCTGGGCCAGCACGATGAAGGCGTCGTTCTTGGCGACGAAGTCGGTCTCGCAGTTGAGCTCCAGCAGCGCCTTGCCCGAGTGCGCGACCAGGCCGTTGGCGGCCGTCCGGCCGGCCCGCTTGCCGACATCCTTCGCGCCCTTGACGCGCAGGATCTCGATGGCCTTGTCGAAGTCGCCCTCGGCCTCGGTCAGCGCCTTCTTGGAGTCCATCATGCCGGCGCCGGTGAGGTCGCGGAGCTTCTTGACGTCCGCGGCGGTGAAGTTGGACATGACTCTCTCTTCGGTCTTGAGACAGCGGGTGGGATGTTCAGGGTCCCGGTTACCCGGATCCGGGCCGGCTGTGCCCGGCGTACCTGCCGTTCCCCGCCGTCCGGTTTCCCGGACGGCGGGGAACGGCGGTGCGGTCACTCCGCGGCGGCGGTCGCCGGCTGCTCGGCGGGCTGCTCGGTCGGCTGCGCGGGCTGCTCGGCGGGCTGCGCCGGCTGCTCGGCCGACTGTGCCGGCTGCGCGGGCTGCTCGGTCGGCTGCGCGGGCTGCTCGTCGGCCTTCTTCGGCTCCTCGAGCAGCTCGCGCTCCCACTCGGCCAGCGGCTCGTCGGTGCCGACCTGGCCCGGCTCCGGCTTCTCGTCGCCGCCCCGGCGACGGCCCGAACGGGCGATCAGGCCGTCGGCGACGGCGGCGGCCACGACCCTGGTCAGCAGCTCGGCCGAGCGGATCGCGTCGTCGTTGCCCGGGATCGGGAAGTCGACCTCGTCCGGGTCGCAGTTGGTGTCGAGCACCGCGATCACCGGGATGCCCAGCTTGCGGGCCTCGTCGACGGCGATGTGCTCCTTCTTGGTGTCGACGATCCAGACCGCGGCCGGAAGCTTCTGCATGTCCCGCAGACCACCCAGGGTACGGGTCAGCTTGATCTTCTCGCGGGAGAGCTGCAGGGTCTCCTTCTTGGTGTAACCGGCGGCGGTGCCGCTCAGGTCACCCAGCGCCTCCAGCTCCTTCATCCGCTGCAGCCGCTTGTAAACCGTCTGGAAGTTGGTCAGCATGCCACCGAGCCAGCGGTGGTTCACGTACGGCTGGCCGACCCGGGTCGCCTGCTCGGCGATGGCCTCCTGCGCCTGCTTCTTGGTGCCGACGAAGAGGATGCTGCCGCCCTCGGCGACGGTGTTGCGGATGAACTCGAACGCCTTCTCGATGTAGTCGAGGGTCTGGCGCAGGTCGATGATGTAGATACCGTTGCGCTCGGTGAAGATGAAGCGCTTCATCTTCGGGTTCCAGCGCCGGGTCTGGTGCCCGAAGTGGACACCGCTCTCCAGCAGCTGACGCATGGTCACGACGGCCATGGTGGGTACTCCTTGTGATCCCTGGTTGTGCCGCCCGGCCGGCGGCCGGGCGTCCTGGCGCCCGGTCGCCGGCCATGGCGGGCCCGACCAAGATCGGGACCAGGGAGGCCGCCGCCCCACGACGAGGCGTGGGGAGGGCGCGCGAGGTCGACCGCGTGCGGCGGTCGCCAGTCGACCAGTGTACGCCTCTGCGCGGCCCTCCGGTCAGCGGGTGGCGAGGGCCGCCGCGACGAAGAGCACCAGGCCGACCGTGAGGTATGCCGTCGGCGGACGCAGCCAGCCCCGGCTGCCTTCGGCGAGCGCGAGCCCGCCGGTACGCAGCCCGTAGAGCCCGACGCCGAAGATCGGCAGCCCGGCTACCAGGAAGATGCCCACCACGACGTCGGCGGCGGAGAGCGGATCGCCGAGCACGCCGTGCCGCAGCACCCGCAGGGCCGGGACCTCGAAGATCACCACCAGCAGCGCGATCAACACCGCCAGCGCCGGGCGGCGGGTCCGATAGACGCCGTCGGACTGCGGCGGGCCGGGGCGGCGCAGCCCGTCCGGGGCGTACGCCGGGTCCAGGGCCGACGGGGGTAGATCCGGCCGGACGGCCATGGAGGGCATCGGCCCGGTCGGCATCTCCAGCGGGTGCGGCGTCCCGGCCGCCGGTCCCGTCCCGGCCGCCGGTCCCGTCTCGGCCGAGCGCCCCGCCTCGGCCCCGTACCCCGCTTCGATCGAGCGCCCCGCCTCGATCGAGCGCCCCGCCTCGGCCGCCGGGCCGGGGGCCGCAGCCCGGTCCGGACCGCCCGGGCGGTCCGCCTCCATAGGGCGGTTCGGGTCGACGATCGGGTAGCTGCCGAGCGGCACGGAGCGGCCGGGTTCCGACCTGCGCCCGACCGGGTCGACGCCGAGCGGGTCCGACTCGGGCGGGGTCTCCCGGGGGGCCGCGTCGTACGGGGCGCCGGAGACCGGCTTGGGCCGCTGGCCGACGGTCAGCGGAAACTCGACGGCGCGCTCGACGGCAGGCGACGGGAACGCGCCGGAGCTCTGGCCGCCCGGCAGGGCGGGATCCGCGCCCCGCGACCCGGCGGACAGCCCGCTCTCGGCGGCCCGGGCCGCCCGGCGCGCCTCCCGCTCCGCAGCGAGCTCGTCCACCGACACCCCGAACGAGCCGACGTCGGCCCGCCTCGACCGTGACGGCCGGTAACTGTCGGTGTCGGTGTCGGGGAGCCCGAACGCGTCGTCCGCCCCGTGCCGCCCGGCCTCGGCATACCGGCCGACGGGCGGGTCTGTCAGCTCGTCATAGCGTCGCTCACCGGTGTCCCCGCGCTGGTCCGAGACGCGAAACTCGTCCGCTGGATAGCGGTCGTCGCCCGGCGGGCGCCAGTCCGGCTCGCCGTACCCGCGCTCGCCGGGGTACCAGCTCGACTCCTGATCATCGGGAAAGCTCCGTCGTGCGTTCACGACGGGCACCGTATGTGACAGTCGTACCCCCGCGCCATCCGGATGCCGGCTTCCTCCCGAACGGCACCGGACCGCGCGGGGCCGCCTCCTCGCCCACCCCCGTCGCGGACACCGGCGGCACGGCCGTCCATAGCACGCAGGGGGCATGATCGTCCGCTCGTCCACAGCAGCCCCGTCGTCCACAGGCTCCCCCCGGCGGGCTGCCGGGCCCGGCATGGTGCGACGCATGACGAAGCGGAACCAGGCGGTCGGCGCGTACGGGGAGCGATGCGCCGTCCGACACCTGATCGGGGCGGGGCTACACCCGGTCGCCCAGAACTGGCGCTGCCCGGCCGGCGAGATCGACATCATCGCCTGGGACGGCGCGGTGCTCGCCTTCTGCGAGGTGAAGACGAGACGCACCGCCGACTTCGGCACGCCGGCCGAGGCGGTCGTGCCGGCGAAGGCGCGGCGGCTGCGGGGGCTGGCCGCCCGCTGGCTCGCGGAGACCCGCACCACCGCTGACGAGGTGCGGTTCGACGTGCTGTCGGTCGAGCTGCCCGACGCGGGCGCGGCCCGGGTCGAGCACCTCAAGGGTGCGTTCTGAGATGGGCTGCCAGGCGTGAGCTACGCGAAGGTGCTCTGCGTCGGCCTGGTCGGGGTGGCCGGGCACGTGGTGGAGGTGGAGGCGGACCTCGCGCCGGGGTTGCCGGCCGTGGTGATCTCCGGACTGCCCGACACCGCCCTGCACGAGGCGCGCGACCGGGTCCGCGCCGCGGTCGTCAACTCCGGCCAGCGGTGGCCGAACCGACGGATCACCCTCAACCTGCTTCCGGCCACGATGCCGAAGTTCGGCTCGGCCTTCGACCTGGCGATCGCCGTGGCACTGCTCGGCGGCTCCGGGGAGCTGCCGCTGCTGGCGCTGGACCGGGTGGTGGTCCTCGGCGAACTGGGTCTCGACGGCACCGTCCGGCCGGTGCGTGGGGTGCTGCCGATGGTGGCCGCCGCAGCGCGGGCCGGCCTGGAGCGGGTGATCGTCCCGGCCGACAACGCGGCCGAGGCTGCGGTCGTCCCGGGCGTCCGGGTCCGCGCCGTGGACACGCTCCACCGGTTGGTCGAGTTCGTCCGGGACGGCACACCGCTGATCGAGCCGCCCGCCCCGGTGCCGTCCGCCGGCCCCGACGGGCCGGACCTGGCCGACGTGGCCGGGCAGGCGCTCGGCCGGCGGGCCCTGGAGGTGGCCGCCGCGGGCGGGCACCACCTGGCGCTGTTCGGGCCGCCCGGGGCCGGCAAGACGATGCTCGCCGAGCGGCTGCCGTCCATCCTGCCCGAGCTGGACGACGAGGCGGCGCTGGAGGTCACCGCGCTGCACTCGATCGCCGGGCTGCTGCCGGCCGGCGGCCGACTGCTGCGCCGGCCGCCGTTCCAGGCACCGCACCACACCGCGACGGTGGCCTCGCTGGTCGGCGGCGGGTCGGGGCTGGCCCGCCCCGGTGCGGTGTCGCTCGCCCACCGCGGGGTGCTCTTCCTCGACGAGGCGCCCGAGTTCGGCAAGGGCTCGCTGGAAGCGCTGCGTCAGCCGCTGGAGCACGGCCGGGTACAGCTCGCCCGCAGCCGGGGTGGCACCGAGTACCCGGCCCGGACGCAACTGGTGCTAGCCGCCAACCCTTGCCCCTGCGCGAAGCCGGCCGGGGACACCTACTGCGAGTGCTCCCCACTGGCCCGGCGGCGCTATCTCGGCCGGCTCTCCGGCCCGCTGCTGGACCGGATCGACGTGCAGGTCACCCTGCCACCCTTGCGGGCGGTGGAGTTGATGGAGGCCACGATGACCGAGGAGGCGTCGGCCGCCGTCGCGGCCCGGGTGGCCGCCGCCCGCCGGGCCTCCGCCGAGCGTTGGGCGGACGCCGGCTGGCGGGTCAACGCGGAGGTCCCCGGTCCCCGGCTGCGCCGTCCGCCCTGGCGGCTGCCCGACCGGGACACCCGCGAGCTGCGCGGCCGGCTCGACTCCGGCTCGCTGTCGGCGCGCGGCTTCGACCGGATCATCCGGATGGCGTGGACCGTCGCCGACCTCGACGGGCGGGACCGGCCGCACTCCGACGACGTCCGGGAGGCCATCCAGCTCAGGACGGGGGACGCGGCGTGAACACCGAGGAGGACCTGCTGGCCCGGGTGGCGTTGACCTGGCTCGCCGAGCCCGGCACCCGGTCGGTGCACGGGCTGGTCGACGAGCTGGGCCCGGCGGACGCGCTGGACCTGCTGCTCGACGGCGGGGCACCCGAGGAGTGGCTGCGTGCCGCCGTGACGGCCCGGTCCCGGGAGGGGGACGCCCGGACCGTGGCGGCCGACGCCCTGGCCCGTACGCAGCGGTTGGGTGCCCGGATCGTCACCCCCGACGACGGGGAGTGGCCGGCCCGGGTGGAGGACCTGCGCCGGATGGTCCTGCCGGGCGCCACCCGGCGGGTGGACCGGGAGACCGCTCCCCCGCTCTGCCTCTGGACGCGCGGCGGCTGGCCGCTCCGGGAGGCGCTGGACCGGTCGGTCGCGGTGGTCGGCGCCCGGGCCGCCACGGGGTACGGCTTGCACGTGGCCACCGAGCTCGGCTACGGGCTGGCCGACCGGGACTGGACGGTGGTCTCCGGGGGCGCCTTCGGCATCGACGCCGCGGCGCACCGGGGCGCGCTCAACGCCGGCGGGCTGACGGTGGCGGTGCTCGCCTGCGGGATCGACCGGCCGTACCCGATGGGCAACGCGGGCCTGTTCGACCGGATCGCCGAGACCGGGCTGCTGGTCAGCGAGTGGATGCCGGGCGCCGAGCCGTTCCGTCCCCGGTTCCTCATCCGCAACCGGGTGATCGCGGCGGCGACGCTGGGCACGGTGCTGGTGGAGGCGGCGGCGCGCAGCGGCGCGACCCAGACGTTCAACCGGGCCCTCGCGGTCGGCCGGCGCCCGATGGTGGTACCCGGCCCGGTCACCTCCGCCATGTCGGTGGGTGCCCACGAACTGCTGCGCGAGCAGCCGTCGGCGAGACTGGTCACCGGCGTGGCGCACGTGCTGGAGGAGGTGGGCCGCATCGGCGCCGACCTGGCACCACCGGCCCGTGCCCCGCAACAGCCCCGGGACCTGCTCGACGACGAGGCGGCGCTGGTGCTGGAGTCGATGCCCCGGCGCGGAGCGGTCGACGTGGACCGGCTGGCCGCCCGCGCCGGCGTGGACCTGCGGACCGTCCTGCGCAAGCTCTCCCTGCTGGAGGAGCTGGGCATGGTGCGCCGCCGCGACGACGGGTACGCGCTGGTCGCCCGCCCGGCCAGCGCTCCGGCCGGTGCCCCCGGTTCCGTCGCGGGCCCGCCGTGACGACC